>CAZLKR010000011.1:18819-28427 GCA_964560155.1 uncultured Aquiluna sp.
ATGCCAAACAGTGCTTGCACTAGCTGGTAGCTACCACCGGCAGCGTTGTAGTTGGCGGCCGCAAATGGGTCCAGCCAGGCGTCAAACCTTCTGCCCACATAATCAAATACTCGAGAGGCAACCAAAGCGCCGGTGACCATCATGGTTAGGCCGGCACCAACGTAGAAGGCCCTTCCGGTGGCGGTGTAGATCATCACCAAGAACAGCCCGAAGTACAAAATCGAAGTTCCCAGATCGCGCTGCAAAACCAGCACACCAAGTGATGCAGCCCAGAACAGCAGAATCGGGCCCAGGTCTTTAGCTCTTGGGACCTTCATAAACAAAAGCCGTGAGCCAATTTCGCTCAGGGTGTCCTTCTTGGATACCAGGTAGCCGGCAAAGAAGATCGCCAACAGAATCTTGGCAACTTCACCAGGCTGGAAGGAGAGCTCTCCAACTCCAACCCAGAGCGTTGCGCCATTGATGGTCTTTCCAATTACCGGAGCTGCCGGCAGGATCAGCAAGAAAACCGCCATTGCTCCCGCAAGATATGGATACCTTCTGAGCACCAGGTGATTAGGCACCAATCGAACCACTACTGCCGCAACAATCATCGCGAAGCAGCTCAACCAAACCTGACGGTCGGCATAGATTTCTATTCCACCCCTGGCGCTCTCGGCTAGATCCAGACGATAGATCATCGCGATGCCGAGGCCATTTAGCAGGTAGGCAAGTGGCAACATCAAACCATCGGCACCAACCGCGTGCTTGCGCAGGATGTAGTGCACCAAAGCCGCGGTGATAGCCGGCGGTGCCCAGTAAAACAGCATGTCCCAGCTCATTTTTTGCAGGACAGCCAATTGAACCTGAGCTAGGGCAAAAGCATGAATGCCCGCCACCCAGAACAGCAGCACCGCCTCAAAGTTTCTAGACCTCGGGACTGCCTTGAGCAGCATCGGAATGGCGGTGGTTAGCGAGACATTGCTCATCTGATGCCATCCTTGAGCTGCTGGAGAATTCGCTGGGCGTCATCCAATGACTCGGCAGAGATAGATCGCTCAATCAGGGTCTGCTGGAAAGGCTCTAGGTCATCGAGCTGAATATCGCTCACCAGGTATGGCTCGGAGAACTTCCAAGGACCCAGTGACTCACGAATGCCCTGGAATATCGTCACCTGACCCTGGTAGACGTCCACGTAGTAGCGGGTCTGGGTGTATTGGTAGGCGATGTAACCCATACCGGCAATTAGGCCTGCAACTAGTAACCAGCTTGAAATGATGCGGAATGAGCGCCAGCGAATCTTGCGTCTGGTCTCGGAGAGAATCTTGTTGAGTAGCTCCTCAGACTCCGGGGCGTACTGAGTTGGGTCTTCAGGAGTCTGCAATAGCTCGAGTAGGTTGCGAGGTGAGAACAGTCGCAGGATCTTGCCACCCTTGCGCTCCTCGATAACCACTTCATTCGCGGCCGAGCCAACAAAGTGGGCACCGGGTTCAAACTCCAAGTTGGTGGCAGGTCGAACCAAATCCACAATCACAACGGTGACGTTATCTGGAGCACCAAACTCCAAGGCTTCGCCAACCAGCAGCTCCGCTACCTCTTCGGTTGGGAAGCGAGAGGTCAGGATGCGATCCATCACATTCTCTGGGACCACACCGCTCAGGCCATCGCTGCAGAGCAACCATCGATCTCCAGGCAGGGCATCGTGCAGCGCAATATCGATCTCCGGCTCACCGGAGACGTCTCCCAGCACTCGCATCAAAACACTGCGGCGCGGGTGAACCAGGGCTTCCTCGGGAGTGATGCGACCAAGGTCAACCAGCTTCTGAACGAAGGTGTGGTCGGCGGTGATCTGAGTTACCTCGCCATCTCTGGCTCGATAAATTCTTGAGTCACCGATGTGTGCGGTGATGATTTGCGAGCCGTGCAGCAGCATGCCCGAGAATGTGGTGCCCATGCCCTCAAGTTCCGGGTGTTCGGCAACGGTTGAGGAGAGCATGCCGTTAGCTTCGAGAATTCCGGTGCGCAGCGACTCAATCGCTTCCTCGGTGCTTTCGTAGCGAGCATCGGTTAGTGCAATGCGTTGAGAGGAAATCGCGGATGCAATGTCGCCACCAGCGTGGCCACCCATGCCATCGGCGACGAAGTAGAGCTGGTAACCGGCATAGCCGGAGTCCTGATTTGAGCTGCGGTGCTTACCGATATCGCTAGCCGCATAGGAGATGGATTTAACCGCCACCCTATTACCTCAACTCGAAGGTTGTGGTGCCGATTCGAATGGTGGCACCCTGGCGAATGGTTGCCGGAGTGGTCACCTTTCTGCCGTCTAGGAAGGTTCCGTTGGTGGAATTTAGATCTTGGAGCACCCAGTCCTCGCCGACCAAAACCAGCTTGGAGTGCATGTTTGAGGCAAACTCATCTGAGATCACAACGTCGCAGCTAGCACCCCTGCCGATGAGCATTTCACGCTTGCCGGCGATGTCAATAAAGGTTCCCGCGGTTCTGCCGGTGAGCATCGCAATTTGGGTTGGGTCAAATACTTCGCCATCTTCGATGCCAAGACTTGCAACCGATCCGGCTACAGATCCGCCACCTGCCAGGGCAGGTGCGTTTTGCCGAGCAATCTTGCTGATCACCCTGCGACCGTAGAGGTCGGCGCGGATAACCGAGAGCAAGCTCAAAATGAAGATCCAGAGCACGGCAACAAAGCCAATGCGGACCAAAAATAGCGCTAGTTCACTCATGCATCCACCTGCGCATTCGCACTCAGTTCAAACTCGAATTCGCTGCGGCCAGCCTTGATCACATTTCCAGACCGCAGCACTATCTCGGAGATTCTGGAGTCATCGACAAAGGTTCCGTTGGTGGACTGCCGGTCTCTGATGGCGGCAACTTCGCCATTCCACGCAATTTCAAAGTGGACGCGGCTCAGACCTCGATCATCGATGGCAATGTCCGCAGCATCATCGCGACCAACGGTTGTGACTCCGGTCTTCAGCGAGATTCTTCGACCATCGACAATTAGAGCTGGGACCCAGTTCACCGTTTGGTTCAGGACTGCGTAGCCAACCTTGACCTGGCCGCGCGGCACCTGTGGATCTGGAACTACCTTGAGCTCAAGGTTGCTGGCGAGGCGGTAGCCCTGCTTCGCGGCATACTTGGCAACCTCGAGCTGAACCGCGCTGAGGATTCCCGGGGTAACTCGAGGGAAGTCGGTTGGTGCAACCAAAACCTTATAAATATGTGGCACTAGCACTCGGTCTTTGTCCACGGCCGCAGCCGCTTGATCCATGGTTGAGCGAATCGCCTGGGTGAGTTCAACCGGCTGTAGCTCGGCCTTACTCAAACGCGCAAAGACAGAGCCGATACTCGTCTCAATGCGCTTTTCAACCTTGTCCAGAAAGCTCAATTAGTCCGCTCTCACCATCTCTTGGAGTGAGGGTAAGTCTACCCACCCACCCCTTATGACGGGCTTATTTCTCTGGTAATCTCGGAACTCGTTACAAGCCTTACGGCTTCGAATCGCGCGAGTGGCGAAATGGCAGACGCGCTGGCTTCAGGTGCCAGTGTCCGCAAGGACGTGCGGGTTCAAGTCCCGCCTCGCGCACCAAGGAGACCAAGTGAACCTAGAGACCTTCGTCATCGCACTCGAGGTGCTGGGCGTAATCGCATTTGCGCTCTCCGGAGTGATCGAAGCGGCGAGAAAGCACTTTGATCTGGTTGGCGTTGTGATGGTCTCGTTTGTCACAGCATTTGGTGGCGGAACCCTTCGAGATGTGCTTTTAGATCGCAAACCGTTTTTCTGGGTCGAGCAAGAGTTTTGGGTTTGGGCCCTAATCGGCTTGGCGCTAGCGCTGCCGTTCTTCTTCCGCTCACGCCACATGGAGCTAACCGAGCGGGCCATTTTGGTGCCAGATGCAATTGGGCTGGGGATCTTCACAGCGGGTGGTACTCATATCGCGCTTGAGCTAGGAAGCAGCCCGCTGGTGTCGGTGCTTATGGGTGTCATCACCGCTGTCTTTGGCGGAGTACTCAGAGATGTTTTGGTCAACGAGGTCCCAAGAGCCTTCCACGATCACCAGCCATATGCGGTGGTTGCCTTTGCGGGTGCCTGGGTCGTCGTTCTGCTTCACATGCTTCAAGCTCCGACAACCTTCACGCTTTTGGTTGGCAGTGGCTTGATCATCTTGGTTCGATTGCTGGCAATCAAATTTGGCTGGGAACTCAAGCGCTGGCGTTTTCTCTAACAGACAACTCCCAGACAACTCTCATAACTGGGAATGCGCTGGCAGCTTCGTCCACAGATGCTGGTTTTTCCAACTCGAAGATTCAAAACTGAATACCTTCGGTACTGTCCCTAACAGACAGGATAAAAATGAAGACAGCTTCGAAAGTCGCGATCGCACTCGCTTCCACCCTGGTGGCAGGCGCAGCGCTGGCAACACTGCCGGCAATCGCGCACGATAGATCAGCAAGTTCAACCACCAGCGCCTCTAGCGTTGGTAAGCGAGATCACGCTCACGCAACCATCAGCGCAACAATCACCGGTATTCCATCAACCGTTACCTCCTCACACGAGGCAAGTCACGGTGCCTACTTCACTGTTTACGAGCTTTCGGCAAGTGCCACGGCACTGCCGGCTGCCGAGCCAACCACCGGCGGGCACCGCATTGGGATTCGTCCTGACCGTGGCGCAGCAGAGCCAGTGATCAATGGCTCTACTTTGACCGCGACCGTGGGATTCCGAGCCGAGACGGCTGGAGTTTCAAAGTATGCGGTCTACCCATCTGACGGTTCGGCCGCTGCACTGGTGACGGTCACCGTATCTGATGCCGGGATTGCAACCGTGACCTCTTCCAAGAATCTAACCGTGGCTTACAGCGCAACCGTTGCCGCACAGCACCTGGACGGCGGTCCTCGTGAAGGCGACCGTGGCGGCAAAGGCCATGGCGGTAGGGGTCACGATGGTGACCGCGACGGCAGCAAGGGACCTGGCGACAAGGGCCACGGTCCACGCCACTAAAAACTTCTAGTTGCGTATCTCTCCTAAAGAAGAACCCCGCAGAAACCTTGGTTTCTGCGGGGTTTCTTTATGGTCCCTAGCCAACTTCTTGAAGCTTGCGGCCTCTGGTGTGAGTTGGTTTGCAAACTAGGTTGGCTGGATCTTCGTTGCAGCTATCGCACAGCAGGACCAGGTCCTTGCAGCCAAGGTTCTGGCAGTTTCTAAACTCTTTGGTTGCGCCGCCGCAGCATTCGCAAACACCGATGGTCTTTGCCTCGTCCGAGAAGTCGATGTTCATGCGACCGTCAAATACGTATAGCGAGCCTTCCCAAAGGCCCTTGTCGCGGTAGCGCTCGCCGTAGCGAACGATGCCACCGTCGATTTGATAGACCTCTTGGAAGCCGCGGTTGATCATGACGGCGGAGAGAATCTCGCATCGAATGCCGCCGGTGCAGTAGGTGACGATTGGCTTGTCCTTGAGGTGGTCGTACTTACCGCTCTCTAACTCAGCTATGAAGTCGTGAGTGGTCTGCACATCAGGCACGATGGCGTTTTTGAACTTGCCGATCTTTGCCTCGAAGGCATTGCGGCCGTCGAAGAAGACAACTTCATCGCCACGTTCCTCAACCAGCTGGTTTACCTGGTGTGGCTTGAGGTGCTTGCCGCCATTTACGACACCGGCCTTGGCAACCTCAATCTCGTTAGGAGTGGTGAAGGCAACCAGCTCTTTACGGGCCTTCACGCTAAGTCTTGGGAAATCATTTCCGGTGCCGTCAGACCACTTGAAGTCGATCTTTCCAAAGCCCGGGTATTCCTTGGTGGCGCGGCAGTACTTCTTTAGGTCTTCCATGTCGCCACCTAGGGTGCCGTTGATGCCGTGCTCTGAAATCAAGATGCGACCCTTGAGATTTAGGGAAGCACAAAGCGTCTTCTGCCAGAGCATGACCGCCTTGGGGTCCGCTACCGGTGCAAAGCCGTAGTAGAGAATGATTTTGTTCAGAGCCATAATCCAAGTTTAGCCCCGCACAACCGCCATAGACTAGGGGGCATGTCAATGAAGCCTGGGCTAAATAAAGCCGAACTAAATCACAACATTCGTCCGCAAGATGACCTCTTCAGACACGTCAATGGTCTGTGGCTGGACTCCACTTCAATCCCCGAGGATCAAGCGCTCTACGGCAGCTTCATGATCCTGCGCGATGACTCCGAACTCGCTGTAAAGGAAGTCCTCGAAGAGGCAGCCGCCAACCCACGTCCGGGTGTGGCTCAGCAGATTGGTGACCTCTACGCATCCTTCCTAGACGAGGACCGCATTGAGCAGCTTGGCGCAGCGCCACTAGAAGATGGTCTGGGTCGAATCTCAGCTGTGGCTGACCGCAAAGACTTCTTCACCCTGCTCGGTGAACTAGAGCGTGACGGTGTCCCAGGAATCTGGGGCAGCTACGTCGACAACGATGCCGGAAACCCAGAGCGCTACCTAGTGCACATGTACCAGGGCGGTATTGGTCTTCCTGACAAGGACTACTACACCGACGAGAAGTACGAAGAGATTCGCACCGAGTACGTGCCTCACATCTCGCGCATGCTGATGCTCGCCGGTTGGTCTGCAACCGACGCTATTGATGCAGCCCAAGCCATTTACGCACTCGAGGCAAAGATCGCCAAGCACCACTGGAGCAGGGTTGAGTCTCGCGATGCCGAGAAGACCTACAACCTCAAAGACCTTGCGGGACTCAAGAGCCTGAACAAGAAGATTCTTTGGGATGAATACCTTGCAGGTGCAGCACTCAAGAGTTCATTACTCGATTGGAATGTAGTGATGATGCCGTCCTTCTTCGAAGGCATCGAGGAGCTACTTTCTGATGAGCAGCTAGAGACCTGGAAGCTATGGCTGAGCTGGGTCTTGATTCGCTCCTACGCCCCATACCTAAGCTCTGCATTTATTGAAGAGCGCTTTGCCTTCTACGGCACCAAGCTAACTGGACAGCCAGTAAACCGACCACGCTGGAAGCGAGCGGTCGCATTAGTTGAAGGCAGCCTTGGCGAAGCAGTTGGACAGATCTATGTGGAGAAGCACTTTCCAGCATCGTCCAAGCAGAAGATGGAAGTTTTGGTTGGGCACCTAATCGAGGCTTACCGCCAGAGCATCACCAACCTGGATTGGATGACCGAGGAGACCAAGGTCAAGGCCCTGGAGAAGCTTTCCAAGTTCACCCCAAAGATTGGTTACCCAGACAAGTGGAAGGACTACTCAGCAATCCAGATCTCTCGCGATGATTTGGTTGGCAACGTGAGAAACGTTTCTAGCTGGGAGTTTGACTACCACGCCAACAAGATTGGCGCTCCAATCGATCGTGACGAGTGGCACATGACTCCTCAGACCGTAAACGCCTACTACAACCCAGGCCTAAACGAGATCGTATTCCCTGCCGCAATCCTGCAGCCTCCGTTCTTCTCGCCGGAAGCAGATGACGCAATCAACTTTGGTGGCATCGGTGGCGTTATTGGTCACGAAATCGGTCACGGTTTTGATGACCAGGGTTCAAAGTATGACGGAGATGGAAAGCTTGTTTCTTGGTGGACCGAGGCTGACCGTAAGGCCTTCGAAGAGCGCACCAAGTCTTTGATTGACCAGTACAGCGAGCTAAGCCCGACAGAGTTGGACGACAGCAACAAGGTCAACGGCGAGCTCACCATCGGAGAAAACATCGGAGACCTTGGTGGCCTAAGCATCGGCTGGAAGGCCTACCTGATTTCACTAAATGGTGCTGAGCCACCGGTGATCGATGGCCTAACCGCAGCAGAGCGCTTCTTGATGGCCTGGTCTCAGTGCTGGAGAACCAAGTCTCGCGATGAGATCGCTATCCAGCGCTTGGCAACCGACCCGCACTCCCCGGCTGAATTCCGCGTCAACCAGGTGGTCAAGAATCTCGACCTATTCCACGAGACCTTTGGCACCACTGAGTCCGATGCACTTTGGTTGGACCCAGACAAGCGCGTTGTGATCTGGTGAAGCTCTGGTTCCGAATCCTCTATGTGATGCTCACCTGGAGGAGAAGATCGAAGCTGCGTATTGATGAGGTTTCCGTAACCTCGTTTCGCGTTTGGCCAACCGATCTGGATATCTATCGCCACATGAACAACGGCGTCTTTCTCACCCTGATGGACCTTGGTCGCTACGACCAGGGCTTGCGTACGGGTTTCTGGCAGAAGTGGCGCAAGCTTGGCTGGTATCCGATTGTGGTGAACTCGACCATCAGCTACCGAAAGTCTTTGGAGCCATGGCAGAAGTTCGACATCGAGACCAAGGTCATTGGTTGGGACGATGTAGCCTACTTCATCGAGCAGCGCTTTGTTAGAAACGGTGAGATTTACGCCAAGGCAATCATGCGCGGCAGGTTCCTAAAGCGCAGCTGGGGCATTGTTACCCCAAAGGAAGTCATGGACGGATCTGGCGGCTGGCCGGGCGAAGAACCCAAGATTCCTAAGTGGGTCGAGCAGTGGGCCCAGAGCGCTCAGCTTCCGAAGGGAAAAGAGCCGGCTCCAAGTAACTGGGACTAAGCGCTAGCTCCAGGCCACTTGCAAGCTGCAATGGCTTCTTCGATTGGGTTTAGCAGCAGGTCTTGAGTCTCCGGGTGCTTCTCCATGTACTTCACGGTGTATGAGCAGATTGGAACAACCTTGCCCATGTCCTCGTGACGAATGGTGTGTAGCGACTCCCTCAGCAAAATAGCTGCCAGGTTCTTACCCTGGTGAGCGGGGTCAACCTCGGTGTGGGTTAGACGAATTTCTGAGTCAACCTGTTCGTAGTCCATCAGGCCAACGCGCTCGTTCTCCAAGAAGATCTCAAAGCGATTGTTTGCTGGGTTGTGAACAACGTTCGGGCTCATGCTGTTAATCTTTCACTCGTGACTGGCAACTTAGTAATCATGGGGGATAACCTCGGGCATCTCAAGTCGATGCCTAGCGAGTCTGTGCAGTTGATATACATCGACCCGCCTTTCAACACCGGTCGCGAGCAGGTCCGAACTAACCGCACCTCTAAGGTGAGCGAATCAGGTCGAGTTGGTTTCCAGGGCAAGAGGTACGAGCAGATCGTTTCTAAGGTGCTGAGCTACGACGATGAGTTTGCAGACTACTGGGCCTTCTTAGAGCCAAGACTTGAGGAGAGTTGGCGACTGCTTTCCGACACAGGAACTCTTTACCTTCACCTTGACTATCGCGAGTCTCACTACGCAAAGGTGCTACTCGATGCACTCTTTGGTCGCGAGTGCTTCCTCAATGAAATCATCTGGGCCTATGACTATGGCGCACGTTCCAAGTCTCGCTGGCCAGCCAAGCACGACAACATTTTGGTTTACGTGAAGAACCCGAAGACCTACTACTTCAACTCTCAAGAGGTTGATCGTGAGCCATACATGGCACCTGGTTTGGTGACCAAAGAAAAGGCAGAAAGAGGAAAGTTACCAACGGATGTTTGGTGGCACACAATTGTTTCGCCAACCGGGAAAGAAAAGACTGGCTACCCGACTCAGAAACCCGAAGGCATTCTTAGGCGCATCATCACCGCTAGTTCTAAACCAGGCGATACCGTTCTGGACTTCTTCGCAGGCTCTGGAACCACAGCGGC
>CAZLKR010000011.1:28527-35982 GCA_964560155.1 uncultured Aquiluna sp.
GCACTAAATGCGACTGCCAGAGCGATGCTCTTTTTGATTAGCGGAAGTTCGATGAGCACTGCGGTCCTAATCCTGCCAGCTCCATCCAAGCGACTTGCCTCGAGCACATCTCTATCTATCGCCGAATGTGCTGGCCTGAGGATCTGATAAGCAACTGGCATCGCGAAGAGCACTTGGATCAGCGGTAGGAGTATCCAAGAGCTCGTAAGCGCTCTTGGTAGGTATCCGGCTAGCGCCAGAGTCGCCAGGCCAATCACGACCGGTGAAATTCCGATTGGTAAAAGCACTAAGCCAGAAGGACGCTTTCTACTTGCTAACAGGTATGCCACTGGCAGAGTAATGATTACAACCACCAAGGCGTTCCTGACGCTATTCAGGCTTGCATCCAAGACAGTGATGTTTAGTAGTTGCCGCTCACCCTTGGTCGAGAGATTTGCGATGTTGGTGAGGAACCCAGGACCTGCGAACATCCGAGCGACGATGGCGACCAACGCAGCGACAACCAAAGCGACGAGAGTTGCGCCTAGCACTCTTTGCAACCAGGTTGGGCGAAGGATGGATTTCTCAATCTGATCCAATGCACCTGGAGTGCCACTCACCGACTTAGCGACCAGGAACATTGCAATGGTGAGCAGCGTCTGAAGTGCCGCGTAGATAGCAGCCGTGTCAAGATCAAGTTGTTGCAAAGTTGCGATGGCTATCTCAGTCTCAAGCGTCTTTACCTTGCCAGCACCCAAAGTGAGAACCAATCCATAACTTGTGGCGGAGTAGAGCGCTACCAAGAGCGCAGCCGACACCAATCCCGGAATCTGCTGCGGTAGTTCAATCCTTCTGCGAATTGCTGAGTCAGTAGCACCGTCCAGGCGAGCGGCCTCAATTTGCTCGGAATCGACTGTTGAACCTGCAAACACTTTTGCGACGAAACCAAAGTTCATAAACGCATGCGCAAGAACTACAAACAACATTCCAGAATTGGAATCTACTTCTAGCTCACCAAACACTCCGACCACGGCTAAACCAATTAGCAAGGGAGGAAGTAAAAACGGTATGAGCGTGAGGGTCGCGACAGCTCGACCAAGTGCAGGTCCTAGTGATCGCAGCCAGTTTCCAAATGGGATGCCGACCGCAAGCGAGAATGCAGCACTCACCACCGCAATGAATGCGGTGGTGAGTAGTAGCTCGAGGCTAGTTGTCAAAAACGTCTGACCAGTCCTTTAGCCAGCGTTCCCGATTCGAGCCGTAGTCAAGTTCCTCGCCGATCACACTCTCGGCTGGCGGAGCAAACTCTTGAAATTCGGCAGGGATTGCGAAGCCGTCATTTGGATAGACAAACATGTTCCAAGGCAGAGCCTCTTGGAAGCTCTTTGAAAGCAGGAAGTCGACAACTGCCTGTCCACCTGGTTTATTGATTCCACCCTTGACTAGGGCTGTGTATTCAACCTGTCTAAAGCACTCGCTGCGCAGGGCCTTGGATTGTGGCTTGCCATCCTTTAGCTCTGCAACCGGTGAGGATGCGTAGCTAAGCACGATTGGCCTGGTTCCGCCGTAGCGAGTGAAGTCGGTGAAGTAGGCGTCAGTCCAACTGGCTGTGGTCTTTAGGCCGTTGTCTCTAAGCGATCTCCAGTAGGCGAAAACCTCAGCTTCGGTTTCAAATCCTGCGTGGGTGGTGATTAGGAACGCCATGCCAGGAGATGAGAGGTTTGGGTTGGAGATAACAACTAGATCTTTGTATTCGCTCTGACCTAGATCGCGCCAGCTGGCAGGTGGGGTGATGTTGTTCTTCTCGAACCACTGGATGTCGTAGTTGAAGCAGACGTCTCCGTAATTAACCTGCTGCAGATCTTCGACGATGTCGTTCTCAATTGCGACTGCGGCGAAAGTGTTGTCGATGCCATAAACCACATCCGCAATGGGAGCATTCTTGGTTAGCACCAGTTGGTTGGTGAGGCTTCCGGTGTCACCCAGGGTGATCACCTCGAGCTGGTAGCCGGTTGATTCTTCAAACTCAGCAATCTGCTCATCGCTGATGTAGAAGGACTCGTGGGTGGCCAATCTGACCACTTCAATCTTTTCCTCGGCTGCTGGAGCGCAGCCGGTTAGGACCAAAGCGGTGAGGATTGCTGCAATTGTTTTCTTCATGTCGTGCCTTTCTAAAAGTTAGGCACGGGTAAGAGGTGTCTCCCTGCGCTGGCATTACCCATATCAGGTTCGACGGTCGAAGACTAGCTAGTCTTCCTCTCAGTCCGGTTTACCGAACTCCCGTGTAGAAAAAGTATAAGTCTTAGTGCACAGCAGCGGCAGCCTCGGCTGCCTCCTGCGCTGCACTCTTTTCACGCAGTGGAATCTCCTTGATAAACCAGCTAATCACAAATGCGATGGCGATGATGATGGCGGCCAACATGAATACCGTTAGCGAGCTATCCACAAATCCAATTCGGAACGGGAGAGTCAATCTCTCGTCGGCACCGATCAAGAACGAGCTGTCGTTAGTAATGCCTTCAGCTCCAGATGGGCCGGACTTTAGGATCTCAAGGATTCCAGCGTTGGCCGGGTTCGCCATTACGGCTGGGTCCTGAAGTGCATCGGCAAAACCTGCCTTGACCGCAGAAGTCTCAAATGCAGCCTGAATCTTGTCGACCACCTGGGAGAACAGGATTGACATGAAGATAGCGACACCAAAGGTGCCACCCATCTGGCGGAAGAAAGTAGCCGATGAGGTTGCAACTCCGATGTTTTTGGCCTCAACCGCGTTCTGGCTGGCAACCATGGTGGTCTGCATTAGCTGTCCCAGACCCATACCGATCAGAACCATTCCGATTGCCAATACCCAAAGTGGGGTGTCAGCTCGCATTAGCAGCACCATGTATAGGTAGCCAATGGTCAGGGTCGCGGTTCCGGTGTTGAAGAAGATTCGGTACTTGCCAGTCTTGGAAGTAATGCGACCTGCCGTGATGGTTGCGCTCATCATTCCAACAACCATTGGGAGCATCATGAAGCCAACCATCGTCGGGGAAACCCCGTAGATGATTTGGATGATTAGCGGAAGCACGATCATGCCGCCGAACATTCCGATGCCGATGATGAATCCAAGAATCTGAGTTCTAGCGAAAGTTTGGTTCTTGAAAAGCGTCAGTGGAATTAGTGCCGATTCGCCCATCTTCTTTTCGATGGTAATGAAGGAAACAATTCCGGCGACACCAATCACATACATTGCGATTGAAAGCGGTGATCCCCAGCCCCACTCGCGACCCTGTTCGGCAACCAGTAGCAGTGGGACGGTTGCGAAGATGATGGTGACAGCGCCCCACCAGTCAATCTTCTGCTGCTTCGGGGTGTGTGGCACGTGCAGGAACACAGTCACCATGATCAAAGACACAATTCCAACCGGAAGGTTGATTAGGAATACCCAGCGCCAACCGTCAATCCAAAGGATCTGATCGATGCCGGCAAAAGTTCCACCCACCACTGGACCAAGAAGAGACGATGAGCCAAAGACAGCAAGGAACAGACCCTGATACTTTGCCCTCTCGCGCGGAGGCACGATATCGGCCACGATGGTCAGAGCCAAGGAGAACAAACCTCCAGCTCCAATTCCCTGAAGCGCGCGGTATGCAGCGAGTTCATACATCGTGGTTGCAAAGCCGGTAGTCACCGAACCAGTGATAAAGATCACGATGGCAATCAAGAACAGCGGGCGGCGACCAAAAAGATCGCCGAGCTTGCCATAGATAGGAGTCGAGACGGTGGATGTAATCAGGTAAGCAGTGGTTGCCCAAGCTTGAAGCGAAAGTCCGTCAAGGTCGTCCGCGATGGTTCGCATTGCGGCACCAACCACAGACTGGTCCAAAGCAGCTAGGAACATGCCCGACATCAGACCTATCAGCACCAGCCAGATTTGCCTGGGAGTCATTACGCCGGTTTGGGCAGCTTGTTTTGCGGCTTCCCGCTTTGATTTAGTGGGCAATTGGTCTCCAAGTTTTAGGGTGGTACTCGTGCCCAAGTCTAGACCTCTTGCCAGGAACCCACTCTTTGTGTTTGTTCCTCCAATTGTGCTGGGCTTGATTGGACTTGCACTTGTCCTTCAGCCCAATGCCTTTGGTGCCAAGCACGAGTTGATTGCCGAGCAAGTTACCAAGCGCAGCGAAGCAAGTGTTCCGGTCAAGGTGCTTGCGTTTTCCAGCTTTGATGCAAATCGCTTAGGTACCGATTTGGCAGGTAGCGACTTGGTGCTGGTAAATAAACAGCGTCCACTCAATCCACTGAACTACCAGCCCACGAATCTGAGAAAGATTGAGACGTCTGCTTCGCTGGATAACTCTCGCGGTTTGGAGCTCTCAGACCAAGCTGCATCTGCACTTGAGGAACTTGCCAAGGGCATGAAGGCAGAAGGTGCGGGCAAGCTGTTTGTGAATTCAGCATTCCGATCCTTTGACTACCAGCAGGATCTCTTCAAATCAAAAACCAAACAGTACGGTCTCGCCGGTGCGCTTATTAGAAGTGCCAAGGCTGGTCACTCCGAACACCAAACCGGTCTAGCGGTGGATGTTTCTGTGCCTGCACAGGGCTGCGCCATCATGCAGTGTTTTGGGGACACTGTTGGTGGCAAGTGGCTGGCAGCTAATGCCTGGCGCTATGGATTCATAATTCGATACGAAGAAGACACCACCAAAATCACCGGTTACACATACGAACCTTGGCACTTGCGATTCGTTGGCAAGCAAGCAGCCAAACTGTATACCGATTTAGGAATACAAACCCTTGAGGAATTCTGGGGATACCCAGCAGCCGAGTTCTATTTGGAAGAGATAGCGGAGTCAACCAACGACTGAGCTTCGGCGAGCACCAGCTCTAAGTGAGCTGAGCCGTTGAAGGATTCACCATAGATCTTGTATACGTCTTCGGTACCCGAAGGCCTCGCCGCAAACCAAGCATTCTTGGTAGCGACCTTGATGCCTCCAAGCGCACCACCATTTGGGGCTTGAGTTTCGATAGCAAGAATGGCCTCTCCAGCCAACGATGTTTCCTGCACGGCGTCCGCATTCAACTTGGAGAGCGCGGACTTTTGATCCAAGGTCGCGGGAGCATCCACTCTTCTGTAATGAGGCTCGCCAAACTCGCGAGTTAGGTCTGCATAAAGCTCGGAGGGGCTTGAGCCGGTGACTGCCTCAATCTCGGCAGCCAAAAGGCACATGATCAGTCCATCTTTGTCAGTGGACCAAGGTTGCCCATTTAGTCGCAAGAAGGATGCCCCGGCGGATTCCTCGCCTCCGAACCCAAGAGCGCCCGAGGAGAGTCCTGGGACAAACCACTTGAAGCCGACCGGCACCTCAACCAACTTGCGACCGAGTTTCTCAACCACTCGGTTGATCATTGAAGATGAAACCATGGTCTTGCCAACCGCAGCCTCTGAATCCCATCCGTCTCTATTGCCAAACAGATAGTCGATTGAAACGGCTAGAAAGTGGTTTGGATTCATAAGTCCTGAATCGGCGGTCACGATTCCGTGACGATCGGCGTCGGCATCGTTGCCAGTCGAGATGTCATAACTTGACCTGTTTTCAATCAGAGATGCCATTGCAAATTCGGAGGAGCAGTCCATGCGAATCTTGCCGTCCCAGTCCAGGGTCATAAATCCAAACTGATAGTCAACGTTTGGATTGATGACCTCGAGATTGAGCTTGTAATGCTCTGCGATCATTGCCCAGTAATCAACTGATGCACCACCCATTGGATCTGCACCGATGCGAATGTCCGCATCGCGAATCTCATTTAGTCGCAGCACCTGACCCAGCTGCGATACGTAGTTGAACTTGAAATCAAAGTGGTGAGGGTTGGGAGCCTTGCGCTTAACCCCGACCATGCCACCGCGAATTAAATCGTTCGCACGATTGGCAATCCATCCGGTGGCATCCGAGTCAGCTGGGCCACCGTGAGGAGGGTTGTATTTGATGCCGCCATCCTGAGGAGGGTTGTGGCTTGGGGTGATGACTATGCCATCGGCTACTAGATTGCTGCCGTGAGGGAGAACTGCGTTGTGGTCGATGATTGCAACTGAGACCGCTGGAGTTGGGGTGTAGCCGTTGTGCGAATCAACCAGAGCGAGCACATCGTTTCCAGCCAATACCTCAAGCACTGATACTTGTGCAGGTTCACTAAGCGCGTGAGTGTCTCGACCGATATAGATCGGCCCGCAAATATCTTGCGATGCTCGATACTCAACAATGGCCTGAGTGATTGCCAAGATGTGCTGTTCGTTGAACGAGACATTTAACGAGCTGCCGCGGTGTCCGGATGTGCCAAAGGCAACCTTCTGGGTCGGGACGGAGACATCGGGCTTGTGCTCAAAATAGGCAGCCGTCAGTGCTGCGAGGTCGACTAGATCGGTGGCCCTAGCTTTTTGCCCAGCTCGTTCGTGCATGATGCCTCCAGTGCGGATTTCCTCAATCACGCTATAGCCAAATCTGCCTGTGCGACAGGTATCCAGCTAGATTCCCCAATCACTTCTCTACTGCGAGTGCGGATACTGCCCTAATCTAAAGACATGTCAAACCCAACCTCGATTGCATATCTCGGTCCAGCTGGGACCTTCACCGAGATGGCTGCCAAGCAGCTTCAAGGTGCTGCGAGTGCAGCCATGCTTCCGGTCGCAAGTGTCACCGAAGCACTAGACGCTGTGCTTTCTGACAAGGCAGATAGAGCGGTAGTGCCGATCGAGAACTCTCTCGAGGGTGGCGTTTCGGCGACCATGGATGCGCTGGCCCAGACCCCTGGGGTTCAGATTTACGGTGAGTACCTCGTGCCGGTTACCTTCGACCTGATGGCATCACCAGGAACGACTCTGGACTCAATCGAAGTTATCTACACCCACCCGGTGGCATACGCTCAGTCACGCAGTTGGCTGCAGCAAAACGTCCCAAATCATTCCCACATTCCAGCGGCTTCAACCGCCGCTGCAGCGAAGGCCACGGTATCTGGTAGCACGTCGGATGCTGCTATCGCAGCCCCAACCGCTGCTGGACTTTACGGCCTCATTACCTTGGCTTCCGATATCGGTGAGAACAAGAATGCTCAAACCCGTTTCATTGAAGTTGGCCGCAGTGGCAAGCCGACCAGCCGAACTGGTTTTGACAAGACCAGCGTGATTGTTGAACTGCCGGATGACAGACCTGGTGGCCTCCTTGAGATGCTTGAGCAGTTTGCCGCTCGAGGAGTAAACCTGTCTCGCATCGAATCCCGCCCAGTCGGAGATCGCTTTGGCCGCTACCGCTTCAACATCGATGCCCAGGGTCACATCGATGACCAAGCCATTGCCGAGGCACTTATGGGGCTGCACAGATTCTCACCAAAGGTGATCTTCCTGGGTTCATACCCAAGGGCCGATAAGAGTGAATCAGTTCACCAGGGCAATAACGCTAACTCTGCTTATGAGTCTGCTCAAGCCTGGCTGGATTCACT
>CAZLKR010000012.1:0-9200 GCA_964560155.1 uncultured Aquiluna sp.
CCGGCGATGTGCTGGTGTTTTTATCCGGTGAATCTGAGATTCGCGATGCCCAGGACGCGATTGTCGGAGCTTTGACCGCAGGACAACTAACCAAGCGCATCGAAGTGCTTCCACTATATGGACGACTAAGTTCCGCCGAGCAGCACAGGGTGTTTGAGCCATCCAAATCCGCTGGCATTCAACAGCGAGTGATCCTGGCCACCAACGTTGCGGAGACTTCACTAACAATCCCCAATATCAAATACGTAATCGATGCCGGTACCGCGCGCATCTCGCGCTACAGCACAAGGCTCAAGGTGCAGCGCCTGCCCATTGAGGCGATTAGCCAAGCCAGTGCTAACCAGCGTGCCGGCCGTGCCGGAAGAACCTCACCGGGAACGGTGATTCGGCTTTACTCGCAGGAAGATTTCAACTCAAGGCCAGAATTCACCGATCCAGAGATTCTCCGCACCAACTTGGCTTCTGTGATTTTGCAGGCGGCCAACCTAGGTCTGGGAGAGTTGGGCAAGTTCCCATTCCTGCAGATGCCTGATAACAAGGGCATCAAAGACGGCAACAATCTGCTTGTCGAGCTCGGCGCATTGTCACTCAGCGATCAGGGACAGTTGGAGCTCACTGCCCTGGGCAAGCAATTGGCTAGATTGCCAATCGAACCAAGATTCGCTCGTATGCTGCTGGAATCAAAGAAGCACAATGCCACCCGAGAAGTGATGGTGATTGTTGCTGGACTGACAGTCCAAGATCCGCGAGAGCGCCCAATCGAAAAGAGGGAAAAGGCAGATCTGCTGCACGCTAGGTTCACCGATCCAACCTCCGACTTTCTCACGCTGGTAAATCTCTGGAACTACCTCGAGCAACAGCAGGGCAAGCTCTCCTCGAGTGCCTTTAGAAAACTCTGCAAGGCAGAGCACCTAAACTTCCTGCGCATCCGCGAGTGGCAGGACCTAATCAAGCAGCTCAAGCTGGTCTCTAAGCCGCTGGGCTTGGAGTTTGGCCCAGCGCGGGTAAACCCAGACGGCATCCACAAGTCGCTGTTGGCGGGGCTTTTGAGCCATTTGGGGTTGCTGCAGGAGCAAAAGCAGAAGTTCGTGAACGGTAAGACAGTCAAGAACAAAGGCTCCCGCGAATACCTGGGATCAAACGGCAAGAAATTCGTGGTCTTTCCAGGTTCGGCGCTCGCCAAGAAACCACCAGAGGCTTTGATGAGTGCGGAGTTGGTGGAAACCAGTAGATTGTTCGCCCGCATGAATGCGGTTATTGATCCGGCTTGGGCGGAGGAAATCGCAGGAGATCTTTGCAAGCGAGCAGTCTCTGAACCGCACTGGGAGAAAAAGCTCGGAGCAGTCATAGCGTTTGAGAAGGTATCGCTCTTTGGCTTGACGATACTGCCTCAGAAGAAGATCCAGTACTCGCGCATTGACCCGATGTTCTCCAGAGAGCTCTTTATTCGCCACGCACTTGTTGATGGGGAGTGGGACTCAAAGCAAGCCTTTGAGAGGGAGAACCGAAAGCTGCTTGAGGAATTGGCAGCAGAGGCTGAGCGGGCAAGACGCCCGGATCTGATTCCGGATGAGCAAGACCAGTATCGATTCTTCAATAACCGCATCCCGCTTGATGTTTTCTCAACCAGATCATTTGAAGGTTGGTGGCGCAAGCTCAAGGTAGAGAAGCCGCAACTTTTGACGATGACCCGCGCCAATCTCAAAGAGACCGAGTTGGTAGCGCCAGATGAGAATGAGTTCCCGGGATCTTGGATAACTCAAGGACATCAATTCGAACTGCAGTATCGATTTGCACCGGGCGATATCGAAGATGGTGTGACCATCGGCATTCCGGTTGAGGTATTGCCAAGTTTGGCGGCCACCGAATTCGACTGGCTGGTGCCGGGGCTGCGACTTGAGCTAGTGACTGAATTGATTCGCTCGCTACCAAAGACAATTCGCAAGAATGTGGTTCCGGCTGCCGACTGGGCTAAGCGCATCATGGAGCAGCTGCAGCCAGTTGGCGAACTAACTGAGAATCTGGCACAGACCATCCAAACCGTCGCCGGAGTCAAGGTCGAGACTTCGGACTTTGACCTGTCTCGAATTCCTGATGGCTTGAAGATGACCTACCGGGTGCTGGATCAAAAGGGTAAGACTCTCGCAACTTCAACCAGCCTCGAGGAACTGCAGTTGCAATTCAAGGTGGAGGGGCAGCGCGCAGTAGCACAGGTCGCCAGCAAGTTGCACAAAGACTTAGAGCGCCAGGGGCTAACCGGTTGGGACTTCGCAGAACTCACACCGATGGTCGAAACGGTCAGCGGGAACAGCAGCATCAAGGCATACCCAGCCCTAGTTCTAAATGGCAAGTCGGTTGACCTCGAAGTGTTAGCAACCGAAGCAGACCGATTGGCTAAGCACCCCAGGGCGGTGGCGCAGTTGGTTCGAATGGCCATTCCATCACCAGCAAAATACATTGAGTCTCACCTCAAGCAGCAGGAGAAACTCGCCATCGCAGCTCTGCCATATCAGGGGATAGCTGCATTCATCGATGACGTCATCGCCCTGCTCGCGATAACTGAAATCAAGGCGGTGAGAGACGACGGTTTGATCTTTAGTCGCAAGGAGTTTGAAGCGGTTCGAGATAGCGTCCAGGCCAAGGTGCTGGAGTTTTGCTTTGACGTCGTTGCTCTGGCAAGTGAGATTTCTGATGCGGCCAGGGAGGCCAACAAGGCAATTTCCAGCGCTCAGGCGATGGATTTTCTCAATGAACTCAGTGATGAGAAAGCACATGTTTCGCGGTTGCTTTCGAAGAACTTCATCTCGGGCACATCCCTAGAGCGACTTAAGCGCTTCCCGATTTATCTAAAGGCCATCTCGATTCGAGTGACCAAGATGCAGGAGAACCCGGTCAAGGATCGAGCCGCCCAGGTGGAGCTCAATCAGGCCCTGCAGCTTTACAAGAATGCCGGTGGGGAACTACCGCTTCAGGCAAATTCTTCTGAGAATTTGGTTCGCGCACGCTGGCTTTTGGAGGAGTTGCGAGTGAGTCTTTTCGCTCAAACCCTGGGCACCAAAGAGCCAGTCTCGGTTCAGCGAATCAAGAAAGCCCTTGAGGGCTAGCTCAACGAAATCAGGTCTGCGTAACCCTGGTTCCAGTGGTCCTCAACGCCATCCGGCAGGATCAACACTCGTTCAGGGTTTAGAGCTTCAACGGCCCCAACATCGTGGCTAACCAAAACCACCGCTCCGGTAAAGGAGGCCAGCGCACGCAGGATTTCCTCACGGCTAGCTGGGTCAAGGTTGTTGGTTGGCTCATCCAGTAGCAACACATTCGCGCTGGAAACCACCAAGGCAGCCAAAGCCAATCTTGTCTTCTCACCACCGGATAGCACTCCGGCTGGTTTTGAAACATCGTCACCTGAGAACAGGAATGATCCCAGCACCTTGCGGCAGTCGGTGTCATTCAGCTGCGGTGCGGATGCTTGCATGTTCTGCAGCACAGTCTTTTTAACATCCAGCGTCTCGTGCTCCTGGGCAAAGTAGCCAATCTTTAGTCCGTGCCCCGGTTCGATGTTTCCGGTGTCGGGCTTATCGACTCCGGCAAGCATTCTCAGGAGCGTAGTTTTTCCTGCACCATTGAGGCCAATAACCACTACCTTGCTGCCGCGGTCAATCGCGAGATCAACTGCGGTGAAGATTTCTAGGGAGCCATAGCTCTTAGAGAGGTTGCTGGCCATCAGCGGAGTCTTGCCACATGGAGCAGGCTCTGGGAACTTGATCTTGGCAACTTTGTCTTGTTCGCGAACCGCATCCAGACCGCTCAGTAGCTTTTCGGCGCGACGCTGCATCTGGTGGGCAGCCGCGGCCTTGGTTGCCTTTGCTCCGAACTTTGCTGCTTGTAGTTGAAGAACGGCGGCCTTCTTCTCGGCTCCCGCACGCTCGCGCTTGCGACGCTCTTCATCGGCCTCACGCTGCTTTAGGTAGTTCTTCCACCCCATGTTGTAGATGTCAATCACCTGACGGTTGGCATCTAGGTAGAAGACTCGGTTCACTGTCTCTTCGACCAGGTCAACATCGTGACTAATCACAATCAGTCCACCGGAGTAGTTCTTTAGAAAGTTTCTTAGCCAAACCACACGGTCTGCATCTAGGTGGTTGGTTGGCTCATCCAACAGCATGGTCTCTGCGTTAGAGAACAGGATCCTCGCAAGCTCAATTCTTCTGCGCTGTCCGCCGGAAAGCGTTCCAAGTTCTTGGTTTAGTGCCACCTCGCTGATGCCGAGGTTGGAGGCGATAGAGGAGGCTTCCGCTTCAGCGGCATAGCCGCCGGCAGCGTTGAATTCTTCTTCTGCCCTGGCATATTTCTTCATCGCGGCATCGTGAATCTTTGGGTCAGTGCTTGCCATATCCACAGTGGCCTTAGCCATGCGAGTAGCGATATCTCCCAGTCCTCGAGCATTGAGGATTCTGGTTCTAACCAATTCCTTTGGGTCGCCGGACCTTGGGTCCTGAGGAAGGTAACCAATCTGACCGTGAACTGACACGGTTCCTAGGGTTGGCTGGCCATCGCCCGCCAAGATCTTGGTCAGGGTAGTTTTACCAGCTCCATTTCGGCCAACCAGGCCAACCTTGTCACCCTTTTGGATGCGGAAATTCACGCCGGACATCAAAGTCCTGGCACCAATTTGAATTTCGAGGTCTTGAACCGCTATCAATCTAAATCTTTCGTAAGCGGCATGAATCATCAGACCGAGCAACCTGAAGTCTAACCGACCTGTGGCTGCAGGGATAGTGACTCACCTTGACAAACTACTTAGGTAAGCCTAACCTATTCAGGTAGCCTCGATTTAGAGGCAGTTTATAGTTAGGAAATTCGTTGCAATTCAAAAAGATTCTTGCCATTTCACTCGTTGCCCTTTCTGCCCTGACCGGTTGCGCTGCAACACCTGAGGTCCAGGACCAGGACTCGATCGTCGTTTACTCAGGTCGCGACGAAGAGTTGGTCAAACCGCTCATCGAACTTTTTGAGGCCGAGACTGGAATCCAAGTTGAGGTCCGCTACGCCGGCAGCGCCGAGCTTGCGGCGCAGCTTTTGGAAGAGGGATCAAACTCCCCAGCAGACGTCTTTTTCTCTCAGGATGCGGGTGCATTAGGAGCAGTTGCCAAGGCAGGACTTCTGACCAAGTTGCCAGCTGAGATTTATGACCTTGTACCAGCCGCTTACTCCTCAACGGATGGCATGTGGGTTGGTGTCTCGGGTCGAGTGCGTGTCTTCAACTACAACCCAAACAAGGTAATGCAGCTACCAAACTCAGTGTTTGACCTAGCTGATCCAAGCTGGAAGGGCAGAATCGGTATCGCTCCAACCAACGCCTCCTTCCAGTCCTTTGTTACCGCGATGCGAGTTGTCGAGGGTGATGAGAAGACCTTGGTGTGGCTTAAGGCCATGAAGGAAAACGCAGTGATCTTCGAGAAGAACAGTGCGATTTTGGAAGCGGTGGAATCTGGACAGGTTGATGCTGGATTGATCAACCACTACTACTGGTATGCGCTTGCTAAAGAGCAGGGTGAGAACAACATGAATTCCCGTATTTCCCAGTTCCAGTCCAACGATGTAGGAAACCTCATCAATGCAGCTGGCGTTGGAATCTTGCATGACTCCAGCGCTGCACAAAAGTTCGTCGAGTTCTTGCTTTCTAAAAACGGCCAGTCATTCTTTGCCGAGGAAACCAGAGAATATCCGCTTGTAGCGGGTGTAGATCCTGCTGATCAGCTAACTCCACTGAGTGAAATTCCAGCTCCAAAGGTTGACCTGAGTGACCTCTCCAGTTTGGAGCAAACCCTTGAGCTAATCCGTCAAGCGGGATTGATCTAACACATGCAAAAGCCCCCAATCGCCATAGCTGGTTTGGGGATTTTTGCTGCGCTGTGCGCACTTTTGCCGCTTGGCTATCTCTTTATCCGGCTCTTCGAAGGACTGGAGAAGGCACTTGAAGAACTAGCCAGAGCCAGAACCTTGGAGCTGTTGGCGAACACCCTGGTGCTGACCATCTCGGTGACTGTTACCGCAATGTTGATTGGCACTTTTCAAGCATGGCTAACCACTCGCACCAACTTGTTTGCGGCTGCGTTTTTTGCGGTGCTGGGAACTTTGCCGCTGGCTATCCCGAGCTATGTTTTGGCATTGGCCTACACCTCGGTGTTCCCCTGGTTCAGTGGCTTTATTGCATCCTGGATAACCCTTTCGCTTGCTACTGCACCCTATGTTTTCTTGGCGGTATCGGCCGCTCTGGCTCGATCGAATGTGAACCAGGAAGAGGTCGCTAGATCGCTTGGTTTGAACCGCTGGCAGGTGCTCCTAAGGGTTACCTGGCCGCAGGTCAGATCAGCGGCGATGGCTTCGGGATTGCTGGTTGCGCTTTACACCTTGAGTGAATTTGGTGCGGTTTCAATCTTGAGATTTGACACTTTCACCAGGGCTATCTACAACGCCTACCGCGGCTCTTTTGATCGCACTGCAGCCGCAGCACTTGCAGTGGTGTTGGTGCTTTTGACGCTGATCGTTTTGTATTTCGAGAAGCGCTATCGCTCAGATTTCCTCAAGGTTGAAAAACAGTCCAGAAGGCTCAAGATCCAACTCGGAAATTCCCGCTACCTAGCTGGCTTTTTGATGCTGTTGATTGGAGCATTATCGGTGGCGCTTCCAGTTGCAGCGCTGGTTTCCTGGAGTGCAAATACTCAGGGTTGGGACCTGGCTGAAATTGGTCAGGCGCTTACCGTTTCATTGGGTATCGCAATTAGTGCTGGGTTAGTAATTGGAGTGTTTGCAACCGCAGTTGCCCTCTGGAACGTTAGGTTTGCAAGTCGCTTTGCGTCCGGTATTGAGCTCACGATTTGGTCCTCGCATGCCCTACCGGGCCTAGTGGTAGCGCTCGCGCTGGTGTTCTTTGGTGCAAACCTGACACCTGGCATCTACCAAACCATCTGGCTCTTGTTGGTTGCCTATTTGATTCTGTTCCTACCAAATGCACTCTCGGTGGTAACAACTCCTATCGCTCAGGTTTCCACCAGCCAAGAGCAGGTTGCAAGAACCTTGGGGCTGGGCAAACTGGGCGCCATTTTCAAACTGGTGCTGCCGATGTCGCGGGCTGGTATTTGGGCTGGCATTGCCTTGGCTGCACTCTCGGTGCTCAAAGAGCTGCCGGCAACCTTGCTCCTTAGGCCAAATGAGGTTGACACCTTGGCCACCAAGCTCTGGTCGGCAACCGAAACCCTGTCCTACTCGCAGGCTGCCCCCTATGCGCTGCTGTTGATTATCATTGCGGGAGTGCCTGCCCTGGCACTTAATGCTCAAGCTCGCAAACTGATCTCGGAGGTAAATGTCAAATGACCCTTCTAGAGATCAAAAACCTATCGGTGAGATTTGGCGATCAAGAGATCCTCAGCGATGTAAATCTCAAGGTTGAGAATCAAGAGCTGCTTGCGATTTTGGGAGCCAGCGGTGCTGGTAAATCCACCCTGCTTAGGCTCATCGCTGGTTTCGAGACTCCTGCCAGTGGCGAGATTTTCATTGCAGGACGACAGGTTTCTGCAATCGACAAGTTGGTAGCCCCTGAGCAGCGCGGCATCGGCATCGTGCCGCAGGATGCAGCACTTTTTCCTCACCTCAGTGTCCGGGGAAACATCGAGTTTGGTCTGATTGGCGTCGCAAAGAGTGGAAAGAACTCCAGAGTAAATGAACTGCTAAAGCTGATTCGCATGGAGGATTTTGCCGATCGCAAACCGGATCAGCTTTCCGGTGGTCAGGCCCAGCGAGTGGCACTCGCCAGGGCACTTGCAAAAAAGCCAGCACTGGTTTTGTTGGATGAGCCTTTTAGTGCCCTAGATGCAGAGCTTCGAGAGGTGTTGCGCGCCGAGGTAAAGGCGGTTCTAAAGGCGGAGGGCGCCACAGCCATATTGGTTACCCACGACCAAGAAGAAGCCTTATCGCTTGCCGACAAGGTCGCAATCATGCGCTCTGGAACCATCATCCAAGTTGGCACACCTACCGAGATTTACAACGCACCGGCAGACCTAGGGATCGCAACCTTCCTTGGGGACTCAGTTCTGATCGAAGGCGTTGTTACTGACGGGAAAGTCCACACCGCCCTTGGAAAACTCACCGCACTGAATCACATCGAGGATGGCCAAAAAGGAGTGGTGGCCGTAAGAAGCGAGAACTTCTATTTGCAGCCAAACCCAAATGGTGATTCTGAGGTTGTTGGCCGGGTGTTCTTTGGTCACGATGCCGTTGTCGAAGTTCAAACACCCAGCCAAAAAATCCGTGCCAGATCCAATGGACCATTCGCTCCTGAGGTTGGAATGCGAGTCACGGTTTGGGTTCGCGGGGCGGTCAACTTTTATCCCAATACCGTCAGGAACTAACCAAAATTCTGGGGAAGCATTTGCATCATTTGGGGCTTGTATTTATTGAACAAAAAACGAACTAGGGGAAGTTAATGGAGAATGGCGCAAAGTGCCCAGTGCAGCACGGCGGACTAACCACCACAGGAACCACCAACATGGATTGGTGGCCAAATGCTCTAAACCTTGACATCCTGCACCAGCACGATCACAAGACCAATCCACTTGGTGATTTTGACTACCGCGAAGCGGTTAGCAAGCTAGATTTCGACGCCGTAAAGGCAGATGTTCACACCCTTTTGAAGGACAGCCAGAGCTGGTGGCCAGCGGACTGGGGTCACTACGGCGGCTTGATGATTCGCATGGCCTGGCACTCGGCAGGTTCCTACCGCACCTCTGATGGTCGCGGTGGCGGTGGCACTGGAAACCAGAGATTTGCACCACTGAACTCCTGGCCAGACAACGTAAACCTCGACAAGGCCCGCAGACTACTGTGGCCAGTCAAGAAGAAGCACGGCAACAAGCTTTCCTGGGCCGACCTAATGATTCTCGCCGGAACCGTGGCTTACGAATCCATGGGGCTCAAGACCTACGGTTTTGCTTACGGTCGTCCAGATATCTGGCACCCAGAAAAGGATGTTTACTGGGGTAGTGAGAAGGAGTTCCTAGCTCCATCCGAGAACCGCTACAGCAACCTAGAGGACCCTTCAACCCTAGAAGACCCACTTGCTGCCACCCACATGGGTTTGATCTATGTAAACCCTGAAGGTGTAAACGGTCAGCCAGATCCACTGAAGACCGCGAAGCAGATTC
>CAZLKR010000012.1:9210-15574 GCA_964560155.1 uncultured Aquiluna sp.
TGGTAATCCTGATCCAATTGCCTCTGCAAGAGATATTCGCGAAACCTTTGCCCGCATGGCAATGAATGACGAAGAGACGGTTGCCCTAACCGCCGGTGGTCACACCGTTGGCAAGATGCACGGTAATGGTCGTGCCGAGAACCTAGGTCCAAGCCCAGAAGGTGCAGACATCTCCGAAGCCGGTCTTGGCTGGATGAACCACAGCACTAGGTCAATCGGTCGCGACACCGTTTCCTCGGGCCTTGAAGGTGCTTGGACCACAAACCCAACGGTTTGGGACAACGGTTACTTCTACCTGCTTTTCAAGTACGACTGGCAGCTCACAAAGAGCCCAGCCGGAGCCTGGATCTATGAGCCGATCAACATCGAAGAGGCAGATATGCCGGTTGATGTTGAGGATGCCAGCATCAAGCTCAAGCCTGCGATGACAGATGCCGACATGGCAATGGTCAGGGATCCGATCTACCGCGAGATCTCAGAGAAGTTCTATGCCAACCCGGACTACTTCTCCGAAGTTTTCGCCAGGGCTTGGTTCAAACTTACTCACCGAGACATGGGTCCACGCACCCGCTACATCGGACCAGATGCTCCAAAGGAAGACCTAATCTGGCAAGACCCTATTCCTGCTGGAAACCCAAGCTTTGACATCTCGGCCGCCAAGGCAAAGATTGAGGCCTCTGGGCTTTCGGTGAGCGACATGGTCGCCACCGCATGGGATTCCGCGAGAACCTTCCGCGGCAGTGACATGCGCGGTGGTGCAAACGGCGCACGCATTCGCCTCGAGCCACAGCGCTCATGGGCGGGTAACGAGCCAGAGCGCCTAAACAAGGTGTTAGCCGTCCTTGAATCAATCGCAGTAGAAGTTGGTGCAAGCGTTGCCGACATCATTGTGCTGGCTGGAAACGTAGGAGTTGAGCACGCTGCCAAGGCGGCTGGTGTCTCCATTAATGTTCCATTTACCCCAGGTCGCGGCGACGCTACTCAGGAGTGGACAGACGCAAACTCATTTGCACCGCTTGAGCCAGTAGCCGATGGTTTCCGCAACTGGTTGAAGAAGGACTACAGCGTTCCAGCTGAAGAGCTGCTGTTAGATCGCGCTCAACTACTAGGTCTAACTGCGGTTGAGATGACTGCTTTGGTTGGCGGAATGCGAGCTATCGGCACTAACTACGGCGGCACCAAGCACGGTGTCTTCACCGATCGCGAAGGGGCACTCACCACCGACTTCTTTGTCACCCTGACCGACATGACCTACGTGTGGGAGCCAAGGGGAGAGAACTCTTACGTGCTTCGCAACCGCAACACCGGCGAGGCCAAGTTCACCGCCACCAGGGCAGACCTGGTCTTTGGTTCTAACTCGATCCTTCGCGCCTACGCAGAGGTCTACGCGCAGGACGACGGCAAAGAGAAGTTTGTGCACGACTTTGTCGCAGCTTGGACCAAAGTCATGAACGCAGATCGATACGACCTCAAGGGTTAGCCCGTTTGGTAATGCCGGTGGAGAGCAAGGGCCTATCAGGTTCGGAGCACTCCGAAGAAGTTGAGAATGAACAGGATGGCCAAGAACGCACCCATCCAGATGTAAGTCCATTCAATTAGTGGCGCTGATTTACTCTTGGCGCGGGCGGCCGAAATGGCTTGAATGGATTTCCTAATTCGCCAACCGAAAACAATCAGCGCCACAACAACTAGGGCACTGAATAAAAAGTCTTGAGTCATCCCTGCACTCGCATTCCTCTAGCTATCAAGCAAAATCAAAGTGTTCTCGGTTCCAAGTTATGCCTATTCTGAGAGAAAGCAGGGAGTAATCATGAACAAATTTCTCAAGCGAGTGATTCAAGGTGTCGCTGTGCTCTTCGGCGTTTTTCCGAATGGCGGGGTCCCGACAAAACCTTGCGATCTTTGCAACAGCCTTGAATTGGAGCGGAAATTCCTTGAGTCATCAAACAATTTGCACATGCGCTGCCCGAGCTGTGGACGCCTAATTCGTCCGCACTAACGACAGACTTTCGGACCTTGTCTTTATGAAAGCGTTATAAAAATTCTTGTCGCTTTCTGCCCGTTTGGGTCCTTTTTTCTGTGAATTGCCTGTTATCGTCTTCGAAATCGAGTAATTCGGACAAAAACGGCAAAGGCGACGACGATGTTGGCAGAAGAGCGCAGACTCAAGCTAATTGAGTGGACCCGCAGTGACGGCAGGCTTGACGCCAATCTCGCGGCAGCCAAATTAGAAGTAGCCGTTGAGACAGTTCGCCGAGACCTAGACACGCTTCAACGTCGCGGAGCACTCAGAAGAGTGCACGGCGGAGCCATTGCAAATGATCGTTTCGCGCACGAATTCACCATTCCAGAGCGCATGGGTCAGAATCCGGATAAGAAACGAATCGTGGCGGAAATTGCTTCAGCATTCATTCCAAACGAGGGTTGCATTTTTGTCGATGGCGGAACGACCACCGATTGCCTGGCTCCTTACCTTCGAGACAAGCCAAAGCTGATAGTTGTTACGAACAACATCACCTTGGCATCCAAACTTGCCGATAGTTCAACTCAGACCGTTGTGCTCGGAGGGCGCATCAGACCAGCCACCTTGAGTTCCGTGGGAGCCAAGACCGTTTCCGAAGTCTCTGACTACAACGCGGTGATGAGTTTTATCGGGGCTAATGGCGCGTCACTTACCGGCGGGGTTGCCGCCTTCGACACGGATGAGGCTCAAGTTAAGAAGGCGATGATGAATCGCTCTGCCGAGAGAATTTTGCTATTGGACAGTGCCAAATTCGGTCCGGTGTACCCAGCCAGGTTCGCAGATTTCAGGGACTTTGATCGCCTAGTGACAAACGTTGATGCCGACCAAGTCTTTATCGATAGCTTCATGAAACAGGGGGTAGAAGTTGCCCTCGCCTAAAGAATTCTCAATGACTCGTTTTCTGAGTCACTGGGATAGGGACGGTGCGCACAAGAATTGTGCCTCCGAAATGCTGCAATTCAAGTCCGCACCGACCCAATGAATACAAACCCTCTACAGGAAGGCAGTACCCATGTCTAACTTTATCCCCGCAGGAGATGGCGGCCACACAGGCTGGCGCGCTGCGGTTCAGAAAATCGGTGGAAATCTCGCCGGAATGGTTATCCCAAACATTGGAGCATTCATTGCTTGGGGACTTCTAACCGCTCTATTCATTCCAACAGGTTGGCTTCCAAATGAGCAATTGAGCTCAATGGTGGGGCCAATGATTGTTAACCTGCTACCGATTCTTATTGGTTACACAGGTGGACGTCTAGTACACGGTCAGCGCGGTGCTGTTATTGGTGCCGTTGCAACCGTAGGTGTGATTGTTGGTACGACTATCCCAATGTTCCTTGGCGCAATGATCATCGGCCCGCTGGCCGCATGGGTGCTAAAGAAGATTGACTCGGTCCTAGACCCAATCACGCCAACCGGCTTCGAGATGCTAATTGGTAACTTCTCCTTGGGAATCTCAGGTTTGCTAATGGCAATCCTTGGATACTTGGGAATTGGTCCAGTGGTGAACGGTTTCTCGGATGTATTGGGCAAGGGCGTCCAGTCGCTGATTGATACCGGGCTGTTGCCACTTGCGTCAATCCTGGTGGAACCCGCAAAGATCCTCTTCCTCAACAACGCCATCAACCACGGTGTTTTAGCGCCAATTGGTGTGGTTCAGGCTGAAGACCTTGGCAAGTCCATCATGTTCATGCTGGAGACCAACCCAGGTCCTGGTCTTGGAATCTTGGCTGCCTTCTGGCTAGCTGGTCCAAAGATCCTTCGTGGCTCGGCTCCAGGTGCAATCATCATCCACTTCCTCGGCGGTATCCACGAGATCTACTTCCCATACGTACTATTGCGTCCGTTGGTAGTTCTTGGTGCAATCGCTGGTGGAGCAACTGGTGTGGCTGTTTTCTTGGCCACCGGTGTTGGTCTGGTTGCTACTCCTTCTCCAGGATCAATCTTTGCCTACATTGCAGTAACCCCTCCGGGAGACCACTTCGGCGTGCTATTGGGAATCCTGCTATCTGCAGCTGTTTCCTTCGCAGTGTCGTTCCTCATCTTGAAGGCCTCGAAGGCTGGAGACGATGACCTCGAGGCAGCAAAGGCTAAGAGCAAGGCTATGAAGACCGGAGTTGCCGAGTAATCATGGCATCAATCTCTGCTTCAGACATCAAGAACATAATCGTTGCTTGCGAAGCTGGCATGGGTTCTTCGGTGATGGTTGCCAAAGCGCTGCAAAAGCAGCTCAAGGACACCGGCATCGTAGTTAGTCACACACCCGTCAACCAGTTGGGCGAGGCGTCTTTCGATTTGGTGGTTTGCCACCGAGGTCTCGCTGGACGCGCTAGGCAGGCAGCTCCAGGCAGCATTGTGATTATGTTCGACATGTTCCTAGGTGATTTTCGCTTGGCAAGACTGGTCGCAGACCTCAAAGAGGGAAACGACATCAGTGGCGACTGAGCTGATCACTGAAGCAGGAATCGTACTAGGTTCCACTGCCTCCTCTCCGGAGGAGGCAGTGGCCCAGTGCGGTGAACTACTTGTGAAACTTGGTGCTGCATCCAAAGAGTATGGTGCGGCAATGTGGGAACGCGAACAACTCTTCTCATCAGCCATTGGGGCGGGCTTTGCCATCCCTCATGGCACGGGAGTCTCAAGGGCACACGTCAAGTTTGATCAATTGGTTTACCTGCAACTCGCTTCTCCAATCAAATGGGGGGATGAGGAAGTGCGATGCGTTTTAGGAATAGCGTCTAGGGGAGATGGTCACGTGGAGATACTGGGGAATATGGCTGAGCTTTTACAAGATGAAGGCAACCTTCAAGTCTTTCATCACAGCTCATCTGCTGCAGAAATTCTCGAGCTAATCAACACTGGCGGTGGCGAGTAACCCTCGCCAGTCGCAACCTTGAGATTAGGAACACAATGAAAGCCGTACACTTTGGGGCTGGAAACATAGGCCGAGGCTTTATTGGCGCGGTGCTGCAAGATTCCGGTTACCACGTAGTTTTTGCCGATGTAAATGCAGAACTTGTGGCCGATTTGAACTCAGCCAAGAGCTACCAGGTCATCGAGCTTGGCGAGGGTGGTCAAACTCGCACCTACAGTGATTTCGAAGCTGTGAATTCTGCTACAGAGCGAGAGCGACTCGTTCAAGAAATAGCAACCGCGGATTTAGTTACATCGTCCGTTGGGGCGAATATCCTCCCTCACATCGCTGAGCTCATCGCGATTGGGCTCGAAATGAGAACTGCAGAGCAGCCGGCGGTTGTCATCGCCTGCGAAAATGCGGTGAATGCCACCGACCTACTTGCCGCCGAGATACTGCGTTATCGCCAAGTCCAATCTAAAGCTCGATTCTGCAACACTGCCGTTGATCGAATTGTGCCCATGCAGTCCGATGGACTCTTCCCAAGCGTTGAGGTGGAAACCTTTTGCGAGTGGGTCATCGAGACAAAAAACCTCAAAGGTTTAGATTTTGCGATTCCAGGGGCAACCATGGTCGAGGAACTGAGCGCTTACATTGAGAGGAAACTCTTCACCGTAAACACTGCGCACTGCGCCACCGCATACCTTGGACAGCTTGCTGGTTATCCGACAATAGCTTCGGCCATGTCAGACTCACACATCTATAAGCAAATCGAGGACGTCCTTGAGGAAACCAGTGCGGCCCTGATCCTCAAGCATGGCTTTAGTGCCATGGAACACCATAACTACGTAATCAAGACTCTTCAGCGCCTATCTAGTTCGGCTATCGATGACAAGGTGGAGAGAGTTGGCAGGCAGCCACTTAGAAAATTGTCTCGCAATGAAAGATTGGTAAGCCCCGCCGCCTACCTGGCTGAAAATGGTCGAACCCCCAGAGCGCTTCTAAGTGTTATTGCAGCTGCCTTAGTTTTCCAGAGCGATGATGATCCAGAGGTTGCCCAGCTCCAAAAGTTGCTGACAACCAGCACGCCAACTGCACTGACTCAAGATGTGTGTGGGATTAATCCCGACCATCCGCTCAGTATTGAGCTGCAAATGGTGTTTACCGCGCGACAGCGTAAGACTTTGGCTTCTTAGGACACCTTGGTTTGGCGAACCGTTAGGTTCTTACCCGAGGTCTTTATGACCTCGGTGTAGAACTTGGCTGACTCTTTTGGAATCCGCTCCTGGGTATCAAAGTCAACGTAAACGATGCCAAAGCGCTTGGAGTAACCCTCTGCCCACTCGAAGTTGTCCATCAGTGACCATTGGAAGTATCCGCCAACATCAGCACCGCGGGAGATAGCGTCCTGCACACTCCAAAGGTGATCGTTTAGGTACTCGATGCGCTGCACATCGTTCACGACGCCGTTCTGATCCGGTCCAGTCTCG
>CAZLKR010000012.1:15584-34033 GCA_964560155.1 uncultured Aquiluna sp.
GTAGGCGCAGCCGTTTTCGGTGATAAACATCTGTGGGACCTTGTCGCCATACTCCCTGGTCCAGCGAACCAAAAGGTCCCCAATGCCATATGGAGTAACTGGCCAACCCATGTCGGTTAGCGGCCCCTGAGACTGTGCTTCAACCGCGTATGGCAACAGCTGGTCAATCACACGTGCTCTCGAGAAGTGGTCCTTTGGAACCTGGTGTCCGATGCGGGCATTGAAGTAGTAGTTGATGCCGAGCCAGTCGTTCTCTACAACCTCTAGATCTCCTGGCTGGACAACCTTCTTGAGGTGATCGCCATAAAGCTCCCACATCAACTGTGGGTATTCGCCGCGGAAGATTCCATCCATCCAGAACAGGTTCTGCTGAGCATCCATTGCCTGGGCAGCTCGGATTTGCTCTGGGTCAAAGATGTCATCGACATCAGGCATCGCCTGGTTCAAAACTGGCCCAACCAATGCGTTTGGTGCTTCGCGCTTGATTGCCTTGAGGGCTGCGTTGTGTGCCATCACAGTGTGGTGTGATGCAGCTACCGCCTGGCCAACTTCCTGAATTCCTGGGGCGTGCACGCCCATGCCGTAACCCAGCCACGAAACAACCCAGGGTTCATTGATGGGGGAGAAGCGCTTTACGCGAGGACCGAATTCCTTGGCGACTTCCTGAGCGTAGTACTCAAAAGCTGCAACGATATCGCGGTTTGCCCAGCCACCTTTGTCCTGTAGTGCCTGCGGGAGATCCCAGTGATACAGAGTGAGAACCGGTTCAATACCAGCGGCATCAAGCTCATCGATGAGCTTGTGATAGAAAGCAAAACCACGGTCTTCACGGACAGTGTCGCCATTCGGGAACAGCCTCGGCCAGGAAATCGAGAAGCGATAAGCCTTGGCACCCAAAGACTTCATGAGGGCAACATCTTCTTTGTAGCGGTGATAGTGGTCGTTCGCTACCAGTCCGTGGTCACCATTGAGCACTCGACCTGGCTCTTCGCAGAAGGTATCCCAGATGGACTTGCCTTTGCCATCCTCGTAGGCGGCACCTTCGATCTGGTAGCTCGAGGTGGCAACACCCCATAGAAAGTCTTTCGGAAACATACTCACCAATCACTCAATTCTTGGCCCGTGAGCCGTGGACAAGCCTAGGGATAAATCGGTCACTTGGTAGCTGCGAAGATTTGAGTGACACAACCTTGACTCTCAGGAAACCCCCACTTCATTTCCAAGTTCGAACGGATTTATAGGTCTACCTTGAAGCCATGACACAAAACTTTCTAGCTTCAGGTCTCTTCGACACAATCGACGGACTCCCAATTCACCCGCTAGCTGTGCACGGCGCAGTAGTACTTTTGCCGCTATCCGCAATCGCGCTGGCAATCCTGATTTTTGTTCCAAAGTGGCGCAAGGCATACCTTCCGCTCACTGTTGGAGCACTCGCAGTTTCTACCGCCTTGGCCTATGTCGCCAAGGAATCTGGTGAAGCCCTAGCTGAAAGACTTGGCGAACCGCAAACCCACGCTGAGCTGGGTGAGATCCTCTTCCCGGCTGCCGCTGGACTCACCGCATTAGCGGTGGCTTTCTACTTCTTGCAGCGCAAGGACCGCCCAAAGTGGCAGATTCAAGGTGTTGCCGCAGCGGCATTAGTTGGAATCATTTCGGTTTCAACGCTCACCTACTTTGTTGGTCACACCGGTGCTCAGGCAACTTGGGCAAGTCGCATTGCGCCACCGGAGGCAATTGAGCCAACCCCAACCCCAACCCAAAGTGGCGAGGCAACAGCGCTCACCCTCACCGAGATTGCAAAGCACTCCACTCCTCAGGACTGCTGGACCGCAGTCGAGGGAACGGTTTATGACCTAACTCCTTACCTGCAGAAGCACCCCGGTGGCGCAGCAGCGCTAGCTAACCTTTGCGGTATTGACGGCACAGCTGCATTCCGCGCTCAGCACGGTACCCAGTCCCAGCCCATGAGCGCACTTGCAAGCTTGGCAATCGGACCGCTAGTGGCAGAGAGCGCAGCACCAGGCACTACTGACCCAACCACAACTCCTACGCCAACTGACACCGCAGCGGCAGGCACCTACACCGCAGCTGAGGTTGCTAAGCACAACACCGGTACCGATTGCTGGTCTGTAGTTGGTGGCAATGTTTACGACCTGACCCCATATGTCTCTTCCCACCCAGGTGGAGCCAATGTGATCAAGGCGATTTGTGGCAAGGACGGCTCTGCAGCATTTGCTGGTCAGCACTCTGGAGCATCTAGACCGAACAATGTCTTGGCTGGATTTAAGTTGGGGCCGCTAGCTGCAGGTTCTGCGGCTAGTTCCCTGCCACAAGCCACCGCACCTGCCGGTGAAGAAGAAGAGGGTGAAGAACGCGAGTAGTCCTAGGACTTGAGTTCTTGCGCAATCACCTGGGCAAAGTTGAGAACATCTGCCTCGGTGTGGTCAAAGCCACACATCCAACGCACCTCGCCAATTGAGCGCTCCCAGTCATAGAAGCGCACCTTGGCGCGTATGCGATCGGCAGCGGCATTGTCCAAACTTGCAAACACCGCGTTCGCATCGGTTGGGTTGGTGAACTTCAAACCACTGATCTCTCCAGAGGCAATCTTGGCCTCAAGAGTCTGGCGCAGAAGTTTTGCCATGCTGTTGGAGTGAGCGGCAGTTTTTACGCCAAGTCCGTTTTCGAACAGCGTTAGTAGCTGGGCAGAGACAAAGCGCATCTTTGAGCTCAGCTGCATCGAGAGCTTGCGAAGGTAGATCAGCCCTTGGGAGGCAGCGGGGGAGATCACCACAATCGCTTCAGCAGCCAAAAGGCCGTTCTTGGTGCCACCAAGGCTCAGGATGTCCACGCCGGCATCGGTGGTGAAAGCCCTAAACGGCAGCCCTAGGCTGGCAGCAGCGTTCCAGATTCTTGCGCCATCCATGTGAAGCAGCATGCCCTTGGAGTGAACATAATCTGCAATGGTTCGGATCTCCTCAGGGGTGTATACCGTGCCGACCTCGGTGGTCTGGGTGATTGAGATGACCATTGGCTGAGCGCGGTGCTCATCACCAATGCCAAAGACCTCAGTAGCGATTGAGTCCACGGTTAGCTTGCCGTGATTGTGCTTGACGGTGAATAGCTTTAGACCGCTGACTCGCTCCGGTGCCCCACCCTCATCGGTGTGGATGTGTGCGAGGTTAGAGCAGATAACCGCACCCCACCTCGGCATCATTGAGGTGAGCGCAACAACGTTTGCACCGGTGCCGTTGAACACCGGAAAGACATCGGCTTGAGAGCCAAAGTGCTCCTTGATTACCTCGCGAAGTTTGTCGGTGTATTGGTCTTCGCCGTATGCAATCTGGTGTCCGCCATTAGCTTCGCTAATCGCCTGAAGCACCTCAGGGAGGATGCCCGCGTAGTTGTCTGAAGCAAAGCCTTTGAACTCAATGTCATGCAAGCGCAATTAGTCTCTCCCGGTTATTCCGATGGTTGATTGAATCACAGGAGTTAGCTTTTTGGCCAAGGCCTCGTGGAACATCGAAAGCGGGAACTCGTCATCCAAGACGGCATCAGTCATCTCAGACCCGGTGCCGTGAAGCGGTAGATCGCGTTTAGCCCAGTTGGAACCCTGGTGCGGTGCAAGCCAGGTGCTTACCAAGTCGTAGGCGGCAAGCCAGTGAACGATCTTTGGTCGGTCAATGCTGTCGAAATACAGCTGGTTTACCTCATCGGAAAGTTCCACCACCATATCCGGCAGCTCCTTCCAGTCGATGGCGAGCTGGGTGTCAGTCCAGTGGATCACGCGACGCTTGTGCAGGTAGGCGAATAGGAATTGACCTGCAACCGAGTCATAGTTCTTCTTCCTGGTCCCAGAGAGCGGGAACCTAAAGATGCGATCAAATAGCACCGCATACTGCACCAGTCGAGCATGCTTGCGGGTCTCAGGATCAGCTGACTCATCACGCATGATCGATACGCACTCCCTGAAAGCAGTTAGGTCGCAACGAAGTTCTTCAAGCCCATAGAGGAAGAACGGCATGCGCTGCTTGATCATGAACGGATCAAAAGGCAGGTCTCCACGCATGTGAGTGCGGTCGTGAATCAGATCCCACATCACAAAGGTTTCCTCGGCAAGCTTTTGATTGTCCAAAAGCTCCAAAGCATCCGCAGGCAGTTCCAGCTTGGTAACTTCAGCTGCGGCGCGAATCACTTTTCTAAAGCGAGCAGCTTCACGATCTGCGAAGATTCCTCCCCAGTTGAAATCCGGCACCTTGGGAGCGGATCCTTCTGGAGCATCGGCGGCAATCCTTGGACTTACTGCAACTGACTCTGGGAATAGCACCGCAGAGTTGGTCTGGTAGCCAGGAGTGAAGTCATAGAAGCGGATTGGAACAAAGGCTGGGTTGGTGTATTTGGTCTCCAGCTCGGATACGAACTTTGGCCAGATGATCTCGAGAACAACTGCCTCTACCAGCCTGTCGGTCGAACCATTCTGGGTGTACATCGGGAAGACCACGACGTGCGGCACGCCAGCCTCACGGTGCTGCTGTGGCTGCAGCGCATCAAGCGATTCGTAAAAGTCTGGAACCCCAAAGCCGGCGTTGCTCCACGCCTCGAAGTCAGTCGCGCAGGCATTGAGGTATGCAGCATCGTGGGGGAGTTTTTCGCTCAGTGACCTAAGTGCTCCAGCAATACCCGCAACCGCGATGGTGCAGATGGCATGAACTGACTTTTCTGGAATGCTGCCATCTTGGATTTGATGCCCTCGAAGGGTTAGCGCGGCAGATTTGATGGCTGCCCACTCGGTTGATTTTGAGATTTCCAGAGCGCTGATTTCACAGACGGCAGAAACCGACATGCAATCCTCCTTGATTACACAAAGCTCGAATTGAGCAACTACCTAGATTCTAATTCAAGGAAACTGGTTGGGCTTCGAGCGCGTAAAGCATTGCAGCTAACGAGGCTTTTGAGTCGAATGGGCATAGTGTGGCACTAACACCTAAGGGGGCCAACGTGGCTAAGAAACTAAGAACTCCAGATCAGTACATCTCAAGATTGCGTTCATACAACGTCATCGCGGGCTTTTTGCACCTGTTGCAGGCCATCGGTCTTGGCTATGTCCTAACACTGTTGGACAATCAAGTGCTGTTTCCAGCCACCCTGGACTATCCAACCGGCCCTCCGGGATTCGATCTTCCAACCGACCGCGTTGTGCTCTTTGAGATCAACCTCGGTGCTGGAGTCGTTGCTTTCCTAGGCCTTTCGGCATTATTCCACTTCTTGATTTCATCCCCGATGTTCTTCAACCGCTATAAGAACGGCTTGAAGCAAAACCACAATTACTTCCGCTGGGTTGAGTATTCACTCTCGTCCTCGGTGATGATTTGGCTGATCGCTCAGCTCACCGGAGTTTCGGACTTTGCGGCACTGGTTGGAATCTTTGCGGTGAACGCTTCGATGATTTTCTTTGGTGCACTGCATGAGAAGTATGAGGTGCCGGGCAATGGCAAGGGCTTGCCATTCATCATGGGATCGATCACCGGTATCGTGCCTTGGCTAATCATCTTCCTCTACACCCTGCAGCCTGGTAGCACCAATGCATCTGAGGTTCCAGGATTCGTCTACGGCATCATCGTTGCGCTGTTTATCTTCTTCAACACCTTCGCCTTCAACCAGGCCTTCCAGTACAAGCAGGTTGGTCCTTGGAAGAACTACCTGTTTGGTGAAGCCACCTACATCACCCTCAGCTTGGTCGCAAAGACCATCCTGGCGTGGCAGGTTTTCTCGGGAGCCATCATTCCCGCGATTATTGGCTAAGTCCGAGATTGCCGTAACCTGAGCGCATGAGTGATTTGAATGCGGTTGGCGATCAGGACAATTGGATCTGCTGGCTTTGCGATAAGCCAGTAGATCCTGACCTGTCGGTAAACAACGACCAAGGTCCAAGTGTGGATAGCTACGGAGCGATTCGTGTCAAGAAGGGTGCCGACTTCGTTGAGCGCCTAGCTCACCGTCAGTGCAACACCATGAAGGGCAAGATCTCTCCGGTTGTGCCATGGCCAAAGGACCTGCTGGTGGTTGACCCGTCACCAATCTTTGAAACGGTTGAGCGGCTTCGCAAAAAGGGTGGTCGAGAGATCATCGCCAGGTGCCCAGATGAAAACGATGCCGAGCAGGCATCTCAGTGGCTATTGGATCGAGTATCTCGACTAGCTCCGGAGCTGAAGCTGGATACTCAGATCTCATCTGGTGGCGGGCAATACGTTCTGGCCCTCAAGCTCGCCTAGACCGTAGGTTCAAAAACCTCTAAGGCCAGCTCGCGGGCTTTTTTGGCTAGAGCGCGATCGGTAGTTGCCAGCATCGCCTTAGTTTGAATGGCCTGCCACAAAACCACACAGTCGGGCATTCGAAGCCCAGTGTTTACTCTTAGCTCTGCAATGGCGATAGCGGCGGTTGATGGAATGTCCTGAATCACTACCTCTAGCCCGGCAATGTTTTTCTGAAACGTTTCGCCTTTGCCCGCCTTTATCGGATGAACCAAAGCTTCTGCCAGGGTCAATACCGGCATCTGCCACTGCAGGTCCAGGGTCTGGTGAAAGACTCCCAGCGACCAGTCGTGGTGAGGGTCTTGTGAATTGTGCAGAGCAATCAAAACTGAAGCATCTAGGACCATCACGCCGGCCATTCATCCCTCAGCTCTTCTCGCCAGTTACTTGGCCAAACTTCCGGCATGGAGCCCGCAATCTTGCCAAGAACAGCTGTCCTCTCTGCCCTAATCGCAGCTGTCTCTGCCAGTAACTGCTCGATGCCGATTTCAAGCACTCTTCTTAGCTGTTGGCTGGGATCATTCGCCAGCTCCGGCCACCTAGCCGCAACCGCATCCAAAGCCTGAGTAATCCGATCAGACTCGGTAATCATGTGGCGTTTTCTTTGGGTTGGCATGGCCAAAGTGTAGCACTTTTGTAGAAGTGCAACACTTTGGGATTCTGATTTTTTCCACAGGCTTTACCCATGTTGAGCGGTTAGATTAAGAGTCTGAAATAGAGGTATTTCCGTGGAGCGAATCAAGAAGTTTCTGGCTAAGTTGCCTCACCCAATCCGGTGGGCACTAACTATGGTGGTCGGTTTTGTGCTACTGCTACTGGGCCTAATCATGATGGTGACTCCAGGACCGGGATTGCTCTTTATCTTCTTTGGTCTCTCAATTCTTGCCCTCGAGATCGAGTGGGCACGGGAGCTAAATAAGCAGGGCCTTCAGGGCCTAGAGCGCATTGTTGCGAAGCTAAAGAGCATCTTTCGAAAGAAAAAAGACTCTTAGTTTCCTTACTACTTCAAAAATCTAATGGTTAGCGGGTAGGTGAAGAACTCACCCTGAGCAGCCTTTATCGCTGCAATCACGCGCATGATGAACCAGTAAATCGGTGGCACCCAGATGATCAGCCATCCGACGATGGAAATTGCCAAAACCACCATCACCAAGAGCATGTTGATACCGAAGTTCAATGATTCCTTGACGTGGTGGGTGATGAATGGACCCTTGCCCTTGAGCACGAAATAACCAATCACCGGAGCAAGGAACTCAAAAGGAATAGCCAACAGGTGAGCTGCCACCGCGAGTAGCTTCTCGTTTTCGGGGGTTAGGTTCCTGCTCGCGTATGGGTTGTTGGTCACTGTGTCTCCTTGGTCCTGATTTCATAATAGGCAACCAAACTGGGAAGTGACTGCAACATTTCACCAATCAACCATCAAGGGCAATCTGGTGCAATAGGGTTTCAGTTACGACTTTTAGTAATGGAGCTAGAGATGTCAATTCAGCCTGAGATTTCCAGGTCATGGCTATTGGTGAATAGCCTCAAAGCTGACCAACTCAATGCAATTAGTGAATCTAGGGCAGACCAGGTTGTCATTGACATCGAAGATGCGGTAGACCCCCTAAACAAAGAGCGAGCTCGCGACGCAGTTGTTTACTGGTTGCAGTCTGGATCAGCCTGGGTGCGAGTAAATGATGCCAGCACAGAGTTCTGGCGCGATGACCTAATTGCCCTAAGCAGAGCCCCTGGCCTCAAGGGCGTAATGCTGGCAAAGACCGAAGACGGCCAAAGTGTCGAGCAAACCTACAAGCTGCTCGGCTCTCACCTGCCGATCATCCCGTTGGTGGAATCCGCTCTCGGTATTGAGAATGCCTCCGAGATTGCCAGAGCCAAGGGAGCTTTCCGTCTGGCCTTTGGCTCCGGTGACTATCGTCGCGACACCGGCACCAGTGCAGATGATATGGCAATGAGCTATCCAAGAACGAAGCTGGTGCTAGCTAGCCGCATCGGCGATCTTCCGGGACCGATTGATGGACCTACAGTTGGCCCTAACCACTCGGTGCTTAGACAGCAGGCGGCGCTCGCTGTAACTCTTGGACTGACCGGCAAGCTCTGTCTGGATGAGAAGCAAACTGTTGTGATCAACGAAACCATTTGCCCAACCGAGTCGGACATTGTCTGGGCCCAGGAGTTCTTTGAAGACTTCGCCGCTTCTGGCGGCATGGTGAGAGACGGCTCCGATCCACCACGCATCAAGCGTGCCGAGAAGATTTTGAACCTAGCCAAGGCCCTCGGGGTTCTCGAGTAACCGATCAACGAATTCTGAAGACTCCCAGTGCGCTCAGCATCGGAATTGCAGCGGCCACCAACAGCCAAGTGCCCAGGGGGTCACCTTCCGAACGCAGGCTGAGTCCTGCAAATACCAGCACCCCGAAAATCACAGCGGAGCTCAAGGCCCTCAAGCTGCGATCGGTGGAAGATATCCTGCGCTCCAGCTCTGGGTTTCGGTAGACCAGCTCACCGCGTTCTACTCGGCTCGCCAGCGATTCAAATCTCTCTGGGAGTCGGTAGATGGCACCCAGGACGCCTAGGGCATCCTTTCCAAATTGCTTCAGTGAGTCATTGGCTGACCCGCTCAGCAGCGACCTCGCAAATGGATCAACAGCGTCCCACATGTTGAAGTTTCGGTTGAGCGCGCTCGTTACTCCAGAAATGACAGAGATGCTTCGCACCAAAAGTAGGTAGTTCTCAGGAAGCTGGAAAGGTAATGCCAAAACTAAATCGCTAAAGCGAATCGCAAACTCCCGAATCTCCCGGGGGTCGGTTTGCGTAAGGTCGGCCACTCCAATTCCGCCAAAGCGCTTGAAGAGCTCCGCAACTGCCTGTTCTAGCTGAACAGTGTCAGCCGATGGCAAAAGCACGCCGAGCTGTTCAACGGATCTAACCCAAGCTCGTGCATCTCTAGCGACAACGGCGAAGATAAACTCCTGCAACTTTTTGCGCTGCAGGTCGCTGATTTCACCCATCATTCCAAAGTCAATGAAGGTGAGTTTGAATCCACCCGGCACAACCTGAGTCGGCGTGACAAAAATGTTTCCTGGGTGCGGGTCGGCATGGAAAAACCCATGCACAAAGAACTGCTCGAAAGTTACCCTCGCCAGCTCGGCGGCTACCGCATTGGGATCAATGCCGGCCGAATCAAGGGCGTCAACGTCAGTGATCTTGATCGCGCTGACATCGCTCAGGGTTAAAATCCGCTGGGTTGAGCGTTCCCAAACCACGTTGGGGGTGCCAACTCTCACATCCGAGGAAAAGTTACTCTTGAATCGCTCAAGGTGAGCAGCCTCGAAGCGGTAGTCAATTTCCTCCAGGCTGGTCTGCGCAAATTCCTCTACCAGCTTGGGCGCATCGGTACGCCTCGAAACCAACTTCACTTTTGAAAGCCAACCGCCCACCTTCCGAATCGCAGCTAGATCCACCGCAACGATTTGCTCAATTCCGGGTCTGAGAATCTTCACCACGACGTCGGTATAGCCGAGCTCAGCATCAAATCTTGGACGCAGTTTCGCCCGATGTGCTTGACCTAGTGAGGCTGCGGCCAGTGGCTCTATATCAAATGATTCGAATGCAACATCAAGTTCCATCCCGAGTTCTATGCAGAGCTGATTGAGGATTGCTTCGGTCGGTTCTGGAGCGACCTCATCCTGCAGTCCTTCAAGCTCTTGGGTTATCTCCCTGGGAAGCACATCCAATCTTGAGGATAGGAACTGAGCCGCTTTGATCATCAAGCCGCCCAGGTCGGCAGCCAGAACGTGGAACTTTCGAGCGAGCTTTTGAAATCTTCTGATACGGGTGATTTTTGCAATCTTCCCCAATCCAATGCTAGGAAGTGCAATTTCGAAAAACCAAGATTGCATCAGAGCTAAAGCCGCAAACTTGAGAATTCTGCGGTAGCGCCTTTTTAGAGCCGGATCTTTGCTCTCGATTGGATTTGCCGAGGCCAAACTAATCTTTCTTGCTCAGGTGCTCTTGGATTCGAAGATTCGCATCTTTGAGAACTTTCGCAATCTCGGTTTGGATGCTTGCCGATTTTTCCGACGAGGCATTGGCGAGCGTTGCCGCCAGAGCCTTACCGGCCTCAATGACATCGCTGTTGATCCAACCTGACTCTTTTGTTCGAGTTCCCTCTGATGCATCCTCGGAGGAATGCTCGGCCGCTAGAAGTGCCGCAGCTCTTTTGTCGAGTTCGATTTTGCCGGCCTTGGTGAGTTCGTAAAGGCGAAGATCTTCGCGGACAACGACTTTTACCAGTCGCTCGGAAATCAGCTTCTGCAACACTACTTCCACATCGGCCTCAGCCGGCCTCAGCGCTCCAGCACTTGCAACGGCAATGTCGTTAGAAACGGCGACTCCGTTGTTCGCGACCTTGGATAGCGAAGCCAGAACCGCGGTAGCTATGTCGACAGCTGGCTTTGAGTTCGCTGAACCAAATCCTGCATTGGAAAATCCGCGAGAAACTAGCTTGCTTATCCCTGCAAAAATGTCCCGCAGTTCTTGCTCAATCGATGCGTCTTTCAACCTAGCTCCTTGACGTGGTGTTGTTAGTTTCAAGCCCTCGCCAGATTGATTCATTCCCAAGGAATCTACCTAAACCCCAACAGCAGGACTCGATGTGAAGCAAGTCCGATGAGATCCGGCTAAACCTCGATAGAGATATCGAAGGTGATTACCCTTCGCTCCGGCAAATGGTAGTAGTGAGCCGGGGTCGTGGCATTTCTGTGCAGGGTTGTGAAGATGAGTTCCTCAGCTTTGTTCAGACCGGTCTTGTCGGCAGGGATCAGAGTCCTGTCGGTCACGAAGTAAATCGCATCTCGTTCATCAAAGTGTTCTGAAACCGAATGTGAGCGAAGAGCCCTAGGAACATTTCGCTGTTCCATAAAGCCAGATGGCACCGATACCGAGGCAAGATAATCGTTGACACGTTTGTAAACCGGAGGCTTGTGGCAGATAGGGGTCTCCATTGACTCCACCGTCACCACCAAGATCTCCTTTGGCATGCTGCCCAATACCCTGATTTGCTGTTCGAGTGCTTGCGGCACAAGTCCGACGACCGCGGAAGGGTAAATACCGGTGTTGTCGGTGATTGCAACCTTCCCACTATTGCGAAGGCGAGTCACCTGTGACCAGCTCATGGAGGTTTGGCTTAGTCGCTTATCCAGCTCGAATCGTCCCTTTCGCCAGATCCACATCATCGATGCCAAGCAGAAACCAGCCAGTAGCGGCAACCAAGCTCCCGTTACAAGCTTGGTAGCGCTTGCCGAGAATAGTGATACGTCCATGATCAAGAACAGGGAGAAAATTGGCAGCAGGAACCAGCGATACTTCTTCCACTTGTTGAAGGCCAGAATCAAAAGTCCGATGGTCGAAACCAGCATGGTGAAGGCAATAGCAAAGCTGTAAGCGCCAGCCAGGGCAGATGAAGAACCAAAGATAATCACTAGGGTGATTGACCCGAGGCCAACAATGGTGTTGATAAACGGCACGAAAATCTGACCACGCTCTTGCTGATTGGTGTGCTTGATTCTTAGGCGAGGCAAAAGCCCCAATTGCGATGCCTGGCTGGCAAGCGATGCCACCGCACTAATTAATGCCTGTGAGGCGATGATGGTTGCGAGTGTGGTGATTAGCAAAAGCAAAAGCGCGGGTAAACCGGCTGGAACCATGCCGAAGAAGCTGTTGCCGATTGCGCTTGGATCTCGCAGCAGAAGCGCTCCCTGGCCGAAATAGCTCAGGGGAAGAGCAATACCCGCCAGTCCAAACCAGCCGATACGAATTGGTCCGCGACCAAAGTGACCAAGGTCCGCAAACAGTGCCTCAGCACCGGTCACCGCAAGAATTACTGATGCCATTACAAACAGAGTCTGGAAGCCGTGGTCAATCACAAAGTTAGCGGCATACATCGGGTTCAGAGCCACTAGCGATTCTGGGTTCTGAATAATCTGGCCAATGCCAATTACCGAGAGGGTGATAAACCAGACGATCATTACTGGACCAAAGACCTTGCCCAGATTGTGGGTGCCCTTGAATTGGAAGGTGAATAGCAGGGCCAGAATAACAACCGTGATCGGCACAACTAGATATTCAAGATCTGGATTGACTGTCTTTATGCCCTCGACCGCAGATATGACGGATATTGCCGGAGTCAAAATCCCGTCTGAGAACTCCATGGCGGCTGCCATTAGGAAAAGGAATACCGTGAATCCCAGAAGGCCCTTTTTGCCATCGCGGATTTTGGACGAGAGCTGGGAGAACATCGCAAGCGTTCCGCCCTCGCCCTTGTTGTCGGCATGCAGGACAAAGATTAAGTATTTGATTGAGACCACTGCGGTTAAGGTCCAAAAGACCAAAGAGAGCACACCAAGGATTTCATCGCGAGTGTCGCCTCCGGCCCTAACCGCCTCATTGAAGGCGTAGATGGGGCTGGTTCCGATGTCGCCGTATACGACACCCATCGCTCCGAGCGTTAGGGCTGAAGTGCGCTTGAGGCCGCTCTTACTATTCTTTTTGTTCATTACAACCTGTCATGTGATGCGTGGAACACATTACTCCTTTGTTGTCAGCCTCACGAATTGCAGCGCATTTGGGCAGACACTGCGGAATGCAAAAGTTCTTTGGCGGTTTGATTACACATGGAAATAGATCGCAGAGCTTTAGTTACCGGCGCTTTAGCGCTGTCGGCCGCAGCCTTAGTTGGCCTGCCAGCACATGCCTCGGAACTAAATCTCGGGTCTAGCAACTCCTTAAGGGTGGGCTCCACCAAGCTCTTCACTTCCGGTTCAAATAGAGTCTTGGTCTATCGCGCTACCACCACCCGATTTACAGCTTTTCGCGCGAGCTGCCCGGCAGATTCAACTTCGCTTTCGCTAGCCAACGTCAAAGGGTCGAGAGTCACCTGCCCGAAAGATAAAGCGGCTTTTAGTTTGCTAACCGGTAAGTCAACCGCAGCACCTGCGCGAATCCTCGAGCCAGTCAAAATCAGAGTTTCCAAGGGGTTCTTGCTGGCGACAATTGCCGATACCGCTACCCCTTCACCGACTGCGGTTGCAAAGGCCCTGATCGCAAGTAGCAAGGTTCCAGTTGGATCGGGCGTCCAGGTGTCTTCAGCAAATGGCCCACTTTTGGTTATCCAACCAACCGCCGGGGTCTTTAGGGCCTTCTCGGCAATCTGCACTCACGCCGGTTGTGAAGTCACGGAAATCAGCACCAGCCAAATGGTCTGCACCTGCCACAACTCGGTCTTCTCCACCGCCGATGGAGCAGTCACATCTGGTCCAGCACGCAGAGGGCTTGCGCAGTATGCCCTTGTTGAGCGTGACGGTCAGCTGTTTCTGCAGTAAGTAAATGTTCGCAATCTGTGACATTTGCGGGGAACGTTAGTTAGGCGAAGCCTGTTCTCTAATCAATGGAACTGATTCTAAAGAAGGACTCTGAGTTTGCTCAGGTCTATAAAGAGGCCAAGGCTATTGCCCCTGAGGCATTTGGCGAATCATCGCTTAACAACCTAATTAATGGCCAGTGGGTCTCAATAGGTCAGGCGCAATCCCACTTCACCGCGGTCGATGGGCAACAGATCATTGGCCCAACCATGCTAAATCTTGAGCAGGTTCAGCAAGCGGTTGATCAAGCTGTCAAGCAAGATACCGATTGGTCTAAGACCCCGCTCGAGGAGCGCAAAGCCAGGGTCGCTAAAGCCATCGAACTGCTGCGCGAGCACAGGGATGCCATTGCCAGATTAATCATTTGGGAAATCGGGAAACCGTGGAAGCTGGCTTGTGCCGATGTCGATCGCGCTATCGAGGGTGTTGAGTGGTACCTGGGTGAAATCGATCGCCAGATGCACGGCAGAACTCCACTACCTGGACCCATCTCGAACATCGCAAGCTGGAACTACCCGCTGAGTGTTTTGGTTCACGCAGAGCTGGTTCAACTCTTGGCAGGTAATGCAGTTATCTCAAAGACTCCAACCCAGGGCGGTTTTCACGCCCTCACCCTTTCCCACGCACTTATGGCGAGAGCTGGATTACCGGTGACACTGATTTCTGGTTCGGGTGCCGAGCTGGCACCGGCTCTAGTTAGCTCGGATTCACTCGGTGCTTTGGCATTTGTGGGAGGAAGAAACAACGGCCGAGCCGCCGCAAGTTCGCTCACGTCCTTGGCACGTCGACACATCCTTGAGCAAGAGGGCTTGAACTCCTGGGGAGTTTGGAAATACTCCAACTGGAGTGAACTCTCGGCGCACCTTACCAAGGGTTTCGAATACGCCAAGCAGCGCTGCACCGCATACCCGCGCTATGTGGTTCAACGTGAGCTGTTCCCAGAATTCCTAGAGATGTACACCGCCATGCTTGGGTCTTTGAGGTTTGGCCACCCGTTAGCGGTTGAAGACCCGAATGATGACTACCCAGATCTACACTTCGGACCTGTTATTTCTGGCAAAAAGGCCGGGGAGTTGCAGCAGGCTTACCGCGAGGCAGTTGAGCGAGGTGGCATTCCACTAATTCGCGGTTCTTTGGATAACGGCAGATTCATCACTGGTCAGGATCGCTCAGCGTATGTTGCACCAATGACGGTTCTAGACCCACCAAAGGCTTGGTCAATCCACCACTCGGAACCTTTTGGTCCGCTGGACTCAATCGTTTTGGTTGACACCGAGGCCGAGTTGATCTCGGCTATGAATGTGTCAAACGGAAACCTAGTGAGCTCAGTTGCAACCGATGATCTTGCTTTTGCGGAACGAGTCAAGGAGGAGTCTCAGGCCTTCAAGTTCGGCGTGAACAAGCCAAGGTCTCGCGGGGATAAAGCTGAAGTCTTTGGCGGTCGAGGTGCCAGCTGGCGAGGCTGCTTCGTTGGTGGAGACCTTTTGGTTCAGTCAGTCACCGAGGGTGATGGGCCGCTGTATGGAAACTTTGCTGACGGCTCACGCTACCCAGCTGTCGTTTAGCGAAGGGTTTTGCTGATCTAGTCCTAATTGGCTTACTGGAATATCTCGGGCTGCGAAACTATGTAATCCGCGACGACTTTGTAGAAACTGGCAATCTCGATCCCGTAGTGCTTTTTGAAGTTAGCTTCGAAATCTGATTCCGTGGCCATGGCAATTGTGAAGTTAGCCCAGGTCTCGACACCGTGTGAGGCAACCAGCACTTCCGTTGCCAAATTGCCTAGGAAGTAACTGCCGGCAATGGCATCTCTGGTGTGCGAACCGCCCTGCCACTCAGTCAGCAGTCGGATAATCGTCGCCTTATCCCCGGCCGCAACTAAGGCTCGATTTGGTCCTAGATTTCCAGACCAAAGCCTGAGTTGAGCGAGTCGCTTCTCTCCAGTTGAGTCGTTGGTGTTGCCGATGGTTGAACCAAAGAAAGCGGCACCACCTTCGCAATACCAGTCATAGAGCGCGCAGCCACCGTATTTGTTCTGGAACAGGTGGGTGTATTCGTGCGGAGTGGTTTGAACCGAACTTGGAACGTTCTCCAAATTGGTCCCAACACATTCGTGGAAGCTAACAATGCGCGGATCTCCGTTGGCGCCTGCCGACCCGCAGTTACCTTTCTCGCCAAGAGCAATCTGCTGTAAATTCGGGCGGTAGTTCCAACCGGTCGCTAGCTTTTCTTCTGCCCACGCAGCGTCGTTCTCGCTCCAGTAGATTGCCTCGACACTTTGCGGGGCAAACCACCTGGACCAAAGCTTCGCTGCGGTCGCAAGCGCCACCTTCCGAGATTCGAGTCGAGATTCCTTTAGCTGTGGTCCAACCTGGTAGCTAATAGCTGGGATGGTGGTTCCGGCTGCCACAGCATTCAAGACCGCAGCCTGAGCCACCTTCCACGAGTCCTTGTCAATCTTTGAGAAACCTAAGCCCGCTGGGTTTGTTGGCTTAGGTAGTGCACTATCTGTCGAATCGCTCTTTATCTTCTCGCAGGCGATGCCGTCCTTGTCAGTGTCAAGTTTTTTGTTTGCCAAATAGACCTTGGCGTCTACTTTGGGGGAAGCAATCGGCCCTTTACCTAGGTTTTTGAACTTAGCTTTTTGAGCTACGCCATTTGGATATTTGGCATTCATGGCGACACATGTTTTATAGGTGATTGTCGCACCTTGGCTTGCAATCGGCACCGAGATAAGTGCCAGAGCCAACATCGCAGAAAGAAGTCTTTTCATAACAAGCCTTTGGTCTTTTCATTCACACTACGCCTGCCGAGTAAGTGCGTCAAAGAACGCCGCTATTTGTGTTAGGTCTGTCGGGGGGTCGGATAAACCTTCGCGAGTGTTTGCTGAGGTATAAAGTCGAGCCATGGATCTAATCACCTGCCTATGGTTCAACGGCAATGCCCGTGAGGCCGCAACCTTCTACACCAGCATTTTTCCGGATAGCAGCATTGCTGATAACTGGCTAGCTCCGGTTGAGACTCCAGGCAATGGGCAAGGTGAAGAAGTTGTGGTGAACTTCAAGATCTTCGGCAGACCCTTCATCGGACTAAACGGCGGCCCGCAGTTTCCTCACACTCAAGCCATCTCATTTCAGATTCCCTGCCAGGACCAGGCGGAGATTGATAGGTACTGGGACCTACTAACCGCAGATGGCGGTAAGGAGAGTCAGTGCGGTTGGCTCTGGGATAAGTTCGGTGTCTCTTGGCAGGTTACCTCTCCTCGGATGAATGATTTTCTAGCAGGCCCAGATGCAGCCGGAAGTCAGCGCGCCACAATGGCAATGCTGGAGATGAGGAAGATCGATCTTGCCGCCATGGAGAGCGCTTACCTGGGAAAGAACTAGCCAGCAAGCAACCAGAACAAGGGTAGAGAGCCCATCGCCAAGGTCGCAAACCCAAGCAAGAATTGCGAGATTTTTCCGGAAGCCCAATTACCCAATAGGTTCTTGTCTCTGGCTAACCACCAAATGATTGCCATCAATACCGGAGCAGAAAGTCCATTTAGAGTGGCTGCAATCAACAAAAAGTGCACCGGCTCAATACCGCCAAGGTTTAGAAGCAGTGCCACTGCCATCGAAACGACAATCACGCCGTAAAAAGCTTTTGCTTGCCGGGGTTTGAGTTCTAGCGACTCTCTCCAGCCAAAGGTCTCGGCAACCGCATAGGCGGTTGAACCTGCCAACACCGGTATTGATAGCAAGCCAACGCCGAGAATGCCCAGCAAAAACAGCAAACTTGCAAACTCACCGGCGATTGGCTTAAGTGCTAGTGCTGCATCGGCAGCGCTAGCAACCTCGGTAATGCCACCAGCGTTCAAGGTAGCGGCCGAGGTCGCCATGATCGAGAACATGATGAACACTCCGGTGAACATGCCGGCAAACACATCTCCACGCATAGCCTCCAGGTCGCTCAGTCGCGCTCTGCGGAAATTGACTTTGCTTTGCTCCTCCACTTCTTCGGCTGCCTGCCAGAAAAAGAGGTAGGGAGAAATGGTTGTGCCAGCTAAAGCGATTAGAAGTCCGAACGAGACCTGCGAGAAATCAAAGCTAGGTATCAATGTTGAGATTGCCACCTGCTGCCAGTCCACCTGTGCAACAAACAACACGGCAACATAGGCCAAAAGACTTAGGCACAGCCAGCGCAGGGCTTTTGCATAGCGGTGATAGGGGATCACGATTTCTGTCACACCCAATAGCACCGCAAACATCACCACCCCAACCAAAGGCTCAATCGGAACCAAAAGCCCCAGAGCCGCAGACATAATCGAAAGATTTGCCGCGATGTTCACGGTGTTTGCAACTGCAACCAGCAAGACAGCCAGCACCAGAACCCAGCGCGGCATGCGGGATTTGATAATCGCGGCTAGCCCCTGCCCGGTGACAAGCGCTAACCGAGCACATGCCTCTTGTACCGCGTAGGCGAATGGCAATAGCCACAGGGCAGACCACAAAAAGCCGTATCCAGCACTGGCACCCACAGATGTGTAAGTACCGATTCCCGAAGGATCATCGTCAGCGGCACCGGTGACTATGCCTGGCCCAAGTCGCCTTAGAAAGTCGCGCTTAGCCATCAAAGTCCTTTCTGGGCTGGAACCTAAAGACTACGCAGTAATCTTCGTCCAAAAAGTCAAAAGCCCCCAGAGTTTTCTGGAGGCTTTTGGTGGCGGAGAATGGGG
>CAZLKR010000013.1:0-32453 GCA_964560155.1 uncultured Aquiluna sp.
CGAAGAACAGAGTGCTTCCAAGGATGTTTGACTGCGTTCCCGGACCACCGTCACCACCGCGATAGGTAATGTTGGCAACGCTCTCACCTGCACCACCGGCTCCACCACCACCACCGGCTGCGGTAAAGTTTCGAGGTCTAGGTCCAATACCGCTACCACCGGAAAAACCTTGCCCTGGGACACCAGTTCCTCCAATACCTGTGCCAGCGTCGAATGATCCACCGCCACCACCGGAACCACCAGCTAGTCCTGCCCACTGGGAGTGGTAACCACCGCCACCGCCACCGATGGCCTCTAGACCAAAAGCACTGGAATTTTGGCCATTCATTCCATAGATTCGCTGGTCTCTTGCAGTCATCGAACCTACTCCTGGACCACCCTGTCCAACGACTATGGATCTAGTGCTAGCGGCTGGTGCGGTGAAAGATCCGGCGAGTACACCGCCGCCGCCGCCACCACCACCGACGTAGCCACCACCGGAGCCGCCACCGGCTACAACAAGAGTCCTAAAGTTTGTTGCCCTATCTGGAACAGTCCAGCCGCCAACACCCGGCAGATAGGTTCTAGGGAAGGTGATTGCGGTGTCACCGTTTGTTACGGTTCTTACCTGCTTGACGTCCGAGAAAACTACCGTCGTGGCGGTTAAGTCAACCGTGCCGACGCGGTCGTAAATAGTGGTTCCAGAGCCTTCGTTGAAGTCCCAGTAGACACCGTTGCCGGCAGTTGGAGCCTGCCTCGAGTGCATATCGGCGCTGATATTTGCACTTCGGTCTGATTGCCAAATCTTGATTTCATCAATCTGGCCATCAAATCTCTGCGACTCGATTGTCGTACCACCCCAACCACCAATGGCGAAGTAGTCCACTGAAGTGGTCGCCCCTGAATTGGTTCGGGAGCCCCTATTGTGAACCAGCTTTCCATCGACATAAAACAGAGTGTCGGTCGCGGTTAGGACAAGAGAGATGTGAACCCAACGATTCGCCGCAATTTGCGTCCTTGTCTCTATGAGCTCCCAGTTAGTGCCGCGTCCGCCAGCGACGTAGTAGGCCCAGTTTCCGTTATTGCTTATGATCGCGTATTTACGCTCGGCGTTTATTAGGACGCGACCCGACGATCCCGCCACGGTTGCGCTAGGCCTTACCCACATTTCAACTGTGTGCCCAGAAGTTCCTATTGGAAGTGGCAGGGACAAGTTGTTTGGCGCGAGCACCCTGTTGCCGTCATTGTTTGACAGATTGGCCGAAAAATCGATAGTCGAGTTCCAACCGGGATCTTGGTTTGCATTCGCACCTAAAAATGCAACTAGAGACAAGCCCGCAGTAACTATGACCGCTATCACGGCTAGGCCAAGACGACGCAACCACATGGCTGCTCCTCTTGCTAGCTTTAGCTCTGTCATAATCTCTCTCGTTTTCGGGTATGCGAAAGCACACCCTTTAGGCCCTTCTAGTCTAGATTTAGGGGAAAATGACCCCTTGGAAACATAGGGTTAGCCGTAGTTGATTCTGACCCTCAGAGCGGTGACGTTTTCGCTATTCGCGAATTGGCTATCTGACCCTGAGCTGTAGCACCTGAACTAGGGCGCTGTCGATGTAAACCTGGACCGTTGTGGTCTTACCAGAACCGATCTTTTTGAGGTTGTAGGTGTAGTTGCTTGGCAGTGTTTTGATCACTTTCCAGCTGCTGCCAACCTTGAAAGATAGCTGCTTACCCTGGTGGGCCTTGGTGTAGATCGCGACATAGCCGTTGAAGGTGCCGATAGTCACCTTCGAGTTGTTTGGCAGCTCGGTTGCAACGACTTCGAACAGGCTTGTGAAGATGATTGAACCAAAGTCACCAAAGAGCTTTACCGCCGGGTCCCCCGGCTTCACGCCAATAGGAATCCTTATGGTGATGCTGTCCTCGCTATTGACGAAAAAGCTGGCTGGGACACCATCGATTTGGACTTCTTCAACCTGGTTAAGCTTGCTTCCGAGCAGCTGAACAGAGCCGTTGATCTTGACCTGGTTGGACCCCGAGATGCCGGTCACCAGCGGTTTTTCAACCAGCGGACTGAGGGCCAAAACTTTAGGTGCTTGGGCTTGGGATGCGGGTGCGGAATTAGTTACGAGGGCGAGGGCAAGCAGGGCTAGGGTCAGCACCTTGGCCAGTGGCCCAAGTGCGCTCGCGGTTCCCAGAATCTTGCTCATCTAGGCCAAAGGATAGCCCTGACAGGAGTGATTCGATCTGTGACAGAGCCGCTATTTACCTAGGCAAAAGAAAATCCCCTGGGCCTAGGGCCCAGGGGATTAGTTCTTTGCTTTGGGGGGATTACTTTAGGGTAACCTTGCCGCCGGCAGCCTCTAGCTTTGCCTTAGCGTCCTCAGCGGTCTCCTTCTTGGCACCCTCAAGGATGGTTGCAGGTGCACCATCAACAAGAGCCTTTGCCTCGCCTAGACCTAGGTTGGTGATTGCACGTACTTCCTTGATGACCTGGATCTTCTGGTCGCCAGCGGACTCTAGTACAACGTCGAACTCGGTCTTCTCTTCTGCAGCCTCAGCAGGTGCAGCAGCACCGCCAGCAGCAGCAACTGCAACAGGTGCAGCAGCAGAAACTTCGAATACCTCTTCGAACTTCTTTACGAACTCAGAAAGCTCGATAAGGGTTAGCTCCTTGAATGCCTCAATGAGCTGGTCGGCAGATAGCTTTGCCATTTGTGTCTCCTAATGGGTTGTGAACGATTTGTTAGTTGGACTCTTGCTTTTGACGCAACGCGTCGACAACGCGAACGGTTCCCGAAGGAAGCGCGTTGAAGGTGTAGGCAGCCTTGAACAACGAAGCCTTTAGAGCACCAGCGGCCTTGGCCAGTAGTACTTCGCGAGTCTCGAGGTCCGCAAGCTTCTTAACATCTGCAGCAGAAAGAGCAGCGCCATCCAGGACACCGGTCTTTACCACTAGCAGCGGGTTAGCCTTTGCGAAGTCCTTCAGTGCCTTCGCTACGGAAACTGGGTCTCCGTGAACGAATGCCAATGCAGATGGTCCAAAAAGCTGACCGTCGAAAGCAGAAACTCCTGCTTCCTTTGCTGCGATTGTTAGAAGGGTGTTCTTAGCAACTACGTAAGTTGCGTCATTAGCCAATGCGCGACGCAGCTCCTTGAGCTGGGTCACTGTGAGTCCGCGGTATTCAGTAAGGATTACTGCACTCGAGCTAGAGAACTTGTCCTTTAGCTCGGCGACCGTAGCCTTCTTGTCTGCCATGGCACTCCTTGTTTGTGTTGGTGCCGGTCAGTTCTTAAAAGAAAAAGCTCCGAACGCAGAGTAAACGTTCAGAGCTTAAAAAGCTTCATACATTCACCTGCGCTGGCCTTCACTTTCGTGAACCTTAATCGGCGCAGGTGAATCTAGAAACTAATTTCTTTGATTACCTTTGACGAAACCGGCGGTCTTTGGCTGCGTATAGCTTATTTCCAGAGCTGCGCTCGCGCAAGTTCTTTTTTACCGCCGTCTTGTTGGTGGTCTCAAAACGAGAGTCACCGAAGTCCAGGGAATCGACAACTGGTGGTGGCGCAATTGGGCCAGCAAGATCAGAGATGAACTTGTCGCCTGCAACTACGTGAACGAACTTAGCCTGGCGGTCAGCACGCTCCAGTAGGCCCTCAACCTTGCGGGTTCTGCCTAGTGGAACAAGCGAAACCACGGTGCCGGAGCGACCGGCACGGCCGGTGCGACCTGCGCGGTGTAGGTAGGTCTTGTATTCCTCAGGCAGGTCCAGCTGGATAACCAACTTCACATCGTCAACGTGAATACCGCGAGCAGCAACGTCGGTTGCGATCATCACGCGGGCAGCGCCGTGAGTAAAGCGCTCTAGGTTTCTGGTGCGCTGAGCCTGGTTTAGGTCACCGTGCAGACGAGCGGTGGAAACACCGGCGTCGTTTAGGGATTGAGACAGTGCCTCTGCGGTTGCCTTGGTGCGAACAAAGACAATGCTCTTGCCCTCACCCTGAACTAGGCGGTGGAAGATCTGTGAGCGGTCTCTTGGCTCCATGGTCAAAACCACGTGGTCGATGTCCGAAGTCTCGTTAACCTCGCCCGGAACCTCATAAACGTATGGGTTAGGCATGAAGCGCTTGACCAGGCTGGCAACCTGCTTGTCCAAGGTGGCCGAGAACAGCAACTTCTGAGAATCTCCAGTTGCCTCCAAGATGCGAGTTACTGGCTCAACAAAGCCAAGCTCACACATGTGGTCAGCCTCATCGATAACGATGCGCTCTACACCTGATAGGTCTACTAGGCCCTGAGCCATTAGGTCCTCTAGGCGACCCGGGGTTGCAATTGCAATGTCAACACCGCGCTTTAGTGCCTGCTCCTGACGGAACTGAGGAACACCGCCATAGATGGTGGTGGTGAAGAAGCCAACGCTCTTTGCAAGCTGCGAAAGAGTGCGGTCGATCTGGTCTGCAAGCTCACGAGTAGGAGCAAGAACTAGTGCGCGAGGCTTGCGTGGCTCGCGAGGCTGGTTGCCTGCTGCTGCCAGCATGGCCACAAGTGGCACACCGAAAGCAATGGTCTTACCGCTACCGGTCTTACCGCGACCTAGAACATCCTGACCAGCCATTGCAACCGGGATGGTTGCTGCCTGGATTGGGAAAGGTGCAGCTGCACCCATCTTGGCAAGTTCCTGGGTTAGACGATCTGGAAGATCCATCTCCTGGAAGGTTGCGAAGGTAGCGGCATCAGTTGCGCTTTCCAATCGCTCTAGCTTGACGTCCTGTGAAAAGGTCTTGCCGGTTGAGCTTTTGGCGCGAGCGCCTTCAAAGGTGCGGTTGCGGTCGTTGTCACGAGCTACGCGGTCTGGACGCTCTGAGAAGCTCTTGCGAGCTGGGTCGAAATCGCGGCCACCGGTGCGAGGCTTACGATCGCCATCGAAGTCACGTGCTGCACGTGGCTTGCGGTCACCATCAAAGTCGCGGGATGCACGAGGCTTGCGGTCACCATCGAAGTCAGGGCGAGCAGCGCGAGGCTTACGCTCTGGGTCGAAGTCTGGACGAGCAGTTCTTGGCTTGCGGTCGGCTTCTACGCCGCGCTCTGCCTTTGGAACATAGTCACCCTTGTTTGACGCGTAGCCTTTACGGCCATCGCGCTTTGCTGGGGCTTCACCGCGAGGTGAATCCCACTTAGGTGCAACTGCTCTTTTTTTGCCAGCAGCTGCTGGCCTGGACGCGCGAGTAGGCGCGGAAAAATCTTTTGGCATTTTGAGGATTCCTTAGGGGCGTGCCTAAGGACGGTTTCCTCTAGCACTACGAACCTCTAGCCTACGGGGGCTAGGGCAAAAAAGATAGAACCAAATTAGCTAACGAGGCCGCGGAGCTTTAGCTCAGCGTGCAAGATGGCATCGCTTGGCTCAACCAGGTGAGTGCCATCGGCAAAGCGAATCACTGGAATATTGGTGCGACCAGAGATCTCTTTTGAGCGATCTGCGGCTGACGCATCTGCCTCAACATCGTGCATCTCGTACTCAACACCCAGGGTGTTTAGAAGTGACTTAGACCTTCTGCAATCGCTGCACCAGTCTGCTCCGTAGAACTCAATCTCTGCCATTTAGCTACCTCAACCTAATCGAATCTGGAATGACTAACTCGCCATCCACAAAGGTAATTCCCTTGAGTGAGCGAACCACAATGTCTGCCTGGGTGTCAAGCGCGTGTTCGGTAACGCCCACAAGGAGTCCTGCCCCTGCTTCTAGCCCAGCAAGAATGCCGGATGCGGCATCTTCAAAGACAACACAATCAGAGATGTCAAAACCTAGGTTGGCAGCTCCCTTGAGATATGGCTCAGGATGGGGCTTCCCGTTTTCAACATCCCATGCAGTCACGATCTCTTTTGGAATTGGGATGCCGGCGGCACTCAGCCTGCCTCGTGCCAAGTTTGGGTTCGCGCTTGTGACCACGGTCCAAACCCCAGGCTTCATGGAGGTTAGAAACTCCACTGATCCCTCTAGTGGAACAGTTAGGTGTGCGAGGTCCTGCTCGAGATTGTTGATGTAGTCGTCTGCCTCTTTGAAAAGCTTCTCCCCCACCATCTGCAAAACCAGATCCTGAGCGCGCTTGCCGTGATGCTCAGCGGTTAGTTCAAACCCTGGGTGATACTTCTCGCCCCACTGACGCCAGGCGCTGATAGCTCCTGGCATGGAGTCCACTAGAACGCCATCGTTGTCAAAGAGCAGTCCCTTGAAATAACTACGCATTGTTTACTCGGTGCCTCGAAATCATGGTGCGGTAGATGCCAAAAGTAGCAAGTGCCAATAGCACAAGCGCTGGAAGTAGCTTCTCAAGGAACCAGGTCAGCGAGATTGGGTTCACAAATGGCTGCTGCGAAGCAGGGTCGCCCTCAACCCACTGTGGCCACTCGCGCAGAGATTCGATTGCTGCAGAACCAAAGGTAAAGGCCATGATGGTCACTGCGGCTCCAAAGACTATTGAGAGCACCAGATTCAGGTTTACGGCTGCGGTGCCGGTGCGTCTTGGTCTTGGCTGAATTGGCTTGGAAGATCTAGCTAGAGCTGCAAAGCGGGTGCCAATAATGATCGAGGTTGCGATGATGGCCTGGATGATGACCCAGATCCAAACATCCAGAGTGGTTCTGGTGGTGTCGTAAACCACCAAGCCAAAGATGATTGCGATTGCGGTACCGATGATCGGTGAGGCATAAGCCAGTCCAACTGCGCGCTGCAGTCTGGCTCGCTCCTCATCCTTTTCTTCGTGCGAGATGTCCGGGGCGTCCTTGCGGAAAACAAATGCAAACAAAATAACTACAACAACCAATGCGGTTGCCAAAACGATTGGCACGTAAACGCCAAAGATGCGTACAAACGGAGATGCATCTCTGGAGTCATAGGTGTTGAATGCGCCAAGGAAGTTACCGATCGCAAAGACCGCCCCGGCAACCAAAGAAAGAATGACAAACAGGTTGTTAAAGCGATGTGCACTGACGGCAAGCGGGGAATCGTTTTCTACTCGCAGTGCGAGCGCGATGCGCTGGCCCAAAAGGGACGCCACCGCAACTCCGGTGATACCGATGAGGATTAGGTAAACGCTCCACTGCAGGGTGATTTCGTAGGGCAGCTGGACTCCGTTTTTGTCATAGGCCGGATACTCGCGTTGAAGGTCTACGTATTGGGCTAACAGCAACATGACCCAGAGGAATACCAGGCCGATCAGTGGAAGTTGGATGGCTCGATTTGCACTTCTAGTTTCACTCATAGGTACAGCCTAGACTTGCCCCATGATTTTGGTGATTGGCGAAGCTCTCATTGACCTAATCGGCACTGCCGATGCCGATGGCAAGTATCAGGCTGTGGTCGGTGGCGCTAATGCCAACGTTGCTCTGGCCCTTGCTCGTCGCGGTGTGGACCAGAGATTTATGGGTCGCCTTTCCTCAGATGGTTTTGGCCAGCAGATTCGTCACCGTCTTTCTGTAAATGGCGTGAACCTGGACTACAGCATCAATGCCAGCGAGCAAACCTCGCTGGCGGTTGCCACCATTGGCCATGATGGATCAGCCAGTTACAGCTTCTATGTGGATGGCACTGCCGACTGGGGCTGGACCGAGGCCGAGCTGCCGAGCGTTATCGAACTTGCATCCTTGAACACCAGGGCTGTGCAATTTGGCTGCCTGGCGATGGCGATTGCCCCCGGTGGTTTGGTTTTGGAGAAGTGGTTGGCAGGTTTATACGAGGCCGGCGAATCCACCCTCAGCCACGATCTGAATATTCGCTCGGCCCTGGGGTTTGAGCGCGAGAGCGAATTGGCAAGGGTGCTCAGAATCAATCACCACAGCCACATCATCAAGGCATCGGACGCCGATATTGAATGGCTTTATGACCTTGCAGAAGGCAGTGAATTGGATGGGATTGCAGCCAGCTGGAGCCAGGGCGGCAAATTAGTGGTCATTACCCGCGGTGGCGACGGTGCGACGCTCTATCTGAACGGCCAAAAACTTCATGCCAAAGCACCAAAGATCAACTTGGTTGACACCGTTGGCGCAGGCGATACCTTCATGGCGAACCTTCTGGCCGAACTCGACTTGGTTGATGGGCTAGGTAATGACCCAATTGCGAGACTTGCCAGATTGTCATCCAATCAGCTGCAGAATGCCGCCGAGATTGCCGCGGTTGCAGCCGGAATTGTTTGTGAACGACAGGGCTGCGAGCCACCGACGCTTTCGGAAACTACTGCTCGAGTTGCAGCCCAAGCGCAATAGCCGCCGTGAAGCGCACGCCGTCTCTAGTTTTATAGAGCTTGTGGTTGTGGGTTAGCTCAGCGATAACGCTGGTGCCAAGCCCTTGAGAACCGGAAACTACCTCTAATCCATCGTTATCTACGATCAGATCCAGCAGCTGGCCATTGATGGTGATTGCCACTTTGATGTTCTTTGCTTTACCGTGCTTGATGGCGTTGGTAATCGCCTCTCGCAGCACCTCGATGGTGCTTCGAGCCAGGCTCTGCTGAGATTCCAAAGCGACTTGGGCAGCCGGTTGAATTTGATACTCGATGCTGCAGCTGCCTTCCCAAACATCCGCGATGTCTTGCAGCACTTGGCTGAATTTCTCGCCCTCAAGATATGCGGTTTGACCCAAGCGCGCGAGTGCCTTGTCGACAGCGTCGCGAACCCTTTCCAGATCCGCAAGGGTTGGCTGGTCGATCTTGGAAAGCTGCAGGGCGGTGGCATGAAGTGTGGCCTGCACGCTGCCGTGCAATTCTGTTGCCAGCATCTTTTGGTCTAGCCAGATTTGCTGTCGAAGCTGGGAGTTTAGAAGCCTCAGTTCCTCAACGATCCCGCGCAGCTGGGCCTGGGAGATCTCCGACTGATTTTGAGCTACCGCTATTAGGTAAATGCTCGGAAATGCAATTGAAAAGAACACGGCGGACTGGATCAGGAAAGCCGGTGGCAAGGTGAGGGTTGCCCAGAAGGTAAATGGCCATGAGGTTAGACCTACCAAAGCTCCCACCGGGATCGAAAGCACAAAACCAAGCCAAGTCCGGTGTTCGATGTTGGCGGTGAGTGCCTTCACGCCATAGGTAATCAGCCCAAACCAGCTCGTGAGAACCAGGGCGGTGATTAGTCCCTGCAGCGGATTGCTGGAGGCCGAGAGCATCGAGTAGCCAAGCACAAATGATGTGAGGGCAGTCCAACCAACCGGTAGCGATTGCCCAAGGGTAGAGAGCTTTGGCAGGGTTAGTCTTCCAAGCTTGGTTAGAAACGGTGCCGCCGCGGTCAAAGTGGGCGGGTCAAATCGCTTTGCCAATTCGTGGCTGAGTGGCCTAACTACATCCTCGTTTAGTCCACGCAATGCTCGCACGATGGCGGAGGCATCCTTGGAGAGCTTGGCGTCGTTGAGGTGCTTGGAGATTTCCCAGAGCGATGGTGTCACCATTTCGTTGATGCGTGCTCGTTGGGCCAGTCTCAGTCGATCAATTTCCTGGGCGAATTCGAGCCTCGATTGATTCAGTGAGTACTGCTCACGCCTTAGTTCCTGGTCAATTTCTCGCTGGTTTAGATAGGCCACCACCAGGGTGTTGAAGACCATGTAGGTGGCCGTCACGTAAAGAGGAGCGGCGGAAAGTCGGAACCAGAATTCGCTTTCTGGCATCACGCCTAAAAGCCAGCCAACATAGAAGACCGTGATTCCTCGAATCAAGCCTGCTAGCAGAAGAATCAATAGGTTTGAGAAGGTCTTCGGCCTGCCAAAAAGTCGAATGTGGATCTGCTGGAGGATCTCGATGGCCGCAACGGTCACCGCGTAACCGGCGATGACCACCACGAACCAGCTGATTGGGTCCCCGCCCAGTCGGCCGTAGTCATTAATCAGACCTGTGACGACCGAAGGCAGGGCGAAAAACAAGTGTGTTCGCCAATTCAAGGCATGCTTCCCCCCAAGTGCACTTACTGGGGAAATCGTGCGTTCGGCCAAGAACTAAACCTGTTCTTTTAGTTGGTGGTACTTACTGGCCGCCTCAACCCTTGGATTTCCATCCTTTGGATCAATCGACATAAGTTCGAAGATTCGGGTCAGCATGCCCTCGACCGCCCTGATTGTGGTGCCACGAAGTTCGGCGATCTGGGCGTTGGTTTTACCTTCGCTAAGAAGCTGAAGGGTTTCCACCTGTCTGCGAGAAAGTGCAGAGAATGGTCGGTTGCTTGCCAAGTCGTGGCGATACTCCTTGGTGATGGAGTCCTTTAGTACGGCCTCAATGGCGTCCACCAGCTCCTGACCACTTTGGATAGCGCCCTTTCGCAGGTAAGCCTGATTCGACTTCACTGTGGATGCATCCTTTTTGCCAAAGCGTGGATCTGGGAGGTTGGTCAAGTAAACAATTCCAACCGCTGGAGTGGTTGGGTTGAGTGACTCAACCAATTCAAAACCGTTAGGGCCAGGGCCCAATTCAATGTCTACGACAATCGCGTCTGGGTCAATTGATTTCATTGCACGCTTAGCATCTGCCGCGTTGGCAGCCGTGGTTACCACAAAGCCAGCGGACTCCACGGCACGCGCCAACAAATCACGCATTAGCGGTTCGTTCTCAACAATAAGAACGTGGCGGAAGGCCTTTGGGTCTGGCTTTGGCATAGTGCTCCAACTTTGAATCTAAGCAAGCATAATCTGAGCAGGGTTAACCGCATATATCAACCCAATAATGTCGCACCCCTCGTGCAAACTTTAGCCATGCGAAAAACACCGACCGGCCTAAGTTTTGACTCTCGAGACCTCATGAGATCACAGTGCTCGCACTGCACCCGAGTATCAGTCGGGCGAGAGCTTGGTGTGGATGGCCTACAAGCTTTGATCGACGAGTTTTACGTCAAACCAGACAGCCTTGCGATTCGCTACGGCATGAAATTCGAAGCCGCTTTGGAAGATGAGCTGGTTCGCAATCTAGACGACTTGGTTCAAGCCCCCAATCCACAAACCATGGAAGCCACCTTGGATTTGATGGACAAAGGCGTTCCAGTTATCTACCAGGGCGTGCTCAAGGGTGGATCTGGTGAATTGCAGTTTTCCGGACGCCCAGACTTTCTGTTGCGCGGTGACTACCGGTTTGAGATGACTCAAGACGGCCTAACCGCAAAGCAGCATGGTTCATGGACCGGCGGTTACACAGCGTGGGATGCCAAGTTATCTGCCACACCAAAGCCCGACTACCAAATCCAGGTTGGGCTCTACGTCGACGTGCTGCGGGAACTAGGGCTTGAGGCTAGTGCTGAGCACGGTCTAATTCTTGGTAGTCGTGAGCTTGCTGCCTTCTCGGCAGACGCCTTGATCGCCCAGATGATTCTGAAGCGCGAAAGTTACCAGCAGAGCGTTAGGAGCATTGTGGAGTCAAACCCACAAAATCTCGCTGACCTGGGAGAGTTAGTTTGCGAAGCTTCCACCTACTGCGAGATGTGCGAGTATCCAGCGATGTGCCGGCACTTCAGGCACCAAACCAATCACCTGCAACTGGTCGCCGGGATCACCAAGCCGCAGATAGAAGCGCTGCGCCAGCTAGGGATTTCAACCGTTCGAGAGCTTGCCGAGCTAGATAAGGCAACCGAGAAACATTCCAGCGCAGTTATTCGCACTTTGGCCCTGCAGGCCAGGCTTCAGCAGCAGTTCTTTGACACCGGTATTCGCAGCCAGGTGGTTTCAAACCCAGAGCTGTTGGCAGAACTCCCACCTGAGAATCCAGGTGATTTGTTCTTTGACCTCGAGGGCTTCACCTTCTTCGGTGAACCTGGAGGCTTGGAATACCTGTGGGGTTGGGTCGATGCCAAGGGTGAGTTCTTTCACCACTGGGCAGATGATCGAGCCGGAGAAGAGCGAGCCTTTGAAGCCTTTATGGAGACCGTGCTACTTAATAGAAAGCGCTACCCGGAAAGCCGCATCTATCACTACGCCCACTACGAGAAAACTGCCCTCAAGAAGTTGGCGGCTCGAACCGGTAAGTACGAGTACGAGTTGATGCAACTGATTGAGAACGGCATCTTTGTTGATCTGTATCGGGTGGTGGAAAAGACTTTGGTGATTTCCGAGGAGCGCTACAGCATCAAGAACCTTGAAAACTTCTATCCGCTTGACCGCACCTCAGAAGTCAAAGAGGCAATGGGTTCGATGGATTTCTACGACAAGTACCTGGCCACGCTAGCCACCGACGAGGCTGAAGCGGAAAAGCTAAAGCGCCAGGTGATTGCATACAACCGAGACGATTGCGCAAGCACACTGGCGCTTTATAAGTGGCTTTTAGACCTTACATAAAGGTTGCGGTGTCCAAAGGAATGCCAGGACCGAAAGTGGTCGCTACTGCACCCTTTAGAAGGTACTTACCCTTTGAGGTAGAAGGCTTTAGACGAACAACCTCATCCATTGCGGCGTTTAGGTTCTCAGTTAGCTGAGCCTGGGTGAAGCTTGCCTTACCAATGATGAAGTGCAGGTTGGACTGCTTGTCAATGCGGAAGTCGATCTTTCCACCCTTGATGTCAGTAACAGCCTTTGCGGTGTCCATGGTTACGGTTCCGGTCTTTGGGTTTGGCATTAGGTTACGAGGACCTAGCACCTTACCTAGACGACCAACCTTGCCCATTAGGTCAGGGGTTGCAACTGCAGAGTCGAAGTCGACCCAGCCAGCCTCAACCTTGGCGATTAGCTCATCGCCACCGACCTCATCGGCTCCAGCCTCACGAGCTGCGTCTGCTGCGGCACCATTCGCAAACACAATAACTCGGGCTACTTTTCCAGTTCCGTGAGGGAGAGATACCGTGCCACGGATCATCTGGTCAGCCTTGCGAGGGTCCACTCCAAGCTTGAGTGCAACCTCGATGGTTGAGTTGGTCTTCTTACCTGCGGTGTCGATCGCAAGTGCGGCAGCTTCTTCTGCGTTGTAGAGCTTGCCTTCTTGGATCTTTGCTGCGGCCTCGTTATAGGCCTTTGAGCGCTTTGGCATTCTGCTTTTCCTTTCGGTCACAGTCCGTGGTTCTAAGGGGCGCTAACCCCTCCCACGACTATTTGTGGTTAGTTGTTTGGTTTATAGCTCGGTGGTGATGCCCATGGAGCGGGCGGTACCAGCGATGATCTTTGCTGCTGCTTCGACGTCGTTAGCGTTTAGGTCGCTCATCTTCGCCTCTGCAATCTTCAACACCTGGTCGCGGGATAGCTTTGCAACCTTCACGGTGTGAGGGGTTGCGCTTCCCTTCTGAACTCCAGCTGCCTTCTTGATTAGCTCAGCGGCAGGAGGGGTCTTCAGAATGAAGGTGAATGAACGGTCTTCGTAAACGGTGATCTCAACCGGTACTACGTTGCCACGCTGGTCAGCGGTAGCTGCGTTGTACTGGGTGCAGAACTCCATGATGTTTACACCGTGCTGACCTAGAGCAGGTCCGATAGGTGGAGCCGGGTTAGCAGCGCCAGCCTGGATCTGAAGCTTGATCAGACCGGTGACTTTCTTCTTGGGTGCCATGTTGTTTTCTTTTCTCTCTTATTAGTTCAGTGCGCCGACTTGGTCAAAAGACAGCTCCACTGGAGTCTCACGCTCGAATAGCGAAACTAGAACGGTGACCTTGCCAGACTCTGGCTTGATCTCCGAAATTGTGCCTGGAAGGCCAGCGAAAGAGCCGTCCTTGATCATGATGGACTCGCCCACCGAGAAGTCGATCTTTACAGGAATCGACTTGCCCTTGGCCTTGCCGCCAGATGAAATTGCAGCCTTGGCGCTCTTTACCTCTTCGGTTTCCTCAGGGGTGAATAGCGGCTTTAGCATTTCGAAAGCTTCGTTTGGACGAAGTGGAGTTGGGTGCTGGCTGTTGCCAACGAAGCCGGTAACCGCTGGAGTGTGACGCACTAGCGACCAGCTGTCCTCGGTCATCTCCATGCGAACTAGCACGTAGCCTGGGATGCGAACCTTGGAAACTAGCTTGCGCTGACCGTTCTTGATCTCGATGGTCTCCTCCATAGGAACCTCGATCTGCAAAACCTGGTCGCCACCGGCAAGAGCCTGCTTACGAACCTCAATGTTCTGCTTTACGCGACGCTCGTAACCTGCGTAGGAGTGGATTACGTACCACTTACCAGGCTGCTCGCGAAGCTCCTGGCGGAACTTGCGGTATGGGTCTTCCTCGGCAGCTGGCTCTACCGGAGCAACTTCTGCCTCAGCTGGCACTTCCTCAATCTGGTAGCCATCGAGCTCGTGCTCTGCCTCAACCTCGGCTAGGTCTAGATCGGCCTCGTCGAGGTCGATGTTCTCGTTCACTGCGTCCTCGGCCTGAGCCATTGGCTCAGAGTCCTGGGTGTCGCTGAAGTTTAGGTCTGACACAAATTCCTCTTTATCCTGCAAATACGAAGGTGACTACGTTGTAGAAGACCCAGTCAAGACCGCTGATGATTGCCATCACAACTGCCACGAACGCGAGTACTACACCGGTGTAGTTGATTAGCTCTTTGCGGGTAGGTTTGGTGACCTTCCCGAGCTCAGCAAATACCTGGCGGAAAAACAGCGTGCCGCGCTGAAGCGGGTTCTTGGTCTTAGCCTTTTCCGCTTTCGCGGCTTCGACTAAGTCTTCAGAGGCGTTCTGTGTCTCTTCTGACATTTGTCATCCTTCTTTGTTAGCGCAGGGCGGACAGGACTCGAACCTGCAACTTGCGGTTTTGGAGACCGCTGCTCTACCAATTGAACTACCGCCCTATCGTTGCCATCGCCATCAACCTTTAACAGGCACGAGGCTTGGTTTCAAGTGCCACCTGAGAAAGACAGACTTCTAGATTGGATCTATTAGTTTGAGTTTTCGCCAGATTAGTTTTGGGCAGATGTCAACTTGAAAGAGTTTAGGGGTTAAACCCTTGATATGCAACGGGGATTCTGGCCCAGAACCTTTTTGTACAAAGTATCCTTTTAGACATGTCCGCAAACCGAATTTCTCAGAGAATCGCTGCCATCGCCGAGAGCGCAACCCTAAAAGTTGATGCCAAGGCAAAAGCCCTCAAAGCCGAGGGCAAGGATGTCATTTCTTTTGCCGCTGGTGAGCCTGATTTTGCTACCCCGCAGCACATCGTTGAGGCCGCTGTTCTAGCGGTTCGCGACCCGAAGAACCACCGCTACACCCCGGCTGCCGGTCTGCCAGAACTTCGCGAGGCGATCGTCGAGAAGACCAAGCGCGACTCCGGTACCGAGGTTGCAGCCAGCCAGGTGATTGTTACCAACGGTGGCAAGCAGGCGGTTTACCAAGCTTTTGCAGTGATCTTGGACCCTCAGGACGAGGTTTTGGTGCCAGCGCCTTACTGGACCACGTATCCAGAGGCAATCAAGCTTGCCGGTGGAAAGCAGGTCGATGTATTTGCCGGAAGCGACCAGGGCTACAAGGTGACCGTTGCCCAGCTGGAAGCTGCATACACCCCTAAGACCAAGGCGCTTCTGATGTGCTCGCCTTCAAACCCAACCGGCGCGGTCTACACCAAAGAGGAAATCCTGGCGATTGGCAAGTGGGTTGCGTCTAAGCCAAACCTCTGGGTGGTATCCGATGAGATTTACCAAAACCTCACCTACGACGGCCTCTACGCACATTCGATTACCGAGTTGGTTCCAGAGCTTGCAGATCGCACCATCATGGTGAACGGTGTTGCAAAGACCTATGCAATGACCGGTTGGAGACTGGGTTGGATGGTTGCTCCTGCGGATGCCGCAAAGGCAGCTGCAAACCTGCAGTCACACCTCTCCTCGAACGTTTCCAACATCTCACAGCGCGCTGCCCTTGCTGCCCTAACCGGCGACCAGCAGCCGGTGAAGGACATGTTGGCTGCCTTTGATCGTCGCAGACAGTTGGCGGTTGCCGAGATGAACAAGGTGCCGGGAGTACTAACCCCTACCCCCAAGGGAGCCTTCTACATCTACAGCGATGTTTCTGGGCTATTGGGCAAGACCTGGGGCGGCAAGCAGATCAACTCTTCACTAGAACTTTGCGACTACGCGCTTGATGCAGCCGAGGTTGCCATGGTTCCGGGTGAGGCATTTGGTCCATCAGGTTATGTTCGCTTGAGCTATGCCCTTGGAGATGACCAGCTAGTTGCCGGTATTCAGCGACTTCAGAAGCTGTTTGGCTAAAAGCCGATCAGGTTCGGTTCTGGGATTAGGTTGATGCCCCAGGTTGCCGCTACCCGCTCTTGGATAAACCTTGCCAATTCAATGATTTCTTTGGACTGAGCGCCGCCTGCATTGGTGATCGCAAGGGCGTGCTTGTCACTGACCTTGGCCTTGGATCCCGGCAGTGAGTAGCCCTTGGGGATACCCGAGTTCTCAATCAACCATCCGGCAGAAAGCTTGAACTTTTCGCCATCTTCCATTGACCACTTCTGCATGTCCTGCGGAAACTCAAGGGCCTTGATTTTTGAAACCACAGGATTGGTGAAGAAGCTGCCACAGCTCACACTCGATGGGTCAGAATCCTGCACCACCATGCCCTTGGATGAGCGAAGTTCGATCACGGTGTCACGAACCACCTGCAGTGGAAGCTGGGAGCCGTATGGCTCTGAAAGGTGGTTGGTGATCTGCCCGGATGCCATTGGGACACTAAGACCGCCAAGCTTTTTCAGTTCAAACTCAACCCAACCAATGACTCCTCGAAGACCATGCTTTAGGGCGCTGTCTCGGTAGGAGAACTCGAAGAAGGAGGCTGGCTTTATCTCAACCTCAAAGGTTTCAAAATCTAAGAACTCGATCTGGGTGATGGTCTCAGAAACTTCCTGACCATAGCCACCGACGTTCTGCACCGGGGTGGCACCAACACTGCCGGGGATGCCGCTCATCGCCTCGATGCCGGCATAGCCATGGCTGACCGCCCAGGCAACAAATTCGTCCCAGTTCTCGCCCGCTTGGACCCTTACAGTCACCGAGTCTTCGGTGTCACTGACGATTTCTTTACCGAGATTGGAAACCAGAATCACATCGAGATTCGAGATGTCATCGGCAAAAACTGTGTTTGAACCGCCTGCCAAGATCTGGTAGTTCGACTCTTCTTTCCAAGCTTCGAGAACCGTCTCGTAGAGCTCTGCGGTGCTCTCGCACTTGGTTAGCGACTTTGGCTTACCGCCCACTTTCATGGTGGTGAACTTGGCCATCGCCTCGGTGGGGATTTGGCTCAAAACTGCACCCAAGCTTGAGCCTTGCCCAAAACAGTGTTCTCTTCAAAGCTGGTGGTCAGATCGATGCGAGCACGTTGCAATTCAGCATCTAGTGCACCGACGGTTGCCTTCACGGCCAGAAGCGCATGGCCTTGGGGTGGGACGACAACCGGCTTGGTGAATCTAACCCCGTAATCAACGATGCTGCCGGCATCGCCGATCCAAGAGACCACCGGCTGGATGGAAATTCCCATGGTCAGCATGCCGTGGGCTAGCACACCCGGCAAGCCAACCGCCTGGGCGATGTCGTCTCGATAGTGAATGGTGTTGAAATCCCCTGATGCTCCGGCATAGCGAACTAGAGAGTCTCGGGTTACCTTGTATTGCTGCTCGGCGACAACATCGCCAACGTTTAGTTCTGCAAAGTTAGGCATTACTCTCCCCTCACAACCAGGGTTGAAATGGCGGTGCAGACAAGCTTGTTGGCAACATCAAAAATCTCGGTCTCAAAGGTCACCATGTGGTTTCCACCAAGACTCTTCACGCTGGCAACCGTGAGCTCGGAGGTGAGCTCATCGCCGGCGACAATTGGGCGCTGGTAGACAAATCTCTGGTCACCGTGAACCACTCTGGAGAAGTCGATCTTGGCCTCAGGGTCGGATAGCACCAGGGTGAGGCTTTGCTCCTGGATCACCACTGGGAAAGTTGGTGGCACTACTAGGTCGGCATAGCCCTTGGACTGAGCAAAGCTCAGGTCCAAAGATTCCTTCGCAGCCATGACAGCTTTTGCGAATTCACGAACCTTCTCGCGACCTACCAGGTAGCTGGCTGTCCTTGGATAGCGCTTACCTTGAATATCTGGATTGACCATGGTTAAAGGTTAGTCTGGAGTTGAATTTGTGAAAGTGAATAACGATGAAGTCATTTACCGAGGAATCCAGCGCAAACATCACCGGCTACGAAGCCGTTAGGGCTGCTGGCAAAGACTTTGAAACCTATTCATCTGATCTACAAGGCGATCGAGATGTCCGCGATTACCGCCAATTGCCGCTTGAAGTTGACCCCCCTCAGCACACCGATTACCGCCATGCGATTCAGCCCCTTTTCCTACGTCCCAAATTGGAGTCGCATAAAGAGGCTTTTGAAGCAATTGCCGCCGATCTTTTGCAAAACATCAGGCACAAAGAGGGTCAGATTGACGTCTACCACGAGATTGCCCTGCCGTATGTAATCGGCTGCCTCACCGTAATCTACAACCGGCCCCAGGACTATCAGGAGTGGGCTGGCTGGGGCCATGATGTTTGGACTGCTGCCTCCCCACAAAGATCCGGAGATGTGCTGCACCGCTACCTGACTCGAGTGTGGCAGGAGGAAGGCAAACAGGAAGATGTTTGGGGGTTTCTGAAGTCCATCCGCCCCATGGACACAGACCTGTCAGAGCTTGAGTTCAAAGGCTTTGCCAGCGTGCTGCTTGCCGGCGGCAGGGACACTGTGATCAAGCTCATTTCTGGTTTGGTTTGGCATCTTCTCAACACCAAAACAGATTTGCAGAAGTTGCTTGCAGATCCGGCTCTGGACAAGCCGCTGATCAATGAGCTGTTGAGGTTTCTCTCTCCATTGCCTGCCATTGAGCGAGTGAAGCCGACAGAATTCACAGTTGCTGAGCCGCACTACTATCGTCTGCACTTTGCCTCGGCCAACCACGATCCGCAGATTTGGGATAAGCCAGAACTTGTTAACCTCGAGCGCGGCAAGCAGCCACACATGGCATTTGGCTATGGGCCTCACGCCTGCATCGGCATGAACTTGGCCGAGTATGAAGCCAGGGCCTTCCTCAAAGTCTTCGCCGATCTGGCAAGCACATTTGAGCTAACGGAATTTGAAATTGATTGGGACGAAGTCGATGGAATTGCGTTCGTCAGGGATTTAAAGAATTTGAAGATTAGAAAAAGAAGTAGCTGAGGCGGGGCACGATCCCGCGACCTCACGATTATGAGTCGTGCGCTCTAACCAACTGAGCTACTCAGCCTCGAACTGCAGTAAGAAAGCTCACTGTCGATCGAGCCCCGAGACAGGATTGAACTGTCGACCCCTTCCTTACCATGGAAGTGCTCTACCACTGAGCTATCGGGGCGTTAGCCTAAAAGGCAACCGCAAAAGATTAGCACTAGCGATGGGCGCTAGGCAAACGCCAAATCTGAAAATCTAGTTTTCCGGCTTCAAAGCGAATCTTGGACCCTGCAATTCGAAGCGATCCGCCGCCGTAAAGGTTCTTCGCTTGCTCCGGTTGCGATAGCGCATCCTTTGGAAACTCGACGTGACGATCCCTGCCGCGGGAAGCAACCACCAAGATCGATTCGGTCTGGTTTTCTCTGACAAAGACCATCGCCTCATCAGACGCATACAGGAACCTAAGTGAGCCATCAACCAAAGCCTTATTGGCTTTGCGAATCTTCGCGAGCTTGGCATAAACCTCGATCATGCCGGTGTCACTTGGTCGCTCACCATCCCAGGGAATTGGAGTTCTGGAGTTCTCGCCGTTTACTCCGTCCAGGCCAAACTCATCTCCGGCGAAGATCATCGGAATGCCCGGGAAGGTGAACTGCAGCCCTGCCGCCACCTGCTGGGCACCGTCGATTGCGAAGGTTTTGAACCTACCGGTGTCATGGGTATCGAGAGCGTTTAGATTGTGCAAGCGCAATTGCCATGGGAAGGTGCCGGCAAACCTCTGGTGCAGATCGACAAACTGCGAGGCGGAGATGCCCTTGCGGCCAGGACCGAGTTGATTCTCTTCTCGCTCCATTTTGGTGTTGGCCAACCAGCGCCAGGTTGGACGTGTGAAATTGGCGTAGGTCATGGTGGATTGGTAGCTGTCGCCTTCGACCAGCTCCGCCGCATCTGAGGTGAACTCTCCGATCAGGAAGGAGTCTTCACTCACCTCATCCATGGTCTGACGAATGGTTTGAGCAACCTCGCGGTTGTAGAAGTCTTCTCGAATCCAACCGGTCATATTCGCAACATCGATGCGCCAGCCATCGAGCTTGAAAGGTGCCTTTAGCCACTTGGCAACAACAGAATCTTTACCCTCGATGAACCTGCGGCGTAGCTCTTTGCTGGCCCAGTTGAACTTTGGTAGCGATGGCACGCCCCACCAGGAGTCATACTTCGTGTTGCCGTCTTGGAAGTAGTAGAACTCGCTCTCCTTGGCCCGCGGCTTACCAAAGGCAGCCAGGAACCACTCGTGCTTATCTCCCGAGTGATTGGCGGTCAGGTCTCCCATGACTTTGAGCCCAAGCGAGTGAGCTTTGGTGACCAACGACTTCAGCGCTGCATCGCCACCAAGCAGTGGATCAACGGTGTCAAAGTTTGCCGAGTCATAGCGGTGGTTAGAACCGGCCGGAAAGAACGGAGTCAGATACAAAATCGTGGCACCTAGTTTTTTGAGGTGGTCCAGGTGCTCCTCGATGCCCTTGAGGTCTCCCCCGAAAAACTGCTCGGAAACGCCTTTGCCCTGCCCAATGACTTCGTCCTCCCAGTTTTGAGGAATTGCCCATTCTGGGAGCTCACGCTTATCAGCCTTGGAACTCTTGGCAAAGCGATCTGGGAAGACCTGATAGAGCACGCTTCCGGTTGCCCAGGTAGGCGGCCTGCGATAAGTGTTGACCTTGAAATCATCTCGGTCCGGTTGGTCTAACTCACTGATCCCAACGCCATTGAGCCAGTAACTCTCGCCGGATGCAAACTCGATAAAGAACCGGTAGTGAATCTCAGGGTTATACATCGTGATCGAACCCTCATACCAATTCCAGCCTCGGCGGGAATACAGCTTCTTCAGCTCAGGAGAGAAGAAACCCTCACCCGAATCACTCTGGCGAATCATGATTCGCTTTACGGAACCAGCCGACTGATGCACCCGGATCTTAAGCTTTACCTTGCCCTCAAGTTCTGGTCTGGCTGGTGAAACATAGAGCGCTGAACCATCGTGATGTGGCTGGAGTGCAAGATGCAGATTCTTGATGGTCATCAATTGCCTAACTTGGCAGAAATCTCAGACACCATCTGATTCCAGATATTTTTTGGTTCACCTTCAACGCCCATTAGTTGAACCTGAGCGATGCCAAGCGGACCCCAAACATGCTGCATCAGCGCGGCATCAGGAATCCCAACGCTGGTCTTTGAAGCTTCCATAAACCCACGCATCACACGGTCCTCAATGGCCGAAGCAAAGGCATCGGTGACCGGCTGCCTTCCGGTGGTCTGGTAGATCAATTGTTGAGCTGAGTCTGAGGCTAGGTATTCCAAGAACTGATTGGCCTGCTGTGGGTGCTCGGCCTTGCTGTTGAGGAATAGCGCTCTTGATGCAGCAAATGGTGCTGCAGGTTCACCGCCTGCGCTTGGCAACGGATAGGCGACCAGGTCAAAGGTAGCCCGCTCCTTGATGGCCGGCACCGACCACATGCCGGTATACCAACACGGTGTCTGCCCGGTGGCAAAAAACTCGGTGGCAGCCGTGTAATCCAGCTGCGGGAAATCAACTGCGTTACCCCGAAGCCAGGTCGCGAAGCGCTCACCCTTTTCACCGGCTAAAGCCAATTCAGTGGAGTACTCGCCAGTTTCAGATCTAGAGAACAGTTCAACGCCAAAAGAGGACTGCACTGACTGCATCAGGTAAGGATCGCCACCGGGGTTCATTGGCAATTTGACCTTCAGTGAGACTAGGTCTTCCCAGTTGCCAGGAGCTCTGCTCACACGGCTCGAGTCACAAATCAAAGCTGCATTCTCGGTGGCGTATGGCAAACCGTAATTCACCGCAGCTCGGCTAAACACACTCGCTACTGACTCGTATGGCTCTAGCTCGTAGAGCGGAACCTGAGCGATTGCACCGCTTGCGGCCCAGGCGGAGACCCAGTCGCTTGAACCAACAACTAGGTCAGGTCCCGAGGCAGCCTGAGCAGGAAACTCAGTCTCCAGCGCATAGAAGTCCTTGACCACGACTTCGAGGTTGTGGCCGGTGTCCTTCTTGAATTGAGCGGCAAAGACTTCGAAGCTCTCTGAGAGCTCTTGATCTATCCAAACCTCAACAGAGATTCCGGTGCTGGGGGCGGCTTCGGTGGGAGACGGGGTTGGGCCCTGGGATGTTGAGGTGCAACCCGCTAGAGCGAGCACGGTTGCTAGACCCAGCAGGATGCGCAATTGAGACCCCTTGTTCTTTCCTCAATAATCGCAGGTATTGCGTGAACTACCCCGTTAGCCCTTCACGGAACCTGAAACTAGGCCACCGATGATGTAGCGCTGTGCGAAGAGGAACAACGCAACCAATGGCACCGAAGCAAGAATCGAACCTGCGGCAAACGGTCCCCAGTTAGCACCGAACTGCGCACCAACGAAGGATTGCAAACCAACCGCCACGGTTCTTAGGTTCACGTCCTGCAGGAACAGGCTGGCCAGCACAAACTCGTTGAAGGTTCCGATGAAGGACAGCAGTGCCGTCACAGCAAGAACCGGAGCGGAAAGTGGAACGAAGATCTGCCAGAAGATCTGGAACGGGGTTGCACCATCGATCTTTGCGGCTTCGTCTAGCTCCATCGGAATCGAGTCAATAAAACCTTTGAGTAGCCAGGCGTTGACACCCATTGAGCCACCCAAGTAGATCAGCAGCAGTCCACCGTGGCTTCCAAGACCGATGCCAGGGAAGATGGTGTAGATGCGCTCCATCATCACGTAGATAGCGGCGAGCGCGAGGAAGGCAGGGAATACCTGAATCAAAAGCAGGGTCTGCAGTCCAGCTTTGCGGCCCTTGAAGCGCAGTCTCGAGAAAGCAAAAGCGGAGAAGGCACCAACCACAATCGACAGCACAGCGTTTAGTGCAGCCAGATAGGACGAATTCCAAATCCAAGTCATAAACGGAATTGTTGGCGAGGTGAACAAAGTCTCGTAGTTCACCCAGCTAAAGCGCTGTGGCAGAAGGCTAGATGAAGCCAGGCCGCCGGTTGGGTCAAAGGAACTGATGATAACCACGTAGATCGGGAAGATCGAAAACAGGATTAGAGCCCAGGCGTAGATGTGACGCCAAGCCGCAGATCTAATGTTTGTGCGCTTCATTTAGATCACCGATTCCAATACCTTGGAGCGTCTTAGGCTCCAAAGCGATAGACCACCAACGATAAAGAACATGATCACGCTGATCGCCGATGCAAGTCCGAGGTTCTGTTCCGCAGAACCGAAGGCGGTCTTGTAGGCATAGGTGATCAGAATATCTGTCGCACCTGCGGTCTCTCCCGCCAGCACATTTATCGGACCACCATTGGTAAGCAGATAGACAATGTTGAAGTTATTGAAATTGAACGCGAATGATGCAATCAACAAAGGCGAGAGGATCTGCAGTAGCAGTGGCAACTTGATTCGCGCCATGATCTGAGCTGGGCTGGCACCATCGATAGCTGCTGCCTCTTCAAGTTCACTCGGGAGCGCCTGCAACGCGCCCGAGGAGATTAGGTAGAAGTATGGGAAACCGAGCCACAGGTTCACAATTAAGATAACCAGCTTGGCCAAGGTGGCATCGTTGTACCAGTCGATTGGAGCACCAAGGACCTGGTTTACCGCTCCGAAGTCGCGGTTGAACATACCGTTCCAAATCAGAATCGACATAAAGCTTGGGATTGCGTAAGGCAGAATCAAAATCGACTTGTAGAAGCGCTTGAATCTAAGCGGCTTGTCCAGTGCTATTGCCAGCGCTAGACCAGCCGCAAACATCGTTACCACCGTGATGAGAGCAAACGAGAAGGTCCAGATAAAGACGTTGATGAATGGGCCACGAATCACCGGGTCGGTCAGCAGACCAACATAGTTTTGAAGCGGACTGAAAGCTCTCCAGCCTGGAAAAAGCTTCTCCTCTGGATTCGCCTTGTTTACAAAGTTGCCCTCGCCATTATCGACATATGTGATGTCATTCACCGAGTCATAAAGCTCGCCGGTGGCTTGATCCAGGGAGAAGGCTTGAATCATCAACAGCGCGGCATCCAAAGACTCTGGGCGGATGAACTTGCCATCTCCCATGTCAAAGCGCAGGTCAATGATCTGAGCTTCCAAAGTGGCAGCTTCGTCAAAGCCGATTGGCTCAAAACCGGCAAGGCCCACTGCGACGCCATATTCGTCAAGTTCGACTTGAGTAGCATCCAATTCAGTTGCGGTGCCCTTGGCTCCCAAGAAGGAAGTCATGGTCATCTGATCTGTTAGAAGAGCCGCAACGTCACCCTCGTACCGACCCAAGGTCATGTAGTAGGCGGTGAAGTTTTCATCCGGCACGTAGCCGGTTTCATAAATCTGAGTCAGCGCTTGATCGCGCGTAATTTCATTTCCTGTTTTGTAGACGAATCCAGACATCAGGACCGTGTACAAAATCGGAGTCACAACAAAGATTGCTAGCAGCACGATTCCTGGGAGCAGGAACTTTAGGGGCACCATGCCCTTGGAGCTGTAAACCACAAATGAGGCGATGAGAATCAGGGCAAGAACGCCACCGATTAGGTGCTCTCCGGCCAGGAATGCGACATACATCATGTAGCCCAAACCGCTGGCGAAAAGCGACATCGCAATGATCTTGGCCACCAGTGGCCACAGCCTCACGGGCTTCAAGCTTTGTTTGATCTTTGCCATTTCAATGCTCCCAAAGTGATGGGGGCTGGTTCCCTAAGGAGCCAGCCCCCACACCTTCAATTGGTTTTACTTACTTAGATGCGTTAGCGAAATTCTTTGCCAGAATCGCTGCTGCTGCATCCAAGGTGGCGTCCACTGAGTCACCCTTAACCAACATGTTGGTCAAAGCTGAACCTAGAGTGTCGTACCAGTTAGAGCCACCGGTCTTGTCGTCCAACCATGCGCTGAACTGAGGAACACCGGTACCAGCTGCGGTTGCGAAGCCCTTGGTGCTGGCGTTCTTAACTGCTGCTGCTGCCTTGGTGTTGGCAGGTGGGCGGTCGCCGGCAGCGTACATCTGTAGCTGACCAGCAGATGATGCCATCCAGTCGACAACTAGCTTCTTGGCACCTAGCTCAACACCGTGGGTGCGAGCGTAGGAGGTAACCCAAGCGCCAGAGTAGTTAACCCACTGAGCACCCTTTGACTTGGCGGTTAGACCAGGCACAGGACCAAGGGTGAACTTGATGCCGGCGTTGGTGATGCCGTCTAGGTTCCATGCACCAGTGTTAGCTGCAAGCATCTTGCCAGCCTTGAACTCGTCTGCACAGCCATCCCACTTTAGGAAGCCGGTCGACTTGCCGTCAGAACCAACTAGGTACTTCTTGACGTTTGCCTTGAAAGCAGCTGAGTTGATTAGAACCTTGCTCTTGTCTGGGTTGTTGTTGGTGAAGCCATAAGCTCCGCCACCAAGTGCAGTTAGCACTGGGTGAGCGCCCCAAGTACCGTCGAAAGCACAGATACCACCGGTAACCTTGCCGGCTGCCTTCTGGGTCTTGTAGATCTCGAACATTGCGTCAATGGTTGCTGGAGCAGCTGCACCGAATGCGGTGTTCCAGTACATAGCGGTGGTGTCAACATCTAGAGGCACACCGTAGGTGCGACCCTTGTATGACAGTGCCTGCTTTGCACCAGCTGGGATCTCGCGCTGAGCGGTTCTTGAGTAAAGAAGTGGAAGAACCTTACCGCTCTTAGCAGCAGCGTTGAACGATGCTGGGCCGGTTAGAACATCTGGACCACCAGCGGCAGTTGCCTTGTCCCAAGCGCTCTGAAGAGCGGTTAGGGAAGCAAAGAACTTAACCTTGATGACGTATCCCGGTGCGATGGTGGTGTTTCCATCGATCAGGCTTTTTAGCTGAGGGCCACGCTGCTCGTCAGCCCAGACCGTAATGGTCTTTGGAGCTGCCTGAGCTGGTAGTAGACCCGCACCCAATAGTGAAGCGGTGGCGAAGACTGCGGCCGCAGCCTTAAAGCCACGTGAGGTGAACTTCATTGGTTACCTTTCGTTGATAAAAAATTTGCAGTACCGCAAACATCTACTAGTGAACTCCCGAGCTTGAATTGGGTCAAATCTGTAAACGCTTACATAAGTAACAAGTTCATAACAGGCCCTAATTTTAGGGACTTTGGGCAAAATGCTTGCAAACGCTTACATCCCTATGGGAAAGCAACTGTAATCGCTTACAGACACGTTTCGACTCGCCATAAACCTGCTGGAAAGCCCCGATTTATGGCCATAAGCTTCTGCCCATGTCCGAAAACTTGCTTGTGCCATCTGCCCTGGGTAAAGAGTGGTGGCGCTCTGCCGTCATCTACCAGATTTACCCACGTTCATTCGCCGATGGTGATGGCGATGGCATGGGAGACCTACTGGGTATCACGCAGCGCATGGGCGAGTTGCAGGCGCTTGGCATTGATGCGATTTGGTTCTCACCGTTTTTCAAGTCTCCTCAGAAAGATGCCGGTTACGACGTTTCTGACTACCGAGACATTGACCCGCTGTTTGGAACTCTTGCTGACTTTGATGCCATGTTGGCCAAGGCAAGCTCGATGGGCATTCGTGTAATTGTTGACCTGGTTCCTAACCACTCCTCCGATCAGCACGAGCTCTTCCAAGCTGCACTAAAGGCTGGCAAGGGTTCACCCGAGCGCGAGATGTACATGTTCCGCGAGGGCAAGGGCAAGAACGGCGAGCTTCCGCCAAACAACTGGGAGTCCGTATTTGGAGGCCCTGCTTGGACACAGATTTCTGATGGCAGCTGGTACCTGCACATCTTCGATTCTTCACAGCCGGATTTCAACTGGGATAACCCGAAGGTGATTGAAGAGTTTGAGTCGGTGCTGCGCTTCTGGCTAGATCGCGGCGTTGCCGGTTTCCGCATTGACGTTGCCCACGGCATGGTCAAGGAGCCTGGACTTCCAGATGTGGTTGAGAACAACTCGACCATGACCGGTGTCAGCGATGAACTGAAGGACTATCAGCACCCGTTCTGGGGTCAGCCTGGCGTGCACGCGATCAACAAGAGATTCCGCAAGGTCTTGGATGAATACCAAGACCGTGCTATGTGTGGCGAAGCTTGGCTATCAACCATCCCAAAGATGGCGCAGTGGGTAAGACCTGGCGAGTATCACCAGACCTTCAACTTTGGTTACCTGGCCTGCCCGTGGGACAAGGCAGAGCTGCGCAAGGTTGTGGATGAGTCGCTTGCTGAGTTTGGCGGCGTCGGAGCTCCAAGCACCTGGGTGCTTTCAAACCATGACACCATCCGCCACGTAACCCGCATGGCTTATGACGAGGTACCGAAGCAGGGTGATGGCATTGGCCCTGACTATCCGCAGCCAGATGACGCTAGAGGTCAACGAGTTGCCAGAGCAGCCAGCGCATTCATGCTTGGTCTTCCCGGTGGCGCATACATTTACCAGGGTGAGGAGCTTGGGCTTCCTGAGCACACCACCTTGGAGGGTAAGTACCGACAAGACCCGACCTACTTCCGCACCAAGGGCGAGCGTGTCGGTCGTGATGGTTGCCGAGTTCCAATTCCTTGGGAGGCAGATGCACCAGCTCTTGGTTTCAACACCACTGGAGAGTCCTGGTTGCCGCAGCCGTCCAACTACAAGATCTACGCTCGTGCTTCTCAGCGCGGCGTTGCAGGCTCAACCCTTGAGCTTTACAAGCGCCTAATCAAGGTCCGCAAGGATCACCAGATGGGTCACGGCAGCCTGAAGTGGGCGGATGAGCACGCTGGTGAAAACTCGCTGGCCTACATTAACAACGGCGTCTTGGTTTTGGCCAACTTCACCGGTAGCGCTATCTCGCTTCCAAAGGGCGAACTGCTTGCCACCACCCAGCATGATCTGACTATCGAGGAGGTACTAGAGCACGACCAGGTCGCCTGGATTAAGCTCTAGTCATGCCGCTTCACGAAGCAAAACCGGGATCACAGTGGTGGCGCTCCGGCGTCATCTACCAGATCTACCCACGCTCATTTGCCGATGGCAATGGCGATGGCATGGGAGACCTAGTAGGCATAACTCAAAGACTTCCGTCACTTGCTGCGCTAGGCATTGACGCGGTTTGGTTGAGCCCGTTTTACAACTCCCCGCAAAAAGATGCCGGCTATGACGTCTCCAACTACGTTGACGTCGACCCACTTTTTGGCACACTGGATGACTTTGACAAGCTTGTCGCAGAAGCTCACCGGCTAGGGATCAGGGTCATGATTGACCTGGTCCCAAATCACAGCTCAAGTGAGCACGAATGGTTCCAAAGAGCTCTCAAGTCAGCGCCCGGTTCTAAAGAGCGCTCCTACTACCATTTCAAAGATGGCAGGGGCGAGAATGGCGAACTACCACCCAATAACTGGCAGTCAATGTTTGGCGGACCAGCTTGGACCAGGGCGGACGATGGCCAGTGGTATGTCCACCTCTTCGACTCTTCGCAGCCGGATCTGAATTGGGAAAATCCAGCTGTTAGAAAAGAGTTTGAAAACATTCTCAGGTTCTGGCTAGAACGCGGAGTCGATGGCTTCCGAGTCGACCAACCTCATGCCATGGCCAAGGCTGAAGGTCTCCCGGATCATCCTTATGTCGATGAAGCCGGGGCTGGATTTATTGAGGGTCGCGAGAACCCTCCAATGTGGTTCCAAGATTCTGTGCACGAGATCTTTAGGGAATGGCGCAGGATTCTCGAGAGTTATCCTGGCGATCGAGCAATGTGTGGCGAAGCCTACGTTTTACCGCTGAGCTTTATGGCACTTTGGGTTCGCCCGGACGAATTCCACCAGACCTTCAACTTCCGCTTCCTTGATGCCGGTTGGGATAGGCAAGCCCTTATCTCCGCCATCAACGAATCATTCGAAGCCTTCGATGAAGTGGGTGCTCCCAGCACGTGGGTGCTGAACAACCACGACGTGCTAAGGCATGTATCTCGCTTCGGCGGCGACTATGGCCGCACCACCGCATCGGATGGAGTTGGACCAAACGACCCACAGCCAGACAATGTTCTCGGCCTCAGAAAAGCCAGAGCGGCAACTCTTTTCATGCTCGGATTGCCTGGGGCAAGCTACCTCTACCAGGGTGAAGAACTAGGCCTCCCAGATCACACCACCATCGCGGATGAACACCGTCAGGATCCAACTTTCTTTAGAACTGCTGGTCAAAGAGTTGGCCGTGACGGTTGCCGAGTTCCGCTGCCGTGGGAGATGGGCAATGCCTCGAACGGGTTCAACGAGACAGGCCTGGCGTGGTTGCCGCAGCCTGCTAGTTACGCAGCGCTTTCCAGAGATCAACAAGTGGGCAACCCTGATTCAACTCTCGAGCTTTACCGCAGTGCCTTGAAGCTTAGAAGTGAGCTCAAGCTCGGTGAGGGTTCATTTGATTGGGTGAAGACCGAGCCTGAACTGAGCTACCAAAACGGAAACGTCAAAGTGATTCACAACTTCTCGCAAACACCGATTGAACTAGATGGCAAACTGCTAATTAGTTCGATGCCATTGGATGAGGGAAAGCTCTCACCCAACGACACCGCTTGGATTTTGGTTTAGCCAAACTTAGGAGCGGTTAGCTTCTTTCTTGGCCACCAGAACTTGTCGCCAGTCATAAAGGCGAGCGCCGGCACAATCACAGTACGAACCAACAGGGTGTCTAGTAGCACACCGATGCAAACGATGATTCCAATCTGATACAGCGCGATTAGTGGCAACACACCCAGCACTGCGAACACCGCTGCCAACAAGATACCTGCCGAGGTAATCACACCACCGGTAGCACTTAGCGCTCGCACCATGCCCTCACGGGTGCCGTGCTTGACAGCCTCTTCCTGGGCTCTGGAGACCAAGAAGATGTTGTAGTCAACACCCAAGGCAACCAAGAACAAGAAGGCGTAAAGGAACACGCTTAGGTCCAGCGCAGGCAATCCAAGTAGCTCGACGAAGATCAGCCAGCTTGCACCCATGGCGGCGAAGAACGATCCCACCACGGTGGCAAGTAGCAGCACCGGTGCCAGGAATGAACGAAGCAGCAGCACAAGAACAATGAATACCAGCAACAAGATCAGCGGGATAACCAGTAGCTGGTCATTCTCGTAGGCGGTCTTCACGTCTAGCTGCTCGGCATCTAGGCCACCGACCAGTGCGTTAGCCGAGTCGAGAGTCTTTAGCTCCTCGCGAAGATCGCGAATCGACTGGTAAGCCTCATCGGATCCGGCGGTTGCGTCAAGCACAACGCTTAACGCCACAATCTCACCGTCGGTCTCGCCGATAGTCACCTCGGCAACACCTGGAACGTTAGCTGCCAACTCTGCGGCTTCCTTCTCGGAACCCGAGTCAACGATCACAGTGGTCGGAGTGGTAGCGCCAGCAGGGAAGGCATCAGCCAGAATCTCCTGGCCAAAAACAGCCTCAGGCTTTTCGCGGAACTGCTCGGTGGTGGATAGACCAACCTGAATTCCGGAGGCACCAATCGCAAGACCGGCAAGAATCAAAACACCAACGGAAGAAATAATGGCTGGACGCTTGCTAACTGCGCGACCAAGCTTGCCCCACAGGCCATTTAGGCTCTTGTTCTCGCCACCAAAGCGAGGCACAAATGGCCAGAACAAGCCGCGGCCAAAGACCACAAGAGCTGCAGGCAATACACCCAGCGCCGCAATCATGGCAATCACAATTCCAGTGGCACAAACCAAGCCAAGGGTTCGGTTTCCACCTAGCTCGGCCAAGGTAAGGGTCAAAAGTGCGAGGGTTACGGTGGAACCGGATGCGATGATCGCCGGCCCTGCGCCACGGATGGCCTTGCCCATAGCAACGTGACGGTCCTCGTGAAGCAATAGCTCCTCGCGGTATCGAGCAATTAGCAACAGCGCGTAGTTGGTACCAGCACCAAACACCAGCACCGACAAAATTCCAGTCACCGAACCATCCGGAACCATGCCGAACAAGGTCGCAACCTGTCGACCCAATTGACCGGCCATACCATCAGCGGTTCCCACCACTAGTAGTGGAACCAGCCAGAGCACTGGGGAGCGGTAAGTAATCAAAAGAAGAACGGCAACCACAATCACCGTTGATAGCAAGAGCGTAAAGTCAGCCCCCGCAAAGACATTGTTCAAATCTGCCTGGAAACCCTCAGGTCCGGTTAGGTAAACCTCAAGCCCGGCAGGCATGTCTTCTTTGGCAAGTTCGCGAATCTCGGTCACGCGCTCAGTGACCACTTCGACCTCGTCAGATTTGTCCAGCGGAATGGTGACAACGGCAACCTTGCCGTCCTCAGAGATTTGGGCTGGTGGCACAAATGGCTCACCCATTAGCTCTGCATTTGTGAGGTCTAGAAACTTCTCGTTCACTCCACCAGCTGGCATCTGAGTCATTGGGTCAAAGGTTCCCTGCAGCCACTCAATCTCGGCATCGGTGAACTTGGCATCGGATTTGTAAACCAACACCGCTGCGGTGGCATCCGAACCTGGAAGGTTCTCAAGTGCCTTGTTTACAAGTGCAGTCTCGGAGGTCTCCGGCAAACCATTGGTTGGGGCGGTCTCAGTGGTGGCCGCTCGCAGCGGCCCAAACGCCAATCCTGCGAAGATGAGGCCAATCAGCAAAGTGACCCAGGCGGTCTTCTTACCGGTAATGAAATTGATTAGTGCGTTCATGTTTTCTCCAGACGTAACCCAAGGTAAAACCTAGCGGTAGTCAGAAAAGTTCCCGCCTAAGAGTGCTTTCTACTTGTCGCCCTGATCTTGCTGAGCCTCAAGGCTCTGACCGGTCGATGCGTGAGCGGCAGCAATTGCTCGCTTACCCGAGGGCAGCAAAACAGCAACTACTGCGATTAGAACTGTCAGTGCACCGGTGACAATCAAAATGATTTCGACCGAAACCACATCTGCAAGAGGTCCAAGGATGGCCATGCCCAAAGGCATTGCCACCGCCATAACGATGCCCACGAATCCAAAGACTCGTCCCTGGCGCTCTGGCTCAACCGTTTCCTGCAGCAGGGTCATGGCCGAGGTAGAGAAGGCAGGAACAATCAATCCGATTAGGAAGAACAAGCTAAAGAACAAGATCAGGTTCGTGGTGAATCCCATCACAATCGCGAGCACTCCAAACAAAGCGGAGGTGGTGATGATTGTGGTGAGGCGATCCAACTTGTTTGCCAGCACAGCCATCAAAGCTCCACCGACAACCATGCCGACACCGAATGAAATCTCCAGCACAGTCAGCTTCCAGACTTCTTCGCCAAAGTTTCTAACCAGCATCAACGGTGAGAGGTTTGAGGGCGCAACAATCAGCAGGAACACAATGCCAAAAATTGCAATAACCCAGCGAACTAGCTCGTGAGTAAAGGTGTAGTTGATTCCCTCTTTTAGAT
>CAZLKR010000014.1:0-18486 GCA_964560155.1 uncultured Aquiluna sp.
GTTGCTCGTGTTGCAAATGGCACCGGAACTTTGATCGAGCTTGCTTGCGAGACCGACTTCGTTGCAAAGGCCGAGAACTTCATCGCGCTAGCTGACGCAGTTGCAGATGCAGTTGTTGCAGCCGGAGCTACCGATGTTGAGTCTGCACTTGCAGCTAAGCACGGCAACGCAACCGTTGCAGACGCCATCACCGACCAGGCCGCAATCCTGGGCGAGAAGGTTGAGCTTCGCAAGGTTGCTACCGTTTCAGCTTCTGGCGTTGACGCTTACCTTCACCGCACCAGCCGCGACCTACCTCCACAGGTTGGCGTTTTGGTTGCATTCGAAGGTGCAGACGCAGAGACCGCTCACGACGTAGCAGTTCACATCGCAGCATTTAGCCCAAGCTACCTAACCCGCGACGAGATCCCAGCTGAGATCGTTGCCAAGGAGCGCGAGATTGCTGAGGCAACCGCACGCGACGAGGGTAAGCCTGAGGCAGCACTGCCAAAGATCGTTGAAGGCCGCGTTACCGGTTTCTTCAAGGAGACTTGCTTGCTAGACCAGGACTTCGCTAAGGACTCAAAGCAGTCTGTTGGCAAGGTCTTGGAGAACGCAGGACTAAAGGTCACCGGCTTCGTACGCTTCCGCGTCGGCGCCTAAGCAAAAACCTTTTAGAGGGCTCGGTCGAAAGACCGGGCCCTCTATCTTTTTGGGCTCTAGTATTGTCACGATGCGGAGCCAATTCGCAGGTGCACAAAAGGTGGAACGCATGGGCGAAAAACGCAGAGTATTGCTAAAGCTTTCAGGTGAAGCCTTCGGTGGTGGATCGCTTGGCGTGAACCCAGATGTGGTCTCCGAAATCGCCAAGGATATTGCCAAGGCTGCCGAGCAGGTTGAAATCGCAATCGTCGTGGGTGGCGGAAACTTCTTCCGCGGTGCAGAGCTTTCAAACCGCGGTATGGACCGCGGTCGCGCCGACTACATGGGCATGTTGGGCACCGTCATGAACGCCCTAGCCCTGCAGGACTTCATTGAGCAGGCCGGTGGCGATGTTCGTGTCCAGACTGCAATCACCATGGCCCAGGTCGCAGAGCCTTACCTGCCCCTTCGTGCAATTCGCCACCTAGAAAAGGGCCGGGTTGTGATTTTTGGTGCCGGTGCGGGTCTTCCTTACTTCTCAACCGACACCGTTGCCGCTCAGCGCGCCTTGGAGATCGGTGCTGAAGAGGTTTTGGTAGCCAAGAACGGTGTTGACGGTGTTTACACCGCAGATCCTCGCAAGGACCCAAGTGCGACCATGCTGAAGGAGATCAGCTACCAGGACGCACTGGTTCGAGGACTCAAGGTGGTTGACGCAACCGCCTTTTCGCTCTGCATGGATAACAAGATGCCGATGCGAGTCTTCAGCATGGAAAAGATTTCTGAGGCACTTCTGGGCGAACCAGTGGGCACCTCGGTTCGAGCATAAATTTAGAAAAGAGAAGGTATCTGATGATTAGCGAAATCATGGCGGAAGCCAAAGACAAGATGGACAAGGCCGTTGAGGCCACCAAGGATGACTTTGCATCGGTTCGCACCGGTAGGGCAAACCCAGCCATGTTCCAGAAAATCATGGTCGACTACTACGGCACTATGACCCCGCTTGGTCAGCTCGGTGGCATTCAGAACCCAGAGGCTCGCTCTATCATCATCAACCCTTACGATAAGAGCGCGCTGCAGGCTATCGAGAAGGCTTTGATGGCCATGCCAAACCTAGGGGCACAGCCAAACAACGATGGCTCCATCATCCGCATCAACCTGCCAGAGCTCACCGAAGAGCGTCGCAAAGAGTATGTGAAGCTAACCCGCGACAAGGCCGAGCACGGTCGCGTGTCGGTTCGCAACATCCGCCGCGGTGCCAAGGAAGACCTAGAAGCTTTGAAGAAGGATGGCGGAGCTGGTGAGGACGACATCGAGCGCGCTGAGAAGGAGCTCGAGTCAATTACCAAGGCTCACACCGACAAGATCGACGAAGCTCTAAAGAACAAAGAAGCCGAGCTTCTCGAGGTTTAGTTGGAAACCGCAAAGACCAAAAGCCTCGGGCCAAGGCTGGCCGTAGGTTTTGGGCTGGGCGGGGTTTTTCTACTTTCACTATTACACCCAATGCTTTTTGTTGGCTTGCTGTCGGTTGCAACCGCTGCTGCCGGCTATGAGCTAGCACATGCCCTCAAACGCGGTGGCTGGCACGTGCCAAAGTATCTGGTTGGACTTGCAGGCTTGCTGCTTCCTTGGGTGGCTTACTTCTATGGACCTATCGCCCAGTGGCTGACTGTGTTGATTACCAGCGCCACCATGGTGGCGTGGCGAGCCCTCTACCTAGCTTTCAAGCGTGAACGCCAGAGCGCAAAGCAGACCCTAAGAGATTTCGGCGCCAGCAACTGGGCATTGTTTTATGTTCCGCTACTGCTGAGCTTTGGTGGCTTGCTGATTGCCGGCCCAAATGGCACGGCTTGGATCTTTGGTTTGGTCATCACAGTTGTGTCGATTGACACCTTTGGCTACCTAATTGGTCGATTCTTTGGAAAAACCAAGCTCTCGCCGGTGATCAGCCCTAAAAAGACTTGGGAAGGGCTATTCGCCTCAATCATCGGTGCACTTTTCGGTGGCCTAATCACAGCGTGGGTAACCGGAGCATCTATTTGGTTTGGGCTGCTCTTCGGAGCAGCGTTGCTAGTGAGCTCAGTGATGGGGGATCTCTCGGAATCGCTAATCAAGCGAGACCTTGAGGTGAAGGACATGGGGAACGTATTGCCCGGTCACGGTGGCATGATGGATCGATTAGATTCCCTTTTGCCCTCAACCTTTGTCGCCTACTTGCTATCTCACGTAATGTTTTAGCTAATGAACTTCCCAGTGGCTAGCGCAAGACTGCAGGGGTATGACCCCAAGCAGGTTGATGCGCTTATGTTCAGGGTGCAAAGTCAGCACGAAAACCCAGATCGCGAGATCCTAAACTCTGCGGTTGTTGCGGTTGCCAAGTTTGATTTGGTCAAGGGCGGTTACCAAATTCCAGCGGTGGATGAGGCAATTGCAAAAGCTGCCGATGCTTTTGAAATTCGCGAATTAGAGCGAGACCTAAAGCGCCACGGCAAAGCCAAAGCCGCCACAGACCTCGCAGCGCTTCTCAGGCTGCTAAAGCAAGTTCTCGAAACAGAGCCAAAGGCCAGATTTGCCTCCGCATCCCAGGGATACAGCCCCAGACTGGTGAATGCCCTGATTAAAAGAATCGATATCAAGCGCGGCACACTGGTTGCTCCAAGCACTTTTGAACTTAGAACAATCTCGCTTGGACGCGCCTCTAATGGCTACGACAGAGGCCAAGTGGATGAGTTTTTGGGCGCAGTTGGCTCCGCGCTGCATCGCCAAGAACTGCTTGGCTGATTGCCGATTTTCCCCTGTGCGTTTAGGCTTAGAGACTGCACATAAGGAGCACCTTGGGTAGACATGGTTCAAAGCCGCGCGCAAAGTCGCGTTCTTTGCCGACCCTTGGATTCTTTTTCGCTTCCTCTTTGGTCATGGTTTCTGCGGTTGATCCTTACTCCGGCACCATGGCATCGGCCGATACCATTCAGGTTTTCGAGGCCCAGGAAGAGCAAAATCAGCAGCTGACATTCATCGCGGTTGATGGCGAGGGTTACGCCCGTGGTTCATTTGAGATTCTCTCTGGCGAAGGTGTTGCCAAACTATTCGTTGACGGAGCACCATTCCCGGTCCCAGGTACCGCCAAGGGCATCGCACTTGACATGGTGGAAGCAAAGGGCTGGGACTATCACCAGTACTCGTGCCTCGTAAAGCTTTGGGAGCGTGAGAGTAACTGGCGCTGGAATGCACTGAACCGCTCATCCGGTGCCTACGGCATCCCACAGTCGCTACCTGGCAACAAGATGGCATCGGCTGGACCAGACTGGCGAACCAACCCAGCCACCCAGATCAAGTGGGGTCTTGGTTATATCGATAACCGCTACCAGTCACCTTGTGGAGCGCTAGCTCACTCCAACGAGCACAACTGGTACTAACCATGCGTGGTAAAAGACGCAGGGGAAATCCAGAACCTCAGTATCGCGAACTAGATTTTTCAATGCTCAAAATGTCGCTGCCACACACCGTGGTAAAGCGCGGGGTTGAGTTCACCGTCCAGCAAACCAATGGCAAAAGTGCTGAAGAAGGTAAAAGCTGGCTTTGCCCGGTATGCGTTATCGCTATTGAGCCTGGCGTGATGCATACGGTTGCGTGGGACACCCATCGCGGAGTGCAGACCAGGCGCCACTTCCACAATCACTGCTTCAAGATCTTCGACGGACTTTTGCCCTAATGGAAGAAATACGTGCGGCAACCCAATTGCCAGGTTTGCGTGAAGAGATAACCCTTTCGACTCTCGATGGCCAGACTCTGGTTGGCGAGTTAGCGCTGCCACTTAGTGGCAAGCCCAAAGCCACTTTGATCACACTGCACCCGCTGCCAACCCACGGTGGGTTTATGGATTCTCACCTCTACCGCAAGGCGGCAAACCGCCTCCCAGCGCTAATTGATGTGGCTGTTCTTCGGTTCAACACCCGCGGCACGCAATCGCCAAGAGGGGCATCTACGGGCTCATTCGATGGGGGCGTTGCCGAAGAGTTCGACGTGGCAGCTGCGGTTCGCTTTTGCCAGGAGCGTGGACTTGAAAACCTATGGCTTTTGGGCTGGAGTTTTGGAACCGAGCTCGCGATCAAATACGGTCCAAATCACCAGATCTCCGGAGCAATTTTGATTTCGCCTCCGCTGCACAGAGCAACCGATGCCGACCTATTGCGCTGGAATGAGTTTGGTAAGCCACTTATTGCACTGGTACCTGGCGAAGATGACTATCTAAAGCCGCAAGAAGCCGCTGAGCGCTTTGCCATCGTGCCACACGCCAAGGTCATGGGCTTTGATGGTGAGAAGCATCTTTGGGTGGGTGAAAACGCCACCAGGAAAGCACTTGATGCAATTAGTGAGATCGTGGTGCCGGGATCAGCACCGCTCCCAACCCACTTCTAGCTAAGTTCCTGCTTCGGCATCCAAACCTCGCGGATGATCAAAAGCGCACTGGCCGCAATTGGAATTGCGATTAGGGCACCCAAGACACCCATGAGCGTTCCTCCGGCAAGAGCGGCAATAACCACCGCAGCAGATGGGATTGAAACCGCCTTCTTCATAACCCTTGGGCTAATTAGGTAGGCATCAATCTGCAGGTAGATCAGGTAGAAAATCCCAACCGCAATTGCGGTCTCAAACCCGGTGAGCAGCGACAGCGAGGTGATCAATACAAATGCGATTACCGGACCGACCAGCGGCACCAGTGCGAACAAGAATGCGATAAAGCTCAGTAGCAACGCAAATGGGACTTGAACGATGCTGAGGAATGTGAAAACCACGGTGGCATGAATCAGTGCGATTGAAAGCTGACCAATCACCCAGCGACCCACCGATGCCGAGATCTGATCGCTGATGCTCAAAAACCCCTCGCGCTTTGAGCTTGCTACCAGCTTGGAGAGGTAGTTCTTCATCTCGTCAAGTGAGGCCATGAAGTAGAGGGTGAGGATTCCTACCAGGATCACGCCGAAGGTCGTGCTCACAACACCCAGGCCAACCTCAAAGACTCCGCCTAGCAGCGTGGGCCAATTCTCGGCGTTGGAAATAAAGTCAATTACGCCGTTGCTGGCGTTGGTAAGTGAGCCGCCTAGTCGCTGATCCCACTGCGAGATCAACTCCAAGCTAAAGAAGTTTGCAATCAAGGTAGGAACCTGAGAGACCAGCACTGTCGCCTCTTCGATGGCAAGCGGTAAAGCCATGGCGATCAACAGTGCAATCGTGCCAAAGAAGCCCAGAACCACAACGGTGATGGCCAAAATCTTTGGGAATTTGATCTTTTCCAGAAGCTTGACTAGCGGGTTTAGGCCGAGTGCCAAAAGCAGCGCTAAGACAATGTAGGTAATGACGGTTGCCAGCTGAGAGACAGCAGTTGCGATCAAGATGGCGGTCATCACACCAAGACCTGCGGTTAGGCCTATTTGGAAGCCACCGGTGAGTCTAGTTTTCTGTTCCATCGGGTCCCGTTCCATCATGCACCAACTACCAAGTTACGCACCTTTGGGCCAATAACCCTGTTGCCACCAGTTGATTTGCGAATTTGCACCCACAGGTGAGATCGAAGAGCCATGGACTTGGGCCAGAATCCGCCACTCGGGGTAAACTTGCACGACTGATACAAACCTACGGAGTTAGTTTGTTGCGCTTTTGGCTTTCCATCACCACGTTCGTGGTTGGACTTACGCTAACCGCAATTGGGCTTGCTAATCAGCTCGAGAATCAACCGCTGAATTTGATTGTTGCTGAAGCAGAACTTACGACTCCAACTACCTATGTGATGATTCCAAACAAGGTCCTAACCGCCTATCCGGGCAAGGTCTCCGTGACCGCGAATAACGATGGTGAGGTGTTCCTTGCCGCCGGTAGGGAGTCAGACATTGTCGGATGGATTGGCAAAGCCCAATACACCGAGGCCAGGCTGGGTGTAAACCAAGCCAAGGAAGAGGTCATCATCTCCGAGGTTGAGCGAAGTGGCGGGGGAGAGCTAGCGGATCCTCGCGGTTCAGATCTTTGGAGACTTGAGGTGGCAGAAGATTTTGAGGGCAAGATTTCTGTGCCGGAAGGCAACGAGGTCGGGGTGCTCATCGCCGCTAAGGGAGTTGACCTTGCACCAAGAAAGATCATGATCGAGTGGGATCTTCCAGACCAGGGTGCACCAATTGCTCCGATCACGATGGTTGGACTTGGACTGATGCTCGCGGGTGCGATCTGGAGCCTGTGGCTATTCATCACCAACTACCGCAAGTCCCGCATCACCCGCTACTGGCGTGGCCCGAGGCGACCAAAATTCCAGATTGAGTTCCCGAATTTCAAAAAGAAGAAGCCGGAACCTTCCCAGCAACCAACTTCAAGGCGTCAGGCCAGAGCGCTCAAATTCGCAGCTTTGGTCCTGATTCCAGCAACCCTTGCGGGCTGCACCCCGGATTACCAGAACCCGGTTCTGAGCCCAAGCCCGTCTCCTGCCCAAGACACCCTGACTCCAGTTATGACTAAGGACCAACTCAAGCGAGTGCTCGAGGAGATTACAGCTGTGGTCTCAGAGGCAGATGCAGAACTAAATCGCGAGAGCATTGAAGCCAGAGTGACCGGCCCTGCACTGGTGGCAAGAAGAGCCGCCTATAACATCGCTCGCCGCACCGAAAACTCTGAGCCTCCAGCTCCGCTTTTGGCATCACCAATCCAGCTGTTCCTGCCTTCAGCCACCGATACCTGGCCGAGGTCGGTAATGGTGGTAACCGGTGAGCAGACCCTGACCATGATGATTTTGCGCCAGGAGAGTGCGCGCGATCAGTACCGGCTCTACCACTACATGGACATTCTTCCCGGCGTAGATTTCCCTGAGGTTGCCGCAGAGGAGATTGGTGCTAACACCGTAAAGGAAGACAGCAAGTTCCTCCTTATGCCACCTAGCGATCTGGCCACTGCAGTCGGAAGTCTTTTGAATGAAGGCCCAGATTCGACCTGGAGCATCCTGATGGATGGCGATAACCAATACATCACCGATGTCTCATCGGTTCAGCAGACCCTTGCTCAGACCTTGAGCAATGCGAATGTGACCTTCGACCACAAGATTTCACCGGACGATATGGTGCTGCTCACCTCGGGTGAAGGTGGTGCTCTGGTGGGTATCTACATGATCGATACCTACACAATCATCCCTAAGTCACCGGGCGATGCCGTTGCTATCTCGGGCCAGGAGGCGATCCTGCTGGGTGCAGGTGGAAGCGCAACTGGTATTGAGACCAGATACGGGGCGATGCTGCTATTCCATATGCCGGCAGCAGGCTCAGAATCCAGGGTTCGACTGCTGGGTGCGACCCAGCAACTTTTGACCGCAGTATCGCTAGGAGCGCGATGAGTAATTTCTCCGGTGCATTTGATCTTTCAAAGCTGACCAACCAACCTCAGGCTGCAGGCAATGCCGTTGCAGGTTGGCTAGTCCCTGCCGATGAGCAGGTACTCAGACGCTACCTGCAGCTTTCTGAGAGCGTTCCAGTGCTGATGCTCATAGTTGACGGTTCTGAAGCCTCTAACGCCGTCAGCGGCCTTGTGGAGCAGGTTATCGCCGCTGCCAAGGGAAGGTTTGCCGGTATTCAGGTGGATCTGAGGACTTCGCCGCAATTGGCGCAGGCCATTGGTGTTAGCGAAGCTCCCGCGATGGCAGCAATTCTTGCCGGAGCTCCAACCCCGCTATTCAAGGGCGTTATAAACCAAGAGCAGTTGGTCCAGGTGCTTGGATCGGTATTGCAAATGGCAGCCCAGAGCAATCTCACCGGCACGGTTACTGTCTCAGAGGTTGCCGCGGAACCCGCAAAGAAGCTCACTCCAGAGCACCAGGCAGCGGTTGATGCGGTTGAGCGCGGTGACCTAGTGGATGCTTTGGCCAAGTTTGAAAAACTCGTGGTTGAGTATCCAAGCGACCAGGAAATCAAGGCCGGCTTGGCTCAGGTTCAGTTGCTGCACAGATTGCAGAACCCTGTGACTGAAACCGAGTTGGACAAGTTGTTCGCGCAGGCCGACCAGGTTTTGATCTCGGGTGCGGCGGAAGATGCTTTTGAGCTGTTGCTAAACCGATTTGCGGTTGATTTCGACTTGCGCGATCAAATTAGAGCTCGCTTGCTCGATCTATTCACCGTGACCGGTGATTCGCACGAGGCTGTCTTAGGAGCAAGAAGAAAACTTGCTTCGATGATGTTCTAGGAAAGCTTTAGCCAAACCGAACCCAAGGGTGGGACGGTAATCTCTGCCGAGTATGGCCTGCCGTGGCTCTGGTGCTCTTGAGTCTGAACCCCACCAAAGTTTCCAACTCCGCTGCCGCCATAAACCTCAGCGTCGGTATTCATAATCTCTTTCCAGTGCCCAGGCTTTGGCAGCCCAAGTCTGAAGTTGTGATATGGGTGACCGGCAAAGTTCACCACCACCGCAATTGGATTGCCGGCGGCATCAAATCTTAGAAAGCTCAAGATGTTTTGATCGGCGTTGCCACCATCGATCCACTGGAAGCCTTCTGGGTCGTGATCCAGCTCCCAAAGACTTCGGTTCTCGACATAGAGCTTGTTCATATCGCTCACCAGCTGCTGCATGCCGCGGTGTGGGTGGTGATCGAGTAGCCACCAGTCCAAGTCCCTAGATTCACTCCACTCGCTGGGCTGGGCAAATTCTTGACCCATGAACAAAAGCTTTTTGCCAGGGTGGGTCCACATAAATGCCAAGTAGGTACGCATGTTTGCAAGCTTTTGCCAGTGATCGCCTGGCATCTTTGCCAAAAGCGATCCCTTGCCGTGAACTACCTCATCGTGGCTAATTGGCAATACAAATTTTTCGTCATAGGCATAGAGCATCGAGAAGGTGATTTCACCGTGGTGATACTTTCGCCAGGCCGGGTCACGCTGAATGTATTCCAGCGAATCGTGCATCCAACCCATGTTCCACTTAAAGCCAAAGCCCAAACCACCAAAGTCGGTCGGTGCTGAAACGCCTGGGAAGGCGGTTGATTCTTCGGCGATCATCATGATGCCTGGGTTGCGGCGATACGCGGTGGCATTGGTTTCCTGCAGGAACTTAATCGCATCCAGGTTCTCTCGGCCACCGTGGATATTTGGCAGCCACTCGCCATCCTTGCGGCTGTAATCCAAATACAGCATTGAGGCAACGGCATCGACGCGTAGGCCATCGATGTGGAACTCTTCTAGCCAGTAACTGGCATTTGCAACCAGGAAGTTTCTAACCTCGGTTCGGCCAAAGTTAAAGACATGCGTTCCCCAGTCCGGGTGGTCACCGCGACGTGGATCGGCATCCTCGTAAAGCGCTTCACCGTCGTAGCGAGCCAGTGCCCAGTCGTCCTTGGGGAAGTGGGCTGGAACCCAGTCCAGAATCACACCGATACCAGCATTGTGCAGCTCGTCGATCAGGTACTTCAAGTCATCAGGGGTGCCAAAGCGAGCGGTTGGTGCGTAGTAGCCGGTCACCTGGTAGCCCCAGCTGCCGCCAAATGGGTGCTCGGCTAGCGGCATGAACTCTACGTGAGTGAATCCCAGGTACTTCACGTGTCCGATTAGCTCAGGAGCTAACTCGCGATAGTTCTTAGGTCCCCGCCAAGATCCAAGGTGGAGTTCGTAGATAGACATCGGAGCCTTTAGGGCATCGGTTCTAGCCCTTTGGTTCATCCAGTCTTTATCGCGCCACTTATAGTCGCTGACATCCACCACCGATGAGGTTGCCGGTGGCACTTCGGTGCGCCTTGCCATTGGGTCAATCTTTGTGATCCAGTTGCCAGCCTTAGTGAGAATCTGGAACTTGTAGAGCGCTCCCGGCTTCACCCCTGGGATAAACAGTTCCCAGATACCGGTGCCACCCATAGAGCGCATCGGGTAGCAGGTGCCATCCCAAGAGTTGAAATCTCCCACCACGCGAACCGCCTGAGCGTTTGGAGCCCAGACTGTAAAGCTCACACCCGAGGTGTCACCCAATGAGTCCTTTTGCTCAACATAGTGAGCGCCAAGTGCCTGCCAAAGCTGCTCGTGACGACCCTCACCGATTAGGTGCATATCCAAATCACCAATCATCGGTAGGAAGCGGTAGGGGTCATCGCTAATCCAGTCGGGAGCGGACTCGTAGGAAGCAACAAGACGGTAATCACCCGGAAGCTTGCCCTTACCTAGGTATTCCCAGACCCCACCAAAGCGGTGAGTTAGTTCAAAGCTGTCTTTTTTGCCCTTGGCTACCACGCTCTTGGCAAATGGCCTTAGCGCACGAATCACCCAGTCTTTGCCATCTTGGTGCAGTCCGAGAATCGAGTGTGGACTGTGGTGCCGAGATTCAGCTAAGAGTTGTAAGCCTTCGGCTTCTGGATTCATGACTCAACTCTCAAGATGTGGGCAGGTTCTGTGAAGGAGTCTAGGCGGACGTAATTGTGCTCTCCCCAGACAAACTTCTGCCCGGTAATCAAATCTGTCACCTTGATCTCGCCCTTGGCATTCAAAGCAGCAAGGTCGAGGTGCACGGTGGTCTCACGAACCGAGTGCGGGTCGGTGTTCACAACCACCAAGATCGTGTTCGCCTTGCCGCCATTGTGCTCAGCACTTAGGTGCTTGGAGTAAACCAAGACCTCCGGGTCATCGCTGTAGTGGGTAACCAGGTTGCGCAGCTGCTGCAGCGCTGGGTTTTCTTTGCGAATCTTGTTGAGCAGGGTGACTCTTGGAATCAAAGTTTCTTGAGACTTTAGTGCGGCATCCCAGTCGCGAATCCTGATCTCAAACTTCTCGCTGTCGATGTTCTCCTCAGCGCCGGGGCGGGCGACAGATTCATAAAGCTCGAAGCCGGCATACATGCCCCAGGTAGCACCTGCGGTGGCAGCAATGCTGGCACGAATTTTGAAGGCTGGCTTGCCACCAAACTGCAGGTAGCTGGTGAGGATGTCAGGAGTATTTACCCAAAGCGCAGGCCTAAAGAAGTCAGCGCTTTGGTGAGCAAGTTCGTTTAGGTACTCAACTAGCTCATCCTTGCGGTTACGCCAGGAGAAGTAGCAGTAAGACTGCTGGAAGCCTGCCTTACCAAGGGCATGCATCATGGCCGGGCGAGTAAACGCTTCGGCCAGGAAGATAACCTCAGGGTGCTTAGCATTTACAGCCGCAATCAAGCGCTGCCAGAAGTCCACCGGCTTGGTGTGAGGGTTATCAACTCGGAAGATCTTCACGCCAGCGGATACCCACTTGTTCACGACCCGCAGCACCTCGTCAAAGATGCCCTGCGGGTCATTGTCAAAGTTCACCGGGTAGATGTCCTGATACTTCTTTGGAGGGTTCTCGGCGTAGGCGATAGAACCGTCAGCTCGGTGAGTGAACCACTGCGGGTTGGCCTTAACCCATGGGTGGTCAGGAGAGGCCTGAAGCGCTAGATCCATCGCTACTTCGATGCCCAGCTTGTTGGCAGCCTTCACAAAAGCTTTGAAGTCTGCCTCGGTGCCAAGGTCTGGGTGGATGGTGTCGTGACCGCCGGCAGCATTGCCAATAGCCCATGGGGAGCCAGGGTCGTTTGGACCTGCGATCAAAGTGTTGTTTGGTCCCTTGCGGTGTGAGGTGCCAATTGGGTGAACCGGCGGGAGGTAAAGCACCTCAAAGCCCATTTGGCTCACTCGAGCAAGGCTCTTGGTCGCCGTCTTGAAGTTACCGCTGACGATAGAGCCGTCTTTTTGTCTGACTGCACCTTCGGAGCGAGGGAAGAATTCATACCAGGCACCGGATCCAGAGAGTCGGCGCTCGCAGAGCACAGTCCTTGGTTCGCTCATAGTCTCAAGGTTGCGAAGTGGGTTTTTGCCCGCAAGCTCGGTCAAGCCAGCCTTTAGTGCTGCCTCTAGACGTTCCGAAGGAGTAGAGCCTTGGGTTACTAGCTCCTGTGCAAACTCGGACAGTGCCTTTTTGTCTTTGCCCTTGGCGTTTTCGGCCAGACGCTTTAGGAGACGCTCACCCTCGAGCATCATCAGTTCTTCATCAACCGAAGCCTGGAGCTTTGCTTCGGTGTTGTGCAGCCAAGTGTGATACTCGTCATCCCAGGCGCTGACCGTAAAGCTCCATGTACCTAAATGCTCGAGTTGGATTTTGGTAATCCACTCATCACGACCAGGACGGCCCTCTGCTAGTCGTATTCTTTGGGTCTCGCCCTTAGGGGACGTGAGCAGTAGTTCAACGCCAATTAGGTCGTGACCCTCGCGAAACGACGTCGCACCGAATTCGATGACCTCACCCAGGAAGGCCTTGGCGGGAAAGTCGCCACCATCAACCTCAGGCCAGACTTTGCTGATTGGAATGCGACCGATGACTTTATTTTCATTACCCACGTTGTCAATTTAGTGAGTTTGTGGCCCTAAGGGTTGTAAACCACGCAATTGGTTAGCGAACGATAAACAATTGCATGCTGGTTTCCACCATGCGCAGGTTGGTTCCAGCTTCTAAAACTACCGATCGCTTGGGTGGCAACTCTAATGAGCTATCCCAAAGCAATTCATACTCGGTGACACCCTTTAGCTGGGGAAGCGTCACGTTCTTCACGGCCTCGGTGCCGTTTATCACCAGGTGAATACCTTGTTTGGTGCCGTCCTCCATGAGGTGATATGCCAACCGCTGCAGGGTGCGGCGCTCCGAGTTATGCCAATCCTCGATGGTCATCTCATCGCCGCGGATCGAAAACCAAAGCATCTGGTCGTGCTCTTGGGTTGGCTCATCAATCTTGGTAAAGCTGTTTGGGCGAAGCGCTGGGTATTTCTTTCGCAGTGAGATTAGATGCGAAACGGTTTTCTCAAAATCCAACTGGTGGTTATTTGGATCCCAGTTTTGCCAGGTGATGACGTTGTCCTGGCAGTAGGCATTGTTATTACCCGACTGGGTTTTCAATCTCTCGTCACCGGCCGTAATCATTGGCACACCGGCCGATAGCAGCAAGGTGCCCATCAGGTTCCTGGCTGCTTTTCTTCTGGCGTAGCTAATCGATGGGTTAGGTGATTCACCCTCGAAACCATGGTTGAAGGAGATGTTGTGGTTCGCACCATCGCGATTACCCTCGCCATTGGCGGAGTTGTGCTTGACGTTGTAGGTGACCAAATCCCAGAGCGTGAAGCCATCGTGAGCGGTTACAAAGTTCAGGCTGGCGTTGGGGCCCTGGCGATTATTCATCAAATCTTGTGAGCCAGAGATTCGCCCGGCAAGCTCCTGCACGCCACTGCCGTGATTGCCGTTGGTTCGAGCCTGAGCCACATCGGCTAGCCAAAACTTGCGAACTGAGTCGCGGTAGCGGTCATTCCACTCTGGGAATCCTGCAGGGAAGTTGCCGGTCTGCCAGCCACCCATTCCAACATCCCAGGGTTCAACAATGAGCTTGGCCTTGGAGATGATTGGATCTTGCTGCATCGCCTGCAGTAGCGGATGCTCTGGGTTGAAGTGGTTGTTCTCATCTCTTGCCAAGGTTGCAGCTAGGTCAAAGCGGTAGCCATCGATTTGCAGCTCTTCGGTCCAGTAGCGCAGCGAGTCAAGCGTGAGCCTTTGCACCATCGGGTTGGCAAAGTTCAAAGAGTTACCGCATCCAGTGGTGTCGTGATAGTTGCCCTGATCGTCCTGGCGGTAGTAATTGGAGTTATCCAAGCCACGGTAGGAGTAGGTCAAGCCCTTGGAGCCGCCCTCAGCGGTGTGGTTGTAAACCACATCCAAAATCACTTCAATGCCGGCTCGGTGCAGCTCGCGAATCGCGGTCTTGAGTTCTCGAAGAATGTGATCTGGGCCCAGTGCGCGGGTGGCTTCAGCCGCGTATCTCATATGCGGGGAGAAGTAGTTGATGGTGTTGTAACCCCAGTAGTTGATTAGCCCGAGGTTCACAAGTCGTGGCTCGGAGATAAAGGTCTGAATTGGCAGTAGTTCTATGGCCGTGATACCGAGGTTCTTTAGGTAATCAATGGTGGCCGGGTGACCCAAGGCCGCGTAGGAACCACGTATCTCTTCCGGAATGGCTGGATTGATTCTTGTGAGTCCTCGAAGATGCGCCTCGTAAATCACCGATTCCGAGAGGGCAGTAGCTGGCTTTGCAACCGACTCCCAGTCAAAGCTGCGATCCACCGCTACGCAGTGGTAGTCCTTAGGGGACTCGCGAACCAGTCCCTTGGCGTAAGGGTCGAGTAGGTTTCGCATCGGATCAAAGGCATGCCTTGGACCCTCTGGGCCACTAGCCCTGAGCACATATTTGATTCCTGTTTCCAGCCGGTCATCTCCAACCGACCAAATCCCTGCGGCGCCTTGCTCTAGCGGCAAAACATGATCCGAAACTGAGGTGTCTTCTGGGTTGAGAATGTGAAGCTCGATACTGGTGGCAGATTCTGACCAGGTCGAAAAAACTCCGCCGCCATCCAAAAGGGTTAGGCCAAGCGGCTCGGTGAGCTTCTCGGTTTGCGAATCCATCATCTAAATCAAGTTCCCACCCTAGCAACCGAACGATTGATGGCTTGGGCAATTAGGCTTGAGTCATGTCGGTCTTTCTGGACCACGCCTCCACCACACCGGTGCGACCAAAGGCGCTGGAAGCTTATCTCGAGGCTCTCGCGCACCTAGGAAATCCCTCCTCGGTTCATGCTCACGGTCGGGAAACCAGAGAGCTTTTGGAGCAGGCCAGAGAACTATTGGCCAAGGTCGCGGATTGCAATCAGGCAGAGGTGATTTTCACATCCGGCGGGTCGGAAGCCAATAACCAGGCCATCAAAGGCTTTTTCTGGCAGCGCCAGCAAGAAAAAACTCGCAAGTACATAATCTCGGCCCTCACCGAGCATCACGCAGTGATTGATCCAATTCAGTGGCTCGAAACCCATGAGGGTGCCCAGGTGCTTTGGATTCCAGTTGATAAAACTGGCCAGCTTGATCTAGCTGTCTACCAAGGATTTTTGTCTCAGCATGGAGATGAAATCGCACTGGTCTCGCTTATGTGGGTGAATAACGAAACCGGCGCCATTTGGGACATTCCTGCCATTTCGAAACTCGCCAATCAGCATGGGATTCCGGTGCACTCGGATGCGGTGGCAGCATTTGGACACACGCCAATTTCGTTTGCAGATTCTGGGCTAGCCGCCATGTCAATCTCGGGACACAAGCTTGGAGCACCGATTGGAGTCGGAGCACTACTGGTTTCCAGAAACCAAAAGCCCATCTCGCTGATTCATGGCGGGGGACAGGAGCGCGGCCTGCGCTCCGGAACCATGAACTACCCACATGCCCTAAGTCTTGCCAAAGCGGCAATGCTCGCCATTGAAGACATGGCTGAGCGCGAGGCCACGCTCAAAACACTGCGGGATCAGCTCGAGACTGACTTGCTAGCTCAGATTCCGCAGGTAAAAAAGACCATCTCTGGTTCAAGAATCGACCACACCGCAAGTTTCATCCTGCCTGGTGCGCAGAGCGATTCGCTGCTGTTTCTGCTTGATCAAAAGGGCATCAGCGTCTCTGCGGGAAGTGCCTGTCAGGCTGGGGTGTTAGGCGCATCTCACGTGCTATTGGCCATGGGTTATGACGAATCTGAAGCATCATCTGTGATCCGAGTATCGCTGGGTCACTCCACAACTAAGTCAGATATTCAGTTATTCACATCCGCAATTGCCGAGGTTTACTCAACGGCACTTAGGGCTGGACAGGGTCGCTAGGGCCATAAGCAATTTAGACTTGTCTAATGCGAGTTTTAGCGGCGATGAGTGGTGGAGTTGATTCCGCTGTGGCCGCTGCACGCGCGGTAGATGTGGGCCACGAGGTGGTCGGAGTTCACTTAGCTCTCTCGCGAATGCCTGGCACCTTGCGCACTGGATCTCGCGGCTGCTGCACCATCGAAGACTCGATGGATGCTCAGCGCGCTGCCAACAAGCTAGGCATCGATTTCTACGTATGGGACTTCTCAGAGCGCTTCAAGCTAGATGTCGTCGATGACTTTGTCGCCGAGTATCAAGCCGGCAGAACACCAAACCCTTGCATGAGGTGCAACGAGCGCATCAAATTTGCAGCACTTTTGGAGCGTGGCCTTGCCCTTGGTTTCGATGCGGTCTGCACTGGGCACTACGCCTCCATCTTTGAAGACGAGTTGGGCAATCTAGAACTTCACAGGTCCTTAGAGATGGCAAAGGACCAGTCCTATGTGCTGGGAGTTCTAACCGCCGAGCAGCTCAGGCACTCGCTGTTTCCACTTGGCGCAACCGCCTCAAAGGACTTAGTTCGCAAAGAGGCCGACGAGCGAGGCCTGAGTGTTGCCAATAAGCCAGATTCCTATGACATCTGCTTTATCCCAGAGGGCGACACCAGAGATTGGCTAAAGGAGTTCACCTCCGCAGAGCCTGGCGTGATTATTGATCAGGATGGCAATCAGGTTGGCACCCACGATGGGCACGTTGGCTACACCATCGGGCAGCGCAAAGGCTTAAATCTTGGACGTCCTGCCAAAGACGGCAAGCCAAGATATGTTCTCGAGATTCGACCAAAGACCAAAGAGGTCGTGGTTGGTCCAGAAGCTGCACTGTTGATTGCTCAGCTGGCAGGGTCAAGATACTCCTGGTGTGGCAAAGCACCCGAGCATCCCGAGATTGAGTTTGACTGCCAGGTCCAGGTTCGTGCTCACGGCGAGGCAATCGATGCCACGGCGCAACTGGTCAATGGTGAGCTTGTCATCAATCTCAAGGAGCGGCTCTACGGTGTTGCCCCGGGGCAAACCGCAGTGCTGTATAACGGCACCAGGGTTTTGGGGCAGACCACTATCGATCGCACGGTAAGTGCTGCGGTGGCTAATGTCTAACGCTGCTGAGCGCATCGAAGAACTTAGAAGTCAGATCGAGCGCTACCGAAACGCCTACTACCTCGAGAACGAGACCTTGATCTCAGATGCCGAGTATGACCAGCTCGAAAAAGAGCTCAAGCAGCTCGAGGCAGAGCACCCAGAATTTATCGAAGAGAGCCCAACCCAAAGAGTTGGTGGAGCAGCTTCTGAAGTTTTCTCTCCGGTTCGTCACCGCGAGCAGATGCTCAGTTTGGACAACGCCTTTAGCGAAGAGGACTTTCTAACCTGGGCACAAAGGGTAGAGGGCGGGCCGTTTCTTTGCGAGCCAAAGATCGATGGCTTAGCAGTTTCGCTGACCTACGAAAACGGTGTTCTCACTAAAGCCGCCACCCGCGGCGATGGTGAGGTTGGTGAAGACGTAACTGCAAACGTGCTGACCATCAAATCCATCCCACATCGACTATCCGGCACTAACCACCCCGAGGTCATCGAAATCCGCGGTGAGGTTTTCTATGGGATTGATGATTTCGCCCAGCTGAATGCGTCAATCGTTGCCGCAGGCGGCAAGCCTTTTGCTAATCCAAGGAACAGCGCATCCGGCTCGCTTCGTCAAAAGGACCCAAGCGTCACCGCTTCAAGACCGCTGCGAATGCTTGTTCATGGGTTTGCGCTATGGCAGGGAGATATCTCCTCTCAGAGTGAGGTTTACGCCCAGCTCAAAACCTGGGGTCTTCCAACCACAGAACGCTTCGAAGTTGTGGAAAGTGCAGCCGAGGCCTACCAATACATTCAGTCTCTCAACGCTCAGCGAGCCCAAATTGAGCACGAGATTGACGGTGTTGTCATCAAGGTAGACAGCCTTTCGCGTCAGCAGGAACTGGGCAAAACATCGCGTGCCCCAAGGTGGGCAATTGCCTATAAGTTCCCGCCAGAGCAGGTAAACACCAAGCTGTTGGACATTCGAGTTTCAATTGGTCGCACCGGAAGAGCAACACCTTTCGCAGTCTTGGCTCCGGTTGTGGTTGCTGGTAGCGAGGTCGAATTTGCAACTCTGCACAACCAAGATCAGGT
>CAZLKR010000014.1:18496-31999 GCA_964560155.1 uncultured Aquiluna sp.
ATCCAAAGGCATTCTCATCGGCGACACCATTGTGCTTCGAAAAGCCGGTGATGTTATCCCAGAAATCTTGGGACCAGTGGTTTCGCTTCGCGATGGAACCGAATGTGAATTTGTAATGCCGGATGCCTGCCCGGAGTGCGGCACCCCGCTTGCGCCAGCTGCGGAGGGTGATGTTGATCTGCGCTGCTCGAATGCCAGAGGCTGCCCGGCTCAGTTGCGCGAGCGAATTGCATACATCGGCTCACGCTCAGCCTTGGACATTGAAGCTTTGGGATATGTTTCGGCAACTGCACTAACTCAGCCGCTAGCCCCACTCGAGCCAGCCCTGCTCTCGGAAGCAGACTTGTTCAGTCTCACCATCGAGAAGCTGCTTCCGATCAAGTCATTGGTTTTGGATAGCGATACCGGCTTGCCAAAGCACGATGCCAATGGCCAGCCGAAAGTCGTCGACTTCTTTGCTAAGAAAGACGGCACAGCAGCCGAGGTTGCATTGAAGTTATTGGCAAATCTCGAAGAGGCCAAGACCAAGCCACTTTGGCGCATCTTGGTGTCGCTGTCCATTCGGCACGTGGGTCCGGTTGCCGCCAGAGCACTCTGCGATCACTTTGGTTCCCTGGATGCGATTTTTGGCGCGAGTATCGAGGAACTCTCGGCCGTTGAAGGTGTTGGTCAAACCCTGGCTCAGTCAATCCAGGATTGGCATGCGGAACCTTGGCACAAAGAAATCTTGGACAGCTGGAAGGCTGCCGGAGTTCAGTTGGATGTCCCAGGACACCTAGGGCCTGGCTCGGTGGTGAAGACCGGCATCTTTGCGGGAATGTCGATCGTGATCACTGGAAGCATGACCAGCATGACCAGAGAAGAAGCCGAAGCGAAGGTGATTGAGCAGGGTGGTAAGGCAGCCTCATCGGTATCCAAGAAGACAAACTTTGTGGTTGCAGGCCCCGGTGCCGGTTCCAAGCTTTCAAAAGCCGAGGAGTTGGGCGTTGAGGTTATTGATGAAGCAACTTTCCTGGTTCGATTGGGTGATTCCACAAAGTAAACTTGAGCCATTCGCTTTCGATACGAATTGAGCAAGTAAATGTCAGAAATTACTCCCGACCTAGTGCGCCACCTGGCGTCGCTGTCGAGAATTTTGGTCACCGATGAAGAGGTTGAAACCCTTGCCGGTGAGCTTTCTTTGATCGTTGACTCGGTCGCCACTGTTACTCAGGCGGTCCAGGGCGATGTAGCGGCCACCAGCCACCCGATTCCAATGGCAAATGTCTTCCGTGAGGATGTTGTAGAGCCATCGCTCACCCAAGAGTCCGCCCTATCAGGTGCTCCAGACAGCGCAGAGGGACGATTCCGCGTCGCAGCAATCTTGGACGAGGAGTAAAACATGTCAGAACTTATTCACAAGTCAGCCAGCGAGCTCGCTGAACTTATTGCCTCTAAGTCAGTTTCTTCGGTTGAGGTAACAGGTGCTTTCTTTGATCGCTCCGAGGCCCTAAACCCTAAGACCAACTCATACCTTTACCTTAACCGCGAAACCGCCATGAACGCAGCCAAGGCTGCTGATGCGGCGCTAGCAAATGGTGAGAAGCTTTCTCCACTGCACGGCGTTCCAATTGCCGTGAAGGACAACCTAACCACCACCGATGCACCAACTACCTCCGGTTCCAAGATTCTTGAGGGGTGGGTTCCGCAGTATGACGCAACCGTGGTGGCAAGACTTCGCAAGGCAGGCCTTCCAATTCTTGGCAAGACCAACCTGGACGAGTTCGCAATGGGTTCCTCAACCGAGTACTCGGCTTATGGTCCTTCCAAGAACCCTTGGGACCTATCTCGAATCCCTGGTGGTTCGGGCGGTGGCTCAAGCTCCGCAGTTGCAGGACACCTAGCTCCTATTGCTATCGGTTCCGACACCGGTGGTTCGATTCGTTTCCCAGCAGCTGTTACGGGCTCTGTGGGTGCAAAGCCAACCTATGGTGCAGTTTCTCGCTATGGGCTAATTGCACTTGCCAGCTCGCTAGACCAGATTGGTCCAGTTTCCAACACTGTTCTGGACTCAGCACTCTTGCAAGATGTGATCGCAGGTCACGATAAGCACGACTCCACCTCATTGCCACAGTCACTCGGTTCCATGGCCGATGCGGTCCGTAACGCCGATGTGAAGGGCTTGCGAGTTGGAGTAGTCAAGCAGTTGGACTCCGATGCTTTCCAGCCTGGAGTCAAGGCCTGCTTCGATGACACCATCGCCAAGTTGGTTGCAGCCGGTGCTGAGGTTGTCACGGTTGACTGCCCAAGCTTTGAGTATGCGATTGCCGCCTACTACCTGATTCTTCCGGCCGAGGCTTCTTCGAACCTTGCCAAGTTTGACTCGGTTCGCTTTGGTCTTCGTGTAACTCCAGACGGTAACCCAACCATCGAGCGAGTGATGGCTGCCACCCGTGAGGCTGGCTTTGGTCCCGAGGTAAAGCGCCGCATCATTCTTGGTACCTACGCCCTGTCATCTGGCTACTACGACGCCTACTACGGCTCTGCTCAGAAGGTAAGAACTCTGATTCAGCAGGACCTAGCAAAGGCCTTCAGCCAGGTGGACGTGCTGCTTACCCCGACCGCGCCAACCACCGCATTCAAGATTGGCGAGAAGGTAAACGACCCGCTAGCGATGTATCTAAACGACATCGCAACCATTCCAGCGAACCTCGCTGGAATCCCAGGAATGAGCGTTCCAAACGGTTTGGCTTCCGAGGATGGCTTGCCATCCGGTGTCCAGATTCTGGCTCCTGCGATGCAGGATGCTGTGATGTACCGAGTCGGATCGATTATTGAACAGATGTACTTGGCCCAGTGGGGAGCTCCACTTATTGCCAAGGCCCCGAAGTTGGAGGTGCTCTAATGGCTAAAGAACAACTAATGCCTTATGAGCAGGCGATTGAGCAGTTTGAGGTCGTAATCGGTCTTGAGGTTCACGTTGAGCTCAACACCAAGTCCAAGATGTTCTGCGGTTGCGCAAACATCTTCGGCAACGAGCCAAACACCAATGTTTGCCCGATCTGTATCGGCCTACCGGGCTCACTGCCTGCGGTGAACAAGAAGGCTGTCGAGTCCTCGATCGCCATCGGTTTAGCGCTTGGTTGCCAGATTGCTCCAACCGGAAGATTTGCTCGCAAGAACTACTTCTACCCAGACCTAGCGAAGAACTTCCAAACCTCGCAGTATGACGAACCAATCGCCTTTGAGGGCAAGATCAACATCGAATTAGAAGACGGCGAAGTCTTTGAGGTGCTGATTGAGCGTGCTCACATGGAGGAGGATGCTGGAAAGCTGACTCACGTTGGTGGTGCAACCGGTCGTATTCAGGGAGCGGAATACTCGTTGGTTGACTACAACCGTGCTGGTGTCCCACTGGTTGAAATCGTCACCAAGCCAGTCTTTGGAGCAGGCGCAAAGGCCCCAGAACTTGCAGCAGCATACGTTCACGCAATTCGCGACATCGTCAAGAGCATGAATGTCTCGGATGCTCGCATGGAGCGCGGAAATGTTCGCTGCGATGCCAACGTATCGCTTCGCCCTAAGGGCCAGGAGAAGCTAGGCACCCGCACCGAAACCAAGAACGTGAATTCACTGCGATCTGTTGAGAATGCAGTGCGCTACGAGATTCAGCGCCAGGCACACATTCTGGCTAACGGTGGAACCATCACTCAGGAGACTAGGCACTGGCACGAAGACCGCGGTTACACCTCTGCCGGTCGTCCAAAGTCAGACGCCGATGACTACCGCTATTTCCCAGAGCCAGACCTAGTTCCAGTTCAGCCATCGGTTGAGTGGATCGAAGAGATTCGCGCTGCACTGCCAGAGAATCCAGCACTTCGCCGTAAGCGCCTAATGCAGGCTTGGGGCTTTGCTGAGCTGGAGTTCCGCGACGTTGTGAACTCTGACCTACTAGATCAGGTTGAGGCAACTGTTGCCGCAGGTGCTGCTCCCCAGGCCGCTAGAAAGTGGTGGACCGGTGAGCTTGCTCGCGTTGCAAATTCCGAGAATGTAGCGGTTCAGGACCTCAGCATCACTCCTGCGCAGGTTGCAAAGATTCAGAACCTAATCGATTCCGGTGAGCTAACCGACCGCATGGCAAGAGACGTGGTTGCCGGTGTTCTTGCCGGTGAAGGCGACCCAGAGGCTGTAATCGAAAAGCGTGGCCTCAAGGTAGTTTCTGATGACGGCGCTCTTATTGCTGCAATCGATGAAGCTCTTGCCAATCAGCCAGATGTCCTTGAGAAGATTCGAGAGGGCAAGGTACAGGCAGCTGGCGCAGTAATTGGAGCTGTTATGCAGGCAATGCGTGGTCAGGTCGATGCTGCCAGAGTCCGAGAGTTGATTCTCGAGCGAGCTAAGTAGTAAATAAAGCAAAAAGACCGAGGATTTCTCCTCGGTCTTTTTCTTTGGGGTGAGTAACGGGACTTGAACCCGCGGCCCCCTGGACCACAACCAGGTGCTCTACCAGCTGAGCTATACCCACCATGTCTGGCAAGCCAGAACGGGTTAGATTCTATCAGCGCTCAGAGAATTAGCTATACCCTTTGCAGTTTCTGAATCTGGACCAGGCTCTGGGACCAGGATCGCTTTGCGGTAGTAGCGAAGCTCTTGGATGGATTCCAGGATGTCTGCCAGCGCTCGGTGATTGCCGGTCTTCTTAGGAAGTTGGAAGTAAACCCTTGGGTACCAGCGTCTAGAAAGCTCTTTTAAACTGGAGACATCGATGTTGCGGTAGTGCAGGAATGTGTCCAGCTGAGGCATCTGTCGGTTTAGGAACATGCGGTCGGTGCCGATTGAGTTTCCGGCCAGGGGAGCGGTGCGCTCTTCCTTGACCCACTGCTTGATGTATTCCAGCACCTGCGCTTCAGCTTCGGCAATGGTTATGCCTTCTGGAATCTCAGCAATCAGACCCGAATCAGTGTGCATCTGACGCACGAAGTCGCCCATGTTCGCCAGTGCTGCATCGCTTGGCTTGATGACAAGCTGCAGACCTGTATCCTGCACATTGAGATCTCCGTCGGTTACCACGACACCGATCTCGCAGATCTCATCAACTGAGACCTCGAGACCGGTCATCTCGCAGTCAACCCAAACTATGTAGTCAGCCATGAGTTACTAGTCTCCAGAGTGGCGAGAGTTCTTGGCAGCCTTCTTCTGAGCTTTCAGCTCAGCCTTCTCAGCTTTGCGCTGTGCCTTGAGCTCCTTAGCGGATGGCTCAGCCACAATCGGGTTCTCGCTGGTTAGGAAGTCCAGTGACTCCTCCGGCTGGATAGCTGCGATTGGAGCGGTGTCAGTCTTTGATTCGCTCCACTGCATGGTGGCTTCGCTGTCTAGCTCGACCTCGTCCTGGGTGATTGACCATGACAGGTTAGGGGTCTCTGCAGGCTGTGCAGGAGTGAAGGTCTCGGCGATAGCATCGGCAAGCGCATCCTCGGTCATCTCTTCGACAACTTCTGGTGCCTCAACGACCTGAGGCGCCTCTGCTACAACTGGCTCCGGCTTTGCGGATTCGGTTGCTACGGCGACCGGGGCGGCAACTGCCACCTTTCCATCAGCCTTAGCCTGCTTCTTCTCTGCCTTCTTGGCGGCTTTCGCCTCGCGACGAGCAATGCGAATTGCCTTGTGCTCCTTGCGGCCCTCAACCAACCAGTAAAGGGTTGGAACCAGGATCAGGGTCAATAGCGTCGATGAGAACAAACCACCGATAACAACGATCGCCAGTGGCTGGGAAATGAATCCCGAGTTACCGGTTAGACCCATCGCCATAGGGGTTAGGGCGAAGATGGTTGCGAGTGCAGTCATCAAGATTGGACGGAGTCTCTGTCGAGCACCGGATACCAAGGAGTCCTCAACCGATCGACCTTCCTTGCGATATTGGTTCACAAGGTCGATCAAAACAATTGCGTTGGTTACCACGATTCCGATCAGCATCAACATACCGATAAGTGCTGGCACACCTAGTGGGGTGTCAGTTAGTAGTAGTAGTCCAAGAGCACCGGTAGCGGCGAATGGAATTGATACCAAAAGCAGTAGCGGCTGGATTAGCGAGCCAAAGGTTGCAACCATAACCACGTAAACGATGGCGATAGCGGCAAGTAGGGCAAGACCCAGCTGCTGGAAGCTCTCAGCCTGGTCGGCTGCCGCTCCACCAATGGTTGCGGTCACACCAGCAGGAAGCTCAACTGCATCGAGCTTCGTGGTGATGTCCAAAGTGATGGCACCTAGGTCATCGCCCTCAGGAGCGATCGAAACCTTTGCGGTTCGGTTGCCTTCCTTGGAGGTGATAGAGGTTGGCTTTAGAACTTCCTCCACCGAGGCAATGCTGTCCAGGCGAACCAATCCGGTGAAGGACGGGATTACCAATGCCTTGATCTCCGCAATGCTCTCTGGGACATTTGCACCGGATACGTATACCGAAACATCCTCACCCTCGATGCTTACGCGACCAAGCGGGCTTGGACGAAGCTGAGAAGCGACAATGCCGGTTACCTGGGTCTCGCTTAGGCCCAGAGCAGCAGCCTTCTCGCGGTCCACGATGACCTCTAGAACGCGCTCATCCGCATCTAGGGTGCTGGTTACACCGGAGGTGTTTGGAACGGTTTCCATCTCAGCAGTCAAGATGTCGACTGCTTCCTGCAGCAGCTCGTTGTCGCTGGATGCAACTTCGATGTCGATGGTCTCAGAAGATCCAAATCCGGCACCGGAGGCAACGGTTAGGTCGGAGCCCGCAGGAACCTCAAGCTTGAGGATCTCGGCCTTTACAACCTCAACATCAACCTTCTCGTCAACCTGAACGGTGATAGAGATTCCTGACGCTGCCGCACCAAATGCCACTCTGCCATCGGCCGCTGAGCCAACGGTGGACTGAACAACGTTCACACCCTCGACATCCATGATCTTCTGCTCAAGTTCATTTGCAGTCTTGTCCTGGTCCTCAAAAGTGGTTGAGGCTGGCATGGATAGGCGAGCTATGAACTGGGTAGAGCCAGCACCATCGATGAAGTTGGTCTTTAGCTGAGGAACCAACGAGAAGGTGAATCCAAGAATCAATATCGAGGCAAACAGAGTTAGCCATGGGTGACGACGGGTCCCATTCAGGGCTGGCAGGTAGCCGCGCTGCAGGAAGGACTTCTTCTCGCGCTCTTCTTCAGCGTGACGCTGCTTCTTCTCGAAGCGCTTTGGATCTGCTTCCTTGAGCGCAACCAAACGCTTTGGCATTCTTAGGAACCAGTAGGCCAATACCGGAACGATGGTTAGCGATACCAATAGCGATGCCAATAGCGAGATCGCAACGGTAAAGGCGAAAGGTCTGAATAGCTCACCAATTAGTCCACCAACCAAAGCGATTGGTAGGAACACCGCAACGGTGGTGATGGTGGAGGCGGTAATCGCGCCAGAAACTTCCTTGACGGCGGTTAGAACAGCCTTCTTGCGCTTCTCACCGTAGCTGAGGTGACGGTTGATGTTCTCAATAACAACAATCGAGTCATCTACCACGCGACCAATAGCAATGGTTAGTGCACCCAGAGTCAGAATGTTTAGCGAGTAGTCAGCTGTTTGCAGACCAATGAAGGTGATCAGAACCGAGGTTGGAATCGAGATTGCGGTAATCAGGGTGGACTTCACCGAGAACAAGAAGATCAAGATGATGATCACAGCGAAGGTCAAACCAAGTAGACCCTCGGTGGTTAGGTCCTTGATCGACTTCTCGATAAATGGCGCCTGGTCCAAAGTGGTCACGATGGTGACATCGCCACCAAGCGCAGCTTCGAGCTCTGGCACGAGCTTTTCGATGCTGTTAGAAACTGCAACGGTGTTGGCATCTGGAGTCTTGGTGATTGAGACCGCTAGTGATTCCTTGCCGTTAGTTCTAGCGATCGAGGTGACAGGTGAGTCCTCGTAAACCACATCGGCAACGTCGCCGATGGTTACAACTCGGCTCGAGCTTGCACCGATTAGTGGCAAGTCCTTGATGGCCTCAACTGTGTTGACCGCAGAGCCCATCTGAATCGCAATTGAACCGTTCTCATCGGTCAGAGTGCCCACAGGAAGAACTAGTCCATTAGCGGTTAGTGCGGTTGCAATGTCGCGCTGGGTCAGGCCATTTGATGCTAGGCGAACCTGGTTCACGGTTAGGTTGATCTGCTTTGAAACAGCACCTGAAACTGCAACATCACGAACACCATCAACCTGCTGGAAGATGCTTGGTGCGCTCTGCTCAAGCTCGCGACCAATTGCTTCGTTATCGCCATCGTTTGCTGCGACAGCCAAAACAATGATTGGCACCGAGTCAAAAGAACCGGAGAGCACCTGTGGCTCGGCATCCTGAGGCAATGAGCCCTGGACCTTACTGATGGCGTTGTTTAGGCGCTCGGTGGCCTGAGCGGTGGTGGTGCCGTATGCAAAAGAGACTCGAATAACTGATAGACCAGTGGTCGAAGTCACGGTGGTGGACTCCATGTTTTCAAGTCCCAAAACAGCGTTCTCAATCGGAACCGAAACCTGCTCGTCCACTACCTCAGGAGATGCTCCGGCGTAAGAGGTGACAATCGCAGCGGATGGGATCTCAATTGAAGGAATTAGCTCCTGCTTGAGGCTTCCTAGAGATAGAAAACCAAATGCCGCGATGATCACGGTAATCAGCGCCACCACGGCGCGATTGGCAAGAGAAAGCTTGGAAAGAATGAACAACTTCAACCTCGAATGTTTAGGTGACTAGTTAAAACAGCCAACCACCAAGATTACTCCCAAAAAGTGCCTATTTCTTGGACTTGGGGAGAACTCCCAGTTACCTAAACCTCGAAGCGATTAGTACTTCAGAGCCTTGATAAACCTCACCGGGTTACCAAAGCGATGAGCTGTGATGGCTACCGCCTGCTCCTTGAAGTATGGAAGTAGCTCCACATAGCCAGACTCGGTCGGCTTTTGGCCGTAGATAGCAATCTCGCAGCTTGCCAGCGGTGAATCGGCCGCAATGCTGTTACTCGCTCCAATCCAGCGCACACGGGCTTGTGTGCCGGTGATCCTGGCAAGCCACTGCTGTTCGGTTTCAATCTTCACCGTAACCCCAAGCTTGCGAAGCGGCTTCAGCATGCGCTCTGGGATTTCAAAGGCTGAGACCGTTCCATTACCAATCGCAGCGAGAGTGGCAATCGATCTCCAGGAGTCATACCTGGATGCAGACTCGCTGATTCGCAGTTCGCAACCGGCGGGGAGGTATCGCAACACATTTAGCTCGCTCTGCAATCCACTTGGGTCGGTTTGCTTTGTGAAGTAATCACGCAAGGTCGCGATATCGTTCTGGATTCCTCGAGTCAGTGACTCAACCTCCGAATCAGTTAGCTCACTAGCTGCTGCAAGGGCAAGAATCTGAAGAATCTGCTTGTCCTTGATTACCTCGCGAAGAGTGGCTTCCTTGGATCCAAAATCAGACAAGGTCGCAAGGTAGTTTGGTCCACCAGCTTTTGCTGTTGGTCCAATTGAGCTTCGCTTCCAACCACCAAAGGGCTGACGCTGAACGATCGCACCGGTGATAGTGCGGTTGATGTAGAGGTTTCCAGCCTGCACCTTGGAGATCCACTCATTGATCTCTTCCGGCTCTAGCGAGTGCAGTCCAGCAGTCAATCCGTAATCAACTGCATTTTGCAGTGCAATCGCGTCTTCTAGGTTGCGAGCGGTCATGATTGACAACATCGGACCGAAGTATTCGGTTAGGTGAGACTTAGAACCAGGCCTGACACCAATACGAATTCCGGGAGACCACAGCTTGCCTGAGTCATCGAGCTTTCGAGGCTCTAAGAGCCAACGCTCACCAGCTCCGAGGCTGGTTAGCCCCTCAAGCAACTTGCCCTGTGGTGCTTCGATGACCGGACCCATTTGAGCCATTGGGTCTTGTGGGTGTGCAACGTGAATGGACTTCACTGCATCTTCCAGCTGTCTGATAAACCGCTTTGATTTGGCAACTGATCCGACCAAAATCACCAAAGAGGCTGCCGAGCACTTTTGACCGGCGTGGCCAAATGCGCTGTAGGCAATGTCCTTTACGGCAAGATCAAGATCTGCATTTGGGGTAACAATGATGGCGTTCTTGCCGCTGGTCTCTGCAAACAGCCTTAGGTTCGGGTTGAAGGAGCGGAATAGCTGCGCGGTCTCAAAGCCACCGGTCAGGATTACTTGGTCAATATCGGGGTGGGAAATCAATTGAGTGCCAAGTGCTCGCTCCTCAAGCTGGATTGGCACTAAAACACCTGCTGGCAAAACCTCATTTAGCAGTTTCGCAACCATCGCACCGCAGCGAGCAGCCTGTCCAGCGGGCTTGAAAACCACTGCAGACCCGGCAGCGATAGCTGCCATCGCACTGCCGGCAGGAATGGCGACTGGGAAGTTCCAAGGGGGAGTGACCAGTGTGACTCTTCTTGGTTTCGCTACCGCGCCATCGATGGAGTCAAGTCGCTTTGCTTGCTCTGCGTAGTAGTGAGCAAAGTCAATTGCTTCAGACACCTCAGCATCGGCTTGATCAAAACCCTTGCCGGTTTCGCTCATGGCAACCTCGATTAAGTCACCGCGGTTGCGCTCCAGTAATACGCCGATTTGGTGCAGCAGGGCTGCACGCTCGTACGGGTCACGCTTACCCCACTGGACGCCCGCCGCCTCAGCGTTCGCAATGGCCTGATTCAAGGCACCTTCGGTCTCCACAAACTGCTCTTCAACCTCGCGCTTGCCTAGCCTTGAGGATGCGCTTCGCTTAATGATTTCGTATGCCCAGATGCGGTTTCCTGCTAGTGCTGGATCGGTGTCCGGTGCATTCTCAAAACCGGCGGCCGGAGTAACGGCTGAGTCATTGCGGCGGTCTTGTAGGCGGTTGGGGATTGGCACTTCCTCGTCAAGTATTGCCATCGAGTTAACGAAGCGATCCTTCTCGATTTCGAATGAATCCTGCTTGCTCAGCTGGAAGGCATTCGAGAGGAAGTTCTCCTTGCTCGCTCCTTCTTCAAGGCGGCGAATTAGGTAAGCAATCGCAACATCAAATTCCTGTGGGTGAACCACCGGAGTGTAAAGAACTAGAGAACCAACGCTCTTTCGAACCACCTCTGCTTGGGCAGGAGCCATTCCCAGAAGCATTTCAACGTCCATGCCGTTGTCGATGCCGCGCTGCTGGGAAAGTGTCCACGCGAATGCCAGGTCGAAGAGGTTGTGGCCTGCAACGCCAATGCGGACATTCTTGATTCGGTCTGGGGTCAGTGCGTAGTTGAGAACTCTCTTGTAGTTCGCATCAGCCGCCGCCTTAGATTCAACTGTGGCTAGTGGCCAGCCATGCATTTCTGCATCTACCTGCTCCATAGGCAGGTTTGCACCCTTGACCACTCGGACCTTGATGGCAGCTCCACCCGCTAGCACTCTTAGCGCTGCCCACTGCTGGAGGTCAATCATGGCTCGCAGCGCATCTGGCAGGTAGGCCTGAAGCACGATTCCAGCGGAAAGGTTCTTGAACTGAGGCTTAGAAAGGATTCGCTTGAACACCTCAATCGTTAGATCTAGATCGTGGTATTCCTCCATGTCCAAGTTGATGAACTTGTTGGCACCATCGCGCATTGCGAGTTCGTAAAGCGGAGTCAGCCGTTCGACCACCTCGGTGACATTCTCATCGAATGCCCACTTTGAATGCGGGGCAGTGGTGGCGGAAACTTTCAGGGATACGTAGTCGATGTCTTTGCGGCTCAGAAGCTCTGCAGTCTTATTTAGTCTGCGCTTTGCCTCTAGATCACCCAGGACCGCTTCGCCTAGCAGGTTGATGTTTAGCTTTGCTCCGGTGCCCTTGATTCTTCGAAGTGCAGGTCCAAGCTTGCTCATCGAGGCATCGATGACCAGGTGGCTAACCATCTTTCTAAGCACCTTGCGGGCAATCGGCACCACAATAAATGGGAACATCGGGGCAAAGACTGCACCCAGCCAGATCAGCATGCGCAGCGTGAGGGGCAAAAACTTGGGAGTGAGTTTTCTCAGCTGGTTGAGGTTCTTGGCGGCGACTTTTTTGTCTTCTGGGCGAATAACGCCGTCAACAAAGCCAACCGCAAATTCCAGGCCATTTGGGTCTTGCAGTAATCCCGCTAAGCGCTTTGAGGCTTTAGGGGTGGGGAGTTTGGCTGCTTCTTCGATCCAGCTCTGAGTCTGAACAATAGCCGCTTCAACTAGCTCTTCCCTGCCTTGAATTGCAGGAATCTGGGTTGTGGAAAGCGACATTGGTCCCCTTGTAAGCGGAATGATTTTTGCAGGATTAACTCTATCTATCTTGGAGCAATAGAATTGCCTTCTTGCCCTCGTAGCTCAGTGGATAGAGCAAGAGCCTTCTAATCTCTTGGTCGCAGGTTCGATTCCTGCCGAGGGCGCTTTAGCAGCAGTCGTTCAGTTGCAACCCGCGAGTCGCCTTAGCGAGCTCCTTTTTCGAATTCTCTATCACAGCTACCACGACTGCATCAGGGTAGAAGCCTTCTGGGTAGGTTGGACAGACAGCCGCATAACCGTTTTCCCTCTTCAGGATCCAGCCGGCGAAATCTCTCGAAAGCATGTGTTCACGGGCAGCCGCTTCGCTTTCGAAGGGCTGGGAGCACTTTGTGTAGTTCCATTCACTCATGGATTAATATTACATAGATAGTTGTCTATGTATAGTGAATTGGGATATTCGCGTCTCAAAGTGTTGCGGAGGACCGTGCTATAACTAATCATGCGCAAAATCCTTGGACTCACCAGATACGCAGTAATCATCCCTGCCATTGCTTCGATCATTGGAGCATTGCTTCTTATGCTCCGCGGCTCCGTTGCAATGGTCCAAGTTGTCTATGACACGGTTGTGCATCAGGCATATTTGAAAGACACCATCGTTGAGGTACTGACCGCGGTGGACGCGATTTTGCTGGGAACCGTGCTCTTGGTTATTGGATACGGTCTCTATGAGCTTTTCGTTGATGAAGATATCGAAGTTCCAGCCTGGCTGCAGGTTCGCGATCTAGACGATCTAAAGTCCAAGCTAATCGGAGTGGTCGTCGCGATTATCGCCGTGGTCTTTGTTGGAATCTTTGTTGACGCTAAGCGCGGCGCAGACGTGATTTCTTACGGCGTCGGAGCAGGTGCTCTAGTGGTCGGATTGGCAATCTTTGCCTATGCAACCAAGAAAGCCCCCAAAGACTCGGGCAAATGAAAATCGCTGCATTGTGGCTAGCGCCTGGCTGCAACTGAAACGGTTCGGACGCTTTCTTCCGGTGTTAGTTTCTTCAATTCAGACTTAATCACCGCTGTAACGGCGGCTCCACGCTTGTTCGCGGTGTCCATAACCTGCTTGGTCCAAGTGCTGGAGGAATTCTTCGGGAGTGTCACGGTGACAGTCACGACAACGGTTTTAGCCTTTGCTTTTACAAACTTGACAACCTGAGATGCCACAACTGCCTTTGCGGCAGGCGTTAGGGTCGTAGAGCCGGCCCCGAAAGA
>CAZLKR010000015.1:0-24532 GCA_964560155.1 uncultured Aquiluna sp.
AAAAAGTCAAAAGCCCCCAGAGTTTTCTGGAGGCTTTTGGTGGCGGAGAATGGGGGATTCGAACCCCCGAGGGCTTGCACCCAACACGCTTTCCAAGCGTGCGCCATAGGCCACTAGGCGAATTCTCCGAGGGAAAGCTTAGTCCCTCTGGGGCCATGTCGCGAAAGCGGGTTTTAGATGAAGGCTCGGTTGAAGTAGATAAGCGGTGACACTGGGAACAGACCCAACTCAACCTCGTCAGCCTTGATCACGATGATTAGGCTCTCAGCAACCTTGTGAATCTGGGCAACTTCACCGCGCAGGATTGCAGAAGCTTTTTGGTTTTCCGGAGCCAGACCCTCAAGATTCCAGCCTTCGGACTTGAAGCGCTCTTCTCTGGGTCCGGCTAGTTCTTTTGCCAATGCCAATTCGTCCAGCGAGAGTGTGTGGATTGCAACCCGAGAGCCAACTTCAACGATTTTTGAGGTGCTGGTGTTCGCCGCCAGGTTCACGGTTGCATAGGCAGGCTCAGCACTTAGTGATGCTAAGGAGCTTGCCGTGAAGCCAAACGGGGTGCGGTCTTTGTCGAAAACAGTAACCAGTGAAACACCACTGGCATGGTGACGAAAGAACTCTTTGAATTGGTCTTGGGAGATGCTCATGCAAAGAAGTAAACCAAGCATTGGCTGGGTTGGGAAATTGGTTACGTCAAAAAAGTAACGGTTAGTAACAAAGTTGAGCCTTGGGTGTAACCATGGAAATCTTTTTCCATCAACCCAGGGAGAAACCAAATGCTGTTTGTTGCAGAACTTGAAAACCTAGACCTTAACGTTACCGATTTCCTTGAGAAGCTAAGCGACTCATTGACCGGCGAGGCCGAGTTGATTGAGTCTCAGGTGACCAAGGACGGCAAGAAGGTTTTTGCAGTTCTCGAGGCTGAGCAGATCGAAGCGCTCCGCTCTAAGATTTCTGCAGCCGGCTTTAACCTTTTTGACCTAGCCCAGGTTCGCCTAGTTGGAGCTGAGCTTGAAGACATCAAGAAGCTAAAGCCAAAGGGACAGTACCTGGTGGAGTGGGACTTCCCAGAGGGTCTAACCATGGACAAGTACCTAACTCGTAAGAAGGAAAAGTCTCCGCTTTACGCAGGGATTCAGGACGTGAAGTTCCTACGCACCTATGTTCGCGAAGACATGGTCAAGTGCCTGTGCTTCTACGATGGCGACAGCGAAGAGGCAGTTCTTCGTGCTCGCGAGATTGTTGACACCCCGGTAAGCCGCATTCACGAGCTGGGCTAAAAATGTCGACCACAAACTTGGTTCCCTCCATCGGGGACCCAGCAGAGACTGACCAAAAGATCTCGAATCTGAGGGACTTTTTGTCAGGTGTTGCCGCCAGCTCAGTCCTTGACTCTGGCCTAAGCCAGAGCGCTCAGCCGATTGAGCAAAGCGCCGATGCCATCTTTGAACTCGCGAACCAGTGCCTATCCTCGGCCTTTGTTACCTGGTCACACCGCATGACCTTGGAGTATGTCGATCGCTTTGGCTCTGAATGGCTCAGGGAAAACCGACTACCAGAGCTACTCTCGGGAACCCGAATTGGCTCAACCGCTTTGGCAACTGCGTTAGCCGATCGTTCTGGAAAAGAGCTGTTGCCGATCACTTTTGTTCGTGTCGGCGATGACTACGTGATTGACGGTGTGGTTCCTTGGGCATCAAACCTCTACCAGGACACCCTTGTGGTGTTTGCCGCCAGGGAGCCTCAGACCGGCGAGCGAGTGCTGTTTGCGACCGAGCTCTCTTTTGATGGCATCTCCGTGAAGCCAGCCGAAGGACTACTCGCGCTAAATGCCACCAGCTCGGGAACTATTCGTTTTGCTGGCCTGAAACTCAGCGCTGACTACGTGCTGACCAATGATGTGAACAACTTTTTCTCGCGGATGAGACCGAGATTCTTGCTGCTGCAGAGTGCATTCTGCCTAGGTCTAAGTCAGGCCTCTTTGGACTCAGCGCTTGCCTCGGAATCAAACAAGCCATTCACTGAGGAGCTAGCTCAGTTTGAGAGTGAGTTGACCCAGGCCAAGCAAACTTGGCGCGAGCTACTGACTGTTCAAAACGACTACGCCAGTCTTCCGGGGCAGCAGGATCCGCTGCCGTATCTAAAGTTGCGTCTGCAGGCGGCTTTGTTGGCACAGTCAATCACTCGCATTGAGCTGGCAAGTGTTGGAGGTCGTGGTTACTTCGTGACTCACCCAACCTCTAGGCGAATTCGAGAGTCACTGTTTCTATCGATTCAGGCGCCAACGGAAGGGAGCTTGCGATGGGAGATTTCGCAGCTACAGTCCAAGGCCTGAGCGTCACATTAGGTGGTCGAAAAATCCTGAGCAATCTGAGTTTTCAGATCGAGCAGGGCGAGTTGGTCGCACTGGTTGGAGCCAGTGGTGCTGGAAAGTCAACCTTGCTGCACGCTCTCTCTGGGCTCAATAAGGACGTAACTGGTTCGGTTGAGATTCACGGCAAGGGCCACGTTGATACCGCAATTGCTTTCCAGGAGCCGGTGCTTTTGCCGTGGCTGACGGTTAGGCAAAATGTGCAATTCGGTTTTAGATTCCAGGCCATCAAGTCAAAGGTGAAGTTTGCAACCAGCGAACTAGATGCCAAGACCGAGGAGCTGCTGACCAAGTTTGGAATTGCCGACTTGGCAGAGCGAAAGATCTCAGCCCTCAGCGGTGGTCAAGCGCAGCGAGTCGGAATCGCCAGGGCAGCGATCATCGAACCAAATCTTCTGCTTTTGGATGAGCCATTCTCGGCGGTGGACTTCAATACCCGCAAGAGCCTGCAGAGCTGGTTGAAGCAAATTGCGTCAGACCTTGGACTGACTGTGGTTTTGGTTACCCATGACATCGATGAGGCGATTTTGGTTGGAGATCGAGTTTTGGTCCTGAAGCAATCCGGTGACGAACTAGTTGAGTACCGCTCGGATTCTTCAGAGCCACTAGATCTCAAACAACAGATTTCATATCAGATATAGAGAAGAGAAAATGACACACCACCACACAGAAGACTTCGGTCTTGGCGAAAACGGACTTTTTGACAGAAGAGCTCTGCTTGCAATCATGGCCGCCGGAGCTGCAGTTGCTGCGGTAGGGCAGGACCTAGTTCAGCCACTGCCAGCCGGAGCATCCGACTGGTCTGACCGACTTGGGACTCTAAAGATCGGCTATCTGCCGATCACCGACGCGTCACCGCTATTGGTTGCACATGGCAATGGCTACTTTGAGAAGAACAAGGTCAAGGTCGCACAGCCAACGCTGTTCCGCTCCTGGCCAGCAATCGCCGAGGCCTTTGCCGCCAAGCAGGTTGATGTCGTGCACCTTCTGATGCCGCTAGCTTTGCAGCTTCGCTTTGAGGCAAAGCAGGACATTCGTGTGATCTCCTGGAACCACACTGATGGCTCAGCACTAACCGTGCTCAAGGAAATCGGTTCGGTGGCAGATCTAGCCGGCAAGGTGATTGCGGTTCCGTTCTGGTACTCGATCCACAACATCGTGCTTCAGCAGCTTCTGCGCCGCAACGGTCTCAAGGTAGCGCTTACCGGCGAGCCAAGTGCGGCCAACAAGACAGTCAAGCTTGTAGTCCTCCCACCTTCGGAGATGCCACCGGCATTGGCCGCCAAGACCATCTCCGGCTACATCGTTGCTGAGCCGTTTAACGCTTTGGCTGAGGTGAATGGCATCGGAAAGATCTTGCGCTTTACCGGCGATGTTTGGCGCGACCACGCCTGCTGCGTGACCGTGGTGCGAGGAGACTTGGTGAAGGACAACCCACTTGCCGCCCAGGCAATTGTTGACTCAATCGCTCAGGCTCAGCTTTGGTTGAACAAGAACCGCGCGACAGCCGCAGATGTTCTAAAGAAGTACCTTCCTCAGGCACCGGCTGCAATCACCAAGGCCCTGAATGCCTATGACAGGTCGGAGTATCCAACTGCGATTCAGAACCCAAACTGGAAGTCAAGGCGCATCAACTTCCAGCCTTACCCTTACCCGTCCTACACGACTGAGCTAATCAGGCAGTTGCGTCAGACCAGGGTGGACGATGACAACAAGTGGTTGGACCAGATTGATCTGGCAACCGCACACAACTCGTTTGTCGCCTCTGGGTTGGCAGAGCGAGCGATCAACAAACTGGGCGGTAGGCGTCAGTTTGGCCTGATCTCCTTCACTCGCAGAGAGACGATCAAGCCGTAATCATGTCCATTATTCGTATGTTTGTCGGAGTCATTGCCGTAATTGGACTTTGGTGGGTTGGAACTGCCTGGCTTTCAGCTACCAATCCGATTCTTGGTTTTATGACTCCGACGCATACGGTCAATGCTCTTCTTTACCTGGTCACCGAGCAGGGGCTGCTGGGTGATGCCGGCATCACTATCTTTAGATTGTTTGCTGGTTTGTTGCTTGCGGTCGTGGTGGGTTATCTATCGGGGCTTGCAATTGGTCTGTTTCGATCACTCGATCAACTAACGCTGATTCCTATCCAGTTCATTCGAATGATTTCACCTTTGGCATGGATGCCGGTGGCGGTTGTGGTTTTTGGCATCGGCACCCCACCGGTGATTTTTCTGATCTTTATTGCAGCTGTTTGGCCGGTGCTCTTGGCAACCGCTGCGGCGGTAAAGGCTGTTCCAAAGAACTGGAAGACACTAGCTACCTCATTTGGTGGCACCCAACTGGAGACCATCAGAAACGTAATTGTCCCTGCGATTCAGCCCGGTGTGCTGACCGGTATTCGATTGGCTGTTGCCGTCTCTTGGATTGTGCTGGTGCCGGCCGAGATGCTGGGTGTTGATTCGGGTCTTGGATACGTGGTGCTAAATTCTCGCGATCAACTTGCCTATGACCAACTGGCTGCCGCCATGGTAACCATTGGCCTAATCGGTTTCTTGATGGACCTGCTGCTTCGAAAGTTACTCAAGCCTCGCTTTTAGCAGGGGGTTGGCACCTGCTTAGAAGTTAGAGTGGAACCACAGTTCTATTTTTAGTTAGCGGGTTTCAAAGATGAGCCTTATTGGTCACTGGATTCAAGGTGCTGAAGTAAAAAGCAACTCTGGGCGTATGGGCGATGTTTACGACCCAGCCCTGGGTGAAATCACCAAGCAGGTTGGCTTTGCAAACAAGGCCGAAATCGATCAGGCAATCGCATCCGCAAAGGCGGCATTTCCAGCCTGGCGCGATGCCACCTTGGCCAAGCGTCAGTCGGTGATTTTCAAGTTCCGTGAGCTACTCGATGCTCGCAAGGGTGAGCTGGCAGCAATCATCACCGAGGAGCACGGCAAGGTGCTCTCTGATGCACTAGGCGAGATCACCCGCGGCCAAGAAGTAGTCGAGTTCGCCTGTGGTGCGCCTCAGCTTCTCAAGGGTGAGTATTCGGAAAACGCATCAACCAATGTTGATGTCTACTCGCTAAAGCAACCGCTTGGAGTGGTTGGAATTATTAGCCCATTCAACTTTCCGGCCATGGTTCCGATGTGGTTCTTCCCAGTGGCGATTGCCGCTGGTAACTGCGTGGTTCTCAAGCCAAGCGAAAAAGATCCGAGTGCAGCGATGTGGTTGGCCAAGCTCTGGAAAGAGGCTGGTCTACCTGACGGTGTATTCAACGTTTTGCAGGGGGACAAGGAAGCCGTAGACGGTCTGCTAACTCACCCGGATGTGGCATCGATTTCGTTTGTTGGTTCGACTCCAATTGCCCAGTACATCTATGAGACTGCAGCTCGGCACGGCAAGCGCGTCCAGGCGCTGGGTGGAGCAAAGAACCACATGCTGGTGCTACCAGATGCCGATCTTGACCTGGTTGCAGACTCTGCAATCAATGCCGGTTTCGGCTCTGCCGGTGAGCGCTGCATGGCTATTTCGGTGGTCGTTGCAGTTGAGCCGGTTGCCGATGAACTGATTTCCAAGATCTCTTCGCGCATGACCCAAATCAAGGTTGGCGATGGCAGGCGTTCCTGCGACATGGGGCCGCTAGTGACAAAGGTTCACCGCGACAAGGTTGCCTCATACATTGAGATTGCTGAGCAAGATGGCGCTGATGTGGTGGTTGATGGTCGCGGTGTTGTGGCCGATGGAGCCCCAAATGGATTCTGGCTTGGACCAACTCTTTTGGACAAGGTTCCAGTTGGCTCAAAGGTCTACCAGGAGGAGATCTTTGGACCGGTGCTTTCTGTAGTTCGCGTAAAGAGCTATGAAGAGGGTCTGCAGCTAATCAACGCAGGTGCGTTTGGCAATGGAACAGCGATCTTCACCAACGATGGTGGAGCGGCCAGGAGATTCCAGCACGAGGTTGAGGTCGGCATGATTGGCATCAATGTTCCAATTCCAGTCCCGGTTGCATACTTCTCCTTTGGTGGTTGGAAGCACTCACTATTTGGTGACTCCAGAGCACATGGTGAAGAGGGCTTTAGGTTCTTCACTCAGACCAAGGTGGTCACCTCACGCTGGCTAGACCCAAGCCACGGCGGCATCAACCTCGGCTTCCCACAGAACTAGTTAGGACAACATGAGCTCACTATTTGAACCTTGGAACCTTGCCACTGGGGTTGTTGGATTTATCTGGAAGTCACCTTTCCCAAAGGCGCAGCTGCTACTCCAGCACGGTCTCGGTGAGTACTCCGAACGTTATGTGACCCAGTACAGCCAGCTAATCCCAAAGCTAAACGCCCTCGGTATTGATGTTTATGCATTCGACCTGCCTGGTCACGGTCGAAGCGAAGGTATTCGCGGACAGATTGACCTGCAGCAGGCGGTGAGCCTGCACCTAAAGGCTCGTGAACAGCTGGTTTCCACCAAGCTTCCCACCGTGCTCTATGGTCACTCGCTGGGCGGTTTGATTACTGCCGGCAGCTTAGTGAGAAGCTCCGCCAATGTTGCCGCTGCCGTGATTGGTAGCTCTGCAATGCACCAACCTTCCAAGGGCTGGGAGAGGCTGCTCGGGGGAGTGATGGGCCGCATTGCACCGAACGCGCCAATCCCACTGCCAAGGCCAGGTCTTGAGGCACTGAGCCGTGATCCGGAAGTCATTCGCATCGCCGCCAGTGACCCAATGTTTTTCCAGGGCAAGGCTAAGAACCTAGTTGCCAAGACTGTGCTTGAGATCTCCGATGAGGTTTGGACCAAGGTGGGCGATTGGAAGGTGCCGACTCTAGTCATGCACGGCGATAAGGACACCTCCACCGACCACTTGGCATCGATTGCGCTTTACGAGTCGATTGCTTCGGTGGATAAGGAGCTCAAGTTGTATCCAGGCGCCTTCCACGAGCTGCTCAACGATCTGGTTGCCGAGGAAGCCCTAGCGGACCTACTTGGCTGGATTCAAGCCCGGGTGTAGAACTGGGCAAACTGCCGTAGAATTTGAGGCGACTCCTCGTGTGGCGTCACCTTGGCTAATCCCCCAGGACCGAGAGGTAGCAAGGGTAACTGAGCTCTGGCGGGTGCACGAGGAGTCGCTTTATTCACACACCTTTGGTTAGGCAATCTTTGTCTGAATTGGGGGTTAGGCTTGGGGCGTGACTACAGCCCTCTACCGCCGCTATCGCCCAGAATCTTTTGGCGAGCTAATTGGGCAAACCCAGGTCGTAGAGCCGCTAATGGCAGCCCTTCGAGCAGACCGCGTAAACCACGCTTATCTTTTTTCTGGCCCGCGCGGTTGCGGCAAGACCACCTCGGCAAGAATTCTTGCTCGCTGCCTCAACTGCGCTGAGGGTCCTACCGACACCCCATGTGGCAAGTGCCCATCCTGTATCGATCTTTCCCGCGGTGGTTCTGGCTCCTTGGACGTAGTCGAGATTGACGCTGCCAGCCACAACGGTGTCGATGATGCCCGTGACCTTCGTGAACGTGCGATCTTTGCTCCAGCCAGAGATCGCTACAAGATCTTCATCTTGGATGAGGCTCACATGGTTACCACCCAGGGCTTCAATGCCCTGCTAAAGATCGTGGAGGAACCACCTGCCCACGTGAAGTTCATCTTCGCTACTACCGAGCCAGACAAGGTGATTGGAACAATTCGTTCTCGTACTCACCACTATCCATTCAGACTCGTTCCTCCCGGTGAGCTACTCGAGTACCTAACTACCGTTTTGGAGTCAGAGGGCTTCAGTGCTGAAGGTGGAGTAATGCCTTTGGTGGTTAGAGCCTCCGGTGGTTCGGTGCGTGATGCCCTTAGCTTGTTGGACCAGCTGATTGCCGGTAGTGATAGCAAAGAGATCGCCTATGAGCGGGCTGTGAACCTGCTTGGTTTTACTCACGATCAGTTGATGAGTGAAGTTATCGATGCCTTTGCCGAGATCGATCCAGCCAAAGCGTTTGCCGCGGTAGACAAGGTGATCCAGTCCGGCCAAGATGCCAGACGATTCCTTGAGGATCTGCTCGAGCGCATTCGCGACCTAATGCTGGTCTCATCTTTGGGAGACGGCGCTCGCGCCATCTTGCGAGGGCTAGGCCCGGAGCAGTTTGACCTATTGACCATCCAGGCCAACCGATTCGGCTTGAACCAGTTGACCTCGGCCGCCGAGGCCACCTCAAAGGCCTTGGCGGACACTTCTGCTGCCTCAAACCCAAGACTTCAACTTGAGCTACTTTGCGCCAGGGTCCTTGCACCCGCGATTGAGGCTCCGGTGAAGCGCATCGTTGAACCAGCCGCAAAGCCTGCCGCAGCACCAGCCGCCAAGGCTGCTGAGCCAGCACCAGCAGCAGTCAAGGCAGCACCAGCCCCAGAGCCAGTTGCACAAAAGCCAGCGGCTGAGAAGCCAGCGCCTGCGGCAGCTGGTCCTATGAACACCGCAACATTCAAGAACGGTTGGCAAGACATTCTTGATGCCCTGGCTAAGAAGTCACGCTCGGCTTGGGCAGTTGCATTCACCACCAAGGTGTTGGATTTTGAGGGCGATGTTCTGACGCTATTGTTCCAATCCCAACGCGATGTCGATGCCTTCAAGGCGTCTCAAGGAGCTTCTGAGGTTCTTAGGACCGTCATCAAAGAGAAGTTGGGCGTGACGGTGAAGTATCGCGCCAAGGTTGCAGAGCAGGCACCAGCTCCGGTTACTGCTCCGGTGATTGAGCCAACTGCGGCAGAAGAGTTTGTGACTGAGGAAGAAATTGAAGCTCAAGAGACAGCAACTGAGGTTATTGAGCAGCCGGTAGCTCAAGACGATGACCGTGCTGGTGAGTTCTTCCTCCGTGAGGTTTTGGGTGCTACTCCAATCAAGAACGAAGACAATTGATGTACGACGGCATTGTTCAAGAGCTGATTGACGAGCTCGGTAGGTTGCCAGGGGTTGGACCAAAGTCCGCTCAGCGCATCGCTTTTCACCTGATTGAATCTGATCTTGAGTCGGTTACCAAGTTGGCAGATGTGCTTCGAGAGGTGAAGCAAAAGGTCCGCTTCTGTGAAATTTGCGGAAACGTTTCTGAGAATCAAAAGTGCGGTATTTGTAGCGATCCAAAACGCGATTTGAGCGTGATCTGCGTGGTTGAGGAATCCAAGGACATCAACGCCATTGAGCGCACCAGAGAGTTTCGTGGCAGCTACCACGTGTTGGGTGGCGCTATTTCTCCAATTGCTGGAGTTGGCCCAGATCAGCTTCGTATCAAGGATTTGATGAAACGTTTAGCAGATCCACAGATCAAAGAAGTCATTCTGGCCACCAACCCAAACCTTGAGGGTGAGGCGACCGCTACCTACCTCACCAGACTTCTGGGATCTATGGAAATCTCAGTGACCAAGTTGGCCTCAGGTCTGCCAGTTGGCGGAGATCTTGAGTACGCGGACGACATGACTTTAGGTAGAGCCTTTGAGGGTAGACGCCGAGTCAACTAGAATTGGGCCACTACCACGGAGGTAGAATCCCCCTTTTTTCCCAAGGAGCGCCCCTTGGCACTAATCGTGCAAAAATTCGGTGGGTCTTCCGTCTCTGACGCTGAGAAGATCAAGCATGTCGCTGCGCGCGTTTTGAAAACTCAGTCCGAGGGCAACCAGATTGTGGTTGTGGTTTCTGCTATGGGCGACACCACCGACGAGCTTATTGATCTAGCGGATTCGGTTTCCGTCCACCGCGGCAGCCGCGAGATGGACATGCTGCTAACCGCCGGAGAGCGCATCTCGATGTCACTCCTTGCTATGGCTATCCAAGAGATGGGCGGCAAGGCAAAGTCTTTCACTGGCTACCAAGCTGGTATCTCAACTGATTCAAACCACGGCTCGGCTCGCATTTGGAAGCTAGAGCCAACCAGAGTCAAAGAGGCACTAGAAGCTGGCGAAGTTGCAATTGTTGCTGGCTTCCAGGGCTTTTCTTTTGAAACCGGCGACGTGACAACCTTGGGTCGTGGTGGTTCTGACACCACCGCTGTTGCACTTGCAGCTTCCTTGAATGCCGATGTCTGCGAGATTTACTCGGACGTAGACGGTGTCTACACCGCAGATCCTCGTGTGGTGCCAAGAGCACACAAGTTGTTCCAGATCGATATCGATTCGATGCTGGAGCTCTCCTCCTCGGGAGCAAAGATTCTTTACATCCGTGCGGTTGAGTTCGCTCGCCGTCACTCGGTACCACTTAGGGTTCGTTCAACCTTTAGCCTTGACCCGGGCACCCTCGTTTACACCAACCAGCCAGGAGATGAAGTGGAAGAGCCAGTAGTTTCAGGTGTTGCTTCAGATGACACCCAGTCCAAGATTACCGTTGTTGGCTTGCCAGACCGCCCAGGTAAGGCAGCTGAGGTTTTCTCGGTAGTTGCAGAGTCCGGTGCGAACATCGACATGATCGTGCAGAACGTTTCCACCACCGAGAATCACCTGAGCGACATTTCCTTCACCCTGCAGCACGTTGACCGCCCGCAGGTGGTTGAGGCTCTGAAGGCAAAGCAGGCAGAGGTTGGCTTCCAGTCCATCTCCTATGACGATGAGGTTGGAAAGCTCTCCATCGTTGGTGCCGGCATGAAGACTTCCTCAGGTGTTTCTGCCAAGTTCTTTGGCGCACTAGCTCGCGCCGGAATCAACATCGAGATGATTTCAACTTCTGAAATTCGTATCTCGGTTGTGACCCGTGCCGATCAGCTCAAGGAAGCTACTCGCATCGTGCACACCGCATTCGAACTTGATGCCGCTGACACCGCAGTGGTTTACGCCGGAACTGGAAGGTAGTCGATGTCAAAACCAAATCTCGCACTAGTTGGAGCAACCGGAGCCGTTGGCACCGTGATGATTGACATCATCAACTCAAGGGAGAACATTTGGGGCGAAATTCGCCTGATTGCATCTCCTCGCTCGGCAGGCAAGCAGATTATGGTTCACGGCACCCCTCACACCGTTGTAGCGCTTAGCGAAGAGGCCTTTGACGGCATTGACATCGCAATGTTTGATGTCCCAGACGAGGTAAGTGAGATTTGGGCTCCGATTGCAGCTTCTAAGGGAGTGGTTGCGGTTGATAACTCAGCGGCTTTCCGCATGAACCCAGAGGTTCCGCTAGTGGTTCCAGAGGTCAACCCATACGCTGCAAAGTCACGCCCCCTAGGCATCATTGCAAACCCAAACTGCACCACGTTGACCATGATGGCTGCCCTTGGTGCGCTGCACCGCAAGTGGCAGCTAACCGAGCTAGTTGTTGCCTCCTACCAAGCGGTATCAGGAGCCGGTGCTCCAGGTATTGAGCGTTTGCAGCAGGAGATCCAGGCAGTTGCTAAGAACCAGGATGCTGGGCTCACCTCAGACGATGTAACAGCAACCGTGAACGCCCATGGCGCACCACTTGCAGACTCCCTGTGGCCAGTCCCAATCGCGCTAAACGTCATTCCAATGGCGGGATCGCTAAAAGACGATGGCCACTCCTCCGAGGAGCTGAAGGTTCGTAATGAGTCCCGCAAGATTCTGGGCATCAAGGATCTAAAGGTTGCCGCCACCTGTGTTCGTGTCCCGGTTCAGGTTGCTCACTCACTTGCCGTTCACGCTACTTTTGCCAACCCGTTGACCGCTGACGAAGTACGTGCGGAACTGGAGAAGCAGCCAACTGTTGTTGTGATGGATGACCCGGGAAATGGTGTCTACCCAACTCCAGCTCACGTTGCCGGTCAGGACCCAACCTTTGTTGGTCGCATTCGTCAGGCCCAGGATTTCCCAAACACCATTGATCTATTTGTGGTGGGGGACAACCTGCGCAAGGGTGCAGCACTAAACACCTATGAAATCGCTGAACTGGTTGCCGCGGAGCTTGGCTAACTAATAGTCAGAAGCGTTGCACTTGGTGGGCAGAAAAGCCTCACCGGTGCGAAGATCGAACAGCCCATTCCGCCGGATACATGAAGCAAGCTTTGCTTGCCCTCAAACTCCCAACCGCTAACTCCTTGGGCATACTCGGTCGGTAAATCGCAGTTGGTAACCAATGCCTTTGTGCCCGGCAGGCAGATCTGACCGCCGTGGGTGTGACCTGCAAACACCAGACTGGCATCGTGCTTGTTGAAAGCTTCAATCACTCTCAGGTATGGCGCGTGGGCGACACCAATAAGGACATCCGCCTCGGTAAGCGAGTTTCGTTGCGCACCAAGGCCAGATATCTCATCTAGGTTCTCGTGTGGGTCATCAAGACCCATAAAGCCCAGCTGCGTGCCCTTCACTTCAATTGCACCGGAAGCGTTGTTTAGATCCAACCAGCCAGCACCGGTCAACTCGGAGGTGAAGCGCTCGGTGTCGAGATCGACATCCGCCCCCACCTTGGATGGCCCTTGAAAATAGTTAAAGGGATTTCTAAACTTCGGTGCACGGTAGTCATTGGAGCCGTTGACAAAGACACCTGGGTAACTGAGCAGCGGCTCTAGGGCGCTCAAGCACGGATTGATGGCATCTTTGTGGCCAAGGTTGTCGCCGGTATTCACAACTAGATCTGGCTTGAGCGCAGATAGCTCTTTGAGAAACCTTGCCTTGGATTTTTGCCCAGGAGCAAAGTGCAGATCCGAGATGTGAAGCACTCGAATTGGCTTATCCAGTCCAATTGCTAGCTCAACCTCTTTGAGCACAAAAGGACCGGCGTTACCTGCTAGCCACATTGATTCGGAATCAAAACTATGGCGCTATTGGCACTGATCTCGGAGCCTGCCGCAGGCAGCGTGCTGTGGGCAACGCCCTCAGCAAGGGCGGGGTCACATTGCTTCAGCTGGTTCTGACTCGACTGCGGCAAGGAGACAGTGAAGCCCATGGCTTCCAGGTTCGCCTTGGCCTGGTTTAGATCGATGCCTCGCACGGTTGGAACCACAAGCTTGCCACCGGCAGAGATGAAGACCTTCACAATGGAGCCGCGCTCAATTACTTGGCCGGCAGCTGGAATTGTGTAGGCAACGGTTCCGGCAGGTGCGGAGGACTGCACCTCACGCTTTTGGATTGCGATGTTCAATTCAGCACCGGTGATGGTGAGCTTTGCAGATTCCAGATCGATGCCTGTGGTGTTAGGAATCGCAATCATGGTTGGCGCGGTGTACTGCGGCAAAGCGGCTGGGAAAGCTGAACCCACGTAACGCTTATTCACCTCAGTCATGATCGACTTCCAGATCGCGTGTCTGATAACCGGCACTGCTCGGCCGTTTACGCTCTTGCCAGACTGTGAGGTCAAACCAGATACGTTTCCAACCCAGGTTGCAGTTGCGACCTTTGAGGAGAATCCGGTCATCCAGGTGTGGATGCGGCTGTCTGTGGTTCCGGTCTTTCCAGCAAGTGGAGTGCCGTCGCCAGGGTTTGCCGCCGAACCGGTGCCGCCAGACATTACGCCCTTGAGGGCCTCAATCATGGCGTGGGCGATGCCTGGGCTGACCGCCTGGCTGCAGATGGTCTTGGGCACTGGAATCTCTTCGTTGGTGCGTCTGAGGATCACCTTGTCGATTGCTACCGGGGAGCAAACCGTTCCATTGTTAGCAATACCTGCGTAAGCAGCAGCCATGGTCAGCGGTGCAATTTCATTGGTGCCCAAGATGGTTGCCGGCACATAAAGTAGCTCTTCACCATCGGCACGGTGGACTCCAAATGCTCGAGCTGTGTCTCTAATTGCACAGAGGTCCAGTTTGGCTGCCATCGCGGCAAACGCGGTGTTCTGAGAGGTGATTACGGCCTGACGAACACTGATGTCATCAACTGTCTTATCACCGGAGTTATTAACTTCCCAGAGGCCAACCACGCCACCACAGCTGGCGCGGAAGTCTTTCTCGACATTCCAAATCTTTACCTTGTCGGCCTGACCATCAAGGTCCACATCTTCACCGGTAAAGATTCGTCCATCGACGTGATCACCCAGGGTGTAGCCATTCTTGAGCCACTCAGCCAAGGTGAAGACCTTGTAGGTGGAACCAGGCTGGAAGCCAGATGAGCCACCAAATGGTTTATCAGTATTGAAGTTGACCGATGTTCGCCCAGGTTCTGGATTATCCGATTGGTCAAAGAAGCGGTTTTGCACCATTGCCAAGACTCGACCGGTTCCCACTTCAACTGACACCGATGCGGTTCCAAAAGCCCACTCATTATCGCCAGGCAACATGTCCATCGTGGCGTTGAAGGCGGTCTCTTGCACGTCTAGATCCAAGGTGGTGTAAATCTCTAGGCCACCGCGGCGAAGCAACATCTCGCGGTCTTCTGCGGTCTCACCAAAATCGGTGGAGTTTCGGATAGTCCAAACCGTGTAGTCACAGAAGAACGAGGTGGTTTGGTTGGCTTCGCAACCCTGCTGGCTCTTGGTGATCTTGGTTTGAATTGGCGATTCTTTATAGCCATCGGCCTCAGCCTGAGTGATGAAGCCCTCATCTGCCATGGCCTGAATCACGTAGTTTCTGCGGCCAATGCCGCGCTCTAGATTCTCAGAGGAGTCCGGCTTGTAGTCATTTGGAGACTTCAGCATGGCAGCAAGGTAGGCAGCCTGAGGCACGTTGAGGTTCTTGGCCGAGGTGCCAAAGTAATACTGGCTGGCAGTCTCAACACCGTTGATCTGATTTCCTAAGAAAACCAGGTTTAGGTAGCCGGCAAGAATGTCCTTCTTTTCGACTTCATTTTCCAAAGCAATAGCCAGGCGAATCTCACGAAGTTTTCTGGCAACAGTCACCTCAGTTGCAGCCGCAATCGCCTCGGCATCGCCGGTTAGGTTTGCTGCTTCAACTTGCGATTGGCGGACATACTGCATGGTGATGGTGGATGCTCCCGGACCTTCACCAAAGGTTGCCAAGTTGGTCAAAGTCGCACGCAGTAGCGAAATGATGTCCACGCCACCGTGCTCATAAAATCTCGGGTCCTCAACCGCAATTACCGCGTTGATTAGGTTTGGGGAGATCTCCTCAAATGGGACCTCGATGCGGTTCTCGTGGTAGAAAGTCGCCATCTTTACTGGCTTGCCATCTCGCAGCGCGTAGATGGTCGATGCTTGCGAAGCATTTACAGGCTTGATGTATGCGGGCAGACCCTCGAATAGGCCAGCTCCGGTGGAGGCTGCAACACCAGCCACGGCCGCCATTGGGGCCAAAATTGCTACCGACAGCACACCTGCTACGGCACTGAGCAAACCAAATTTGAGAAAATTGGTCAGCGCGGATTGAGATTTCTTTCCGGACATAGACTCTAGGTTACCTGCCACATCCTGAAACGGAGCTGTAAATGACTAAGTGGGAATACATCACAACCCCTCTACTACTTCACAAAGAGACTCAGATTTTGAACACCTGGGGCACCCAGGGCTGGGAACTGGTTCAGGTTATTACCGGACCACAGGGCGGTCTGATCGCTTTCTTCAAGCGTGAGGTGCAGGCATGAGCGTAGAGCAGAAGCTAGCGGAGCTAGGACTTACCCTTCCAAACGTTGCAACCCCGGCTGGCGCATACGTGCCAGCTGTGATTTCGGGCAACTTGGTTTTCACCGCCGGCCAAATCCCGCTGGTTGATGGCACCTTGATGGCAACCGGCAAGGTGGGCCAAGAGATTTCTCCTGAGTTTGCCAAAGAGATTGCTCAGCGCTGTGCTCTAAATGCATTGGCAGCCGTAAAAAGCGTCCTAGGCGACCTATCTCGCGTAAAGCGAGTGGTCAAGGTGGTTGGCTTTGTTGCTTCAACCCCAGACTTCACCGGTCAGCCGGGTGTACTAAACGGTGCATCTGAACTTTTGGGTCAGGTTTTTGGCGATGCCGGACTGCACGCTAGAAGCGCAGTCGGTGTGGCATCGCTGCCACTTGATGCGCCGGTTGAAGTTGAACTGATTGTTGAGTTCGCCTAGAACCTAGTCGTTCGCTCCTGCGTTGATGCGTCCGGTGATGGTTGTCATCACCGAGGTGTCAGCCAGGGTGGTTACGTCGCCGATTGGTCGGTCTTCCGCAACATCCCTTAGCAATCGACGCATGATCTTGCCGGATCGAGTCTTTGGCAATTCACTCACTACAAAGATGGTTCGTGGCTTTGCGATTGGACCAATTTCCTTGGCAACGTGATCACGCAGCATCTTCGAGGTGTCAAGGTCAGAACCAGTCTGATCTAGGTGTGAAGCTCTAAGAATCACGAAAGCCACAACGGCTTGACCGGTGGTCTCATCCTTAGCACCAACCACCGCAGCCTCGGCAACAGCTGGGTGAGACACCAAAGCCGACTCGATTTCAGCGGTGGATAGTCGGTGACCGGAAACGTTCATGACGTCATCAACGCGTCCAAGCAACCAGATATCGCCATCGGCATCGAACTTAGCGCCATCGCCGGCGAAATACTTGCCCTCAAAGCGTGACCAGTAGGTCTCCTTGTAGCGCTCCGGGTCTCCCCAGATACCGCGCAACATCGATGGCCAAGGCTCGGTAATCGTTAGATAGCCACCGTGACCAGGACCTACTTCCTTACCCTCGTCATTCACGATTCTCATCTCGATGCCAGGCAGTGCAACCTGAGCACTTCCAGGCTTGGTGGCGGTGATTCCAGGCAGCGGCGAGATCATGATTGCACCGGTCTCGGTCTGCCACCAAGTGTCCACGATTGGAGCCTTGTTGCCACCGATTACCTCCCGGTACCACATCCAAGCCTCTGGGTTGATTGGCTCACCAACGCTGCCGAGCACTCGAATTGAGCTCAAGTCATAGTGGGAGATGACACTGCGACCAATCTTCATAAAGCTTCGGATCGCGGTAGGTGCGGTGTAGAAAATGTTGACGTGGTACTTCTGAATGATGTCCCACCATCTGCCCCAGTCTGGGGTATCTGGGGTGCCCTCGTAAATCACTTGAGTTGCGCCATTGGCTAGTGGCCCGTAAGCAACATACGAGTGACCGGTGATCCAGCCAACGTCTGCGGTGCACCAGTAAACATCTTGACCTTCGTGGAGGTCAAAGACGTTCTTGTGAGTGAAGGAAGCCTGGGTCAGATAGCCCCCGCTGGTGTGCAAAATACCCTTTGGCTTGCCGGTGGTTCCTGAGGTGTAAAGGATGAACAGCGGGTGCTCAGCATTGAAGCCCTCAGCGACGTGTTCGGTATCTACCGTGCGAAGCTCTTCCTCCCACCAAAGGTCACGCCCATCAAGCCACTCGACTTTCGAGTCGGTGCGGTTTACCACCAAGACGTTCTCGACGGTCGGGCACTTGTTGTCAGACAGTGCTTCGTCAACTGCCGGCTTGAGCAAGCTGGCCTTGCCTTTGCGGTAGCCACCGTCGGCAGTGATAACCAACTTGGCTTCGGCATCTTGAATGCGGGATGCAAGCGAGTCTGCCGAGAAACCACCGAAGATAACCGAGTGCACCGCGCCAACGCGGGCAACGGCCTGCATCGCGATGATTGCCTCAGGAATCATTGGCATATAGATAGCCACACGATCACCGGGCTTGATGCCAAGTTTGATCAGCAGGTTGGCCGCCTTTTTCACCTCAATCAATAGGTCGAGGTAGGTGTAAACCTTGGTGTCACCGGGTTCACCCTCAAAGAACAGCGCAACTCGCTTTCCCCAACCGGCTTCAACGTGACGATCCAGGCAGTTGTAGCTAATGTTTAATTCACCATCGTGGAACCACTTGGCAAAAGGCGCGTTAGACCAATCCAGGGTCTTTGTGAAGGGCTTGTGCCAGTGCAACTTCCTGGCTTGATCGGCCCAAAATTCTAGGCGGTTGTTCTTGGCTTGCTCGTAAAGTTCAGGTCGGGCAATGGCGCTCGCTGAAAACTCCTTGCTCGGCTCGAAGCGTCTTTCTTCGTGCAGCAGGTTTTCAAATCCTCGCTCAACAGACATCTATGTCCTCCAGGTTGACCTTCTCATCATGCCAGATGTCTAGCGGGCAATGCTCAATACTGTGGGTTTGCACCGAACTTGGAGAAACTTCGACAAATGGGGGACAAACGCAGTGGTAACCGCATAAAATTTAGCTCTGACTTCGGTCAGATGGCGACTGTTGTGTTCCCCCAATACGCAGTCGCTCGCCGGCAGGTTTCCCCCAAACCTGCCGGCCCTTACTTTTTCCACAGATCTAAATCGATTAGGTCTGTGATTCTCCGGCCTCCGCAAACATCGAGGCATGGAAATCCAACTGCCTGAATCCCTTGCCAAACTCTTGGCTAAGCCCGGGCTTACGGATTTGATTCTCAATGGCCACCTCCACACCTACATAGATGTCGGGGACGGTCTAGTCAGAACCGCAAACCCTTTTGTGAGTCAGGCTGAACTAGCTGAGTTACTGATTGAGCTGGGCTTTCAAACTGGTGCTCGAATCGACATGGCTAAGCCCATCTCAGATTTCATGATGGGCAACTTTCGCTTTCACGCCGTCTTAGGTCATGGCGTCAGTGAAAAGCCCATGGTCTCAATAAGAAGGCACCCCAAGACTCAAATCCGACTTGAGCACCTAGCGGAAGTTGGCATGCTCAGCGCCGGGCAGTTGAAATATTTGAGGACTTCGCTTGGGCTTCGCCAAAACCTGGTGGTGGCGGGGGCAACCTCTTCGGGCAAGACCACTTTGCTAAGTGCACTTATTGCAGAGCTGGATGAGCGAGTGGTGTGCATCGAGCAGATACCAGAGCTGGTGATCAAAGAGCCGGCGATTTCACTCCATGAGCGGCCAGCCAACCAAGAGGGGCTCGGGGCCATCTCCATGCAGCAGCTGGTCATCGAAGCCCTGCGCATGCGGCCAGACCGGATTGTGGTGGGCGAAGTCAGGGGCAGTGAGTTTGGAGTTTTGCTGCAGGCTATGAACAATGGCCACCGGGGCACCATGGCAACCCTGCACTGCAAGTCGGTGGCGGACTTGCCCAACCGGCTTCTGCTACTTGGAATGCTGTCAGGGTTTGACCGCAGCCTGACAAAGCTCATGGTGAGCCAATCTTTTGATCTGGTTTTGCAGCTTGAGAAAGTAGCTGGGATTCGGACTCTGACTGAGATCGGTCGATTTACTAAAGACCTAGAGATAGTTGCGGTGGCCGCATGAGTCAGGTCGCACGGTTCGGTGCCTTGATGGCTGCAGGGGTGAGTCTCCCAAATGCCCTAGGGCTTACTGGGCTTACCCGTCATGGCTCTAAACCTCTGGAACAGATGCTGACCTGGGCTATCGAATCTGGGGCACCAATTTCCGGAGTTACCGCAAGGTTGGTTGCCTTTGAATATGACTTAGAGAGATTCAAGTCTGAATTGGCAGCGGCTAATGCAGTCCCGATTGCCACCCGCAAACTTATGCTTTGGCTGCCCCTACTTTCCCTGGTGGTTGGGCAATTAGCTGGTTTTGGAACCATCGCGGCTTTGGTTCACCCGATAGGACTCGGTGCTGCTGCAATTGCACTCGCGCTGATAGCTGTCGGGGTGCGGTGGTCGGGTTCGCTGCTGGCACCGCTCATGCGTGAACCACAGCACCCTGCGCTCGAACTGATGAAGTTCAGTTTGAGACTTTCTTCTGGTGCACCGCTAACCAACTCCAGCCATCCGGAGATAGCCGAACTTGTTGCGCTTAGCCGAGCAACCGGAGCACCGCTTGGCCAATTGGTCAAAAACGAAATCGAGCTGGTAACCCAACGCGCTCTGCAGGATTCGCTGATCAAGGCCAAGCGCATGTCGATTGAGCTGCTAATCCCGATGGCCCTAACCGTGCTTCCCGCGTTTTTGATTTTGACAATCGTCCCGATGCTGATCGGTTTCGGGCTCTAAGGAAAGGAAAGAAATGAAGCAACTAGTTAGCGACCGAGGTGCAATCACCGCGGAGTATGCAATCGCAACCTTGGGGGGAGTGGCATTTGCCGGTCTATTGATCTTGGTCATGAGATCAGATGCCGTTCGGGATCTGTTGTTTGGACTGGTGGCCAGAGCTCTTGGTATTCAGTAGTCAAAAGGGAGCTGTCACGGCGGAGTTCATGCTGCTGTTTCCAACCGTTGTGCTGGCCCTGGCTGGAACCCTTGGGGTGTTTCAGTTGGGGGTGGCACAGCTATCACTCTCGAGAGAGGCGTTCCTACAGGCAAGACAGCTGGCAATAGGAAATGATCTCGAGGCATCTCCGGGCTTATCACTAACCGAGCGGCTTGATGGCAGATTCGTCTGCGTCAGCGCGGTGAGGAATTTGCTTTTCGAACTGAAGGCGGAGGCATGCCTGCCAAAACATGGACTCTAGATCGGGGAAGTCTAAGTGCTTCACTACTAGTCGCAATCGGCGCTGTGCCGGGGATGTTGCTGGTAACTGGATACGCAATTCAGCTGGCTTTTTGGCAGCAGCAGACTCAGTTGGTGGCGGATGCTGCAGCGCTGGTAGCAAGCGAGACTGCTCGCGGATTAGTGTCTGGATACTCTTGCGAAAACCCGGAACAAATTGCAGCCCGATTTGACTTAGAACTTGACAGATGTCGTATTGTCGGTTTCAGTGCGTTTGTGGAGGTCTCAAAATCTCTGCCGCCATTTCGGTTATCTGCCCAAGCATTTGCCGGGCCACCTAACGAATAAGGAGAGGGTTTGCCCAAGAGATTAGTGATTGTTGAGTCACCAGCGAAGGCCAAAACCATTGCCAAGTATTTGGGCAGTGATTTTGAGGTCCTTGCATCTGTTGGCCACATTCGCGATTTGGCAGAGCCAAAAGATGTTCCAGCGGATCAAAAGAAGGGTCCCCTCGGTAAATTCTCCATCGACGTCGACAACGACTTCCTACCTTTTTATGTGGTCTCGCCTGGCAAGTCCAAAACCGTAAGTGATCTAAAGGCGGCTCTCAAGAAAGCTGACGAGCTCTACCTCGCAACTGATGAAGACCGCGAGGGTGAAGCTATCGCATGGCACCTGCTTGAAGTGCTAAAGCCCAAGGTTCCAGTGCGTCGCATGGTGTTTAACGAGATCACCAAGGAGGCAATCCAAGAGGCTGCCAACAACACCAGAGCGCTAAACGAAGACTTGGTTCAGGCCCAGGAGACCAGGCGTGTAGTTGACCGCTTGGTTGGTTATGAAATCTCGCCGGTGCTTTGGAAGAAGATCAACCGCGGTTTATCGGCAGGACGAGTCCAGTCGCCAGCGATTCGAATGATTGTCCAGCGCGAACGTGAGCGCATGGCGTTTGTCGCCGCCAACTACTCGAGCGTCACCGCAATGCTTTCTAAGACCGAGATTGATTTCGAGGCCAAGCTCACCGCCATCGCCGGCCAGAAGTTGGCAACCGGCAAGAGCTTTGACGAAAACGGCAAGCTCACCGCAACATCGCTGGTACTTGAGCCGGCCAAGGCCGAAGCTTTAGCAAGTGCCCTAAAGTCGCAGACTCTGACGGTCACTCAGGTTGAGGCCAAGCCTTCGACTCGCAAGCCATATGCACCGTTCACCACCTCAACGCTGCAGCAGGAGGCCTCTCGCAAGTTGGGCATGAGTGCCAAGCAGGCGATGGACACCGCGCAGCAGCTTTATCAAGAGGGTCACATTACATATATGCGAACCGACTCGCCTTCGCTTTCGCAGCAGGCAACCTCTGCAGCGAGAGCCGCTGCGGCGGAGCTGTTTGGCAAGGAACTGGTCGCAGATAGCCCTAGGATTTACGGCTCCAAGTCAAAGAACGCTCAGGAAGCTCACGAAGCGGTGCGCCCCTCCGGCGAGGTTTTCAAGCACCCAAGCGAATTGGCATCGGTTTTGCACGGTAGATCCCTTGCGCTATACGAACTGATTTGGCGTAGAACCGTCGCATCTCAAATGGCAGATGCCAAGCTCTCGACCACCTCCGTGAAATTTGGGGTCACACTGTCAGATGAAGAACTGGAACTTTCAGCCAGCGGCACAACCGTCACCTACAAGGGCTTCTTGGCCGTCTATGACGAGACCAGAGAAGACGAGGGTGACGAGCAGGCGAAGTTGCCACAGCTCGAGGTGGGCAACACCATCGTTGCTGGTGAAGCAAGCGCCAAGTCTCACCAGACCCAGCCTCCGGCTCGCTACACCGAAGCTTCTTTGGTGAAGGCTCTAGAAGAGCAGGGCATTGGAAGACCATCGACCTACGCGGCAATCATTTCGACCATTCTCTCCAAGGGCTATGTGGTCAAGCGCGGAAGTGCACTGGTGCCGGAATGGATTGCTTTCACCGTTACCCGCTTCTTGGAGCAGAACTTTGGCGACCTGGTTGACTACGAGTTCACCGCCAAGATGGAAGAAGACCTAGACCGCATTGCCCTGGGTGAACTAGATCGCTCGAGCTGGTTGCAGAACTTCTACTTTGCCAAGACTGGACTAAAGAACACTGTTGAGTCACTGGGGGAGTCTGACCCAAGGTTGATCAACAGCTTTGAGATCGCCGAGGGCATCCAACTGCGCACCGGGAAGTACGGTCCATACCTTGAGGTGATGGAAGGCGAAGAGCGCAAGATCGTCAACATTCCAGAGGGATTGACTCCAGATGAGCTCACCCACGAGAAGGCCGTGGAGCTAATCAACGCTCCAGCAGCTGAGGACCGCGTTCTTGGAAAAGAGCCGGATAGTGGTTTGGACATCATTGTGAAGGACGGTCGCTACGGCGCTTATGTGACATTGGTGGACGAGGGCAACCCAAAGCCTAAGACAGCATCGCTATTCAAGTCGATGAGCGTTGCAACCGTGAGCCTAGAAGAGGCCGTGCGGTTGCTATCACTCCCAAGAGTCTTGGGAGTTGACCCAGAATCAGGTGCCGAGATTACTGCCCAGAATGGTAAATACGGCCCTTACCTCAAGCGCGGCACAGACTCTCGCTCGCTAACTAGCGAAGAGCAGATCTTTGAGCTCACGTTGGATGAGGCAATTGAGATCTACAAGCAGCCAAAGTACGGCGCTCGCAGAACCGCCTCCACACCACTTCGCGAATTTGGTGAAGACCCAGCATCCGGCAAGCCGGTGGTGGCGAAGACAGGTCAGTTCGGAAACTACGTGACCGATGGCATCATCAATGCCACCGTGCCAAAAGAGGAGCCACTGGAAGAGATTTCCAGTGACCGTGCCTTCGAGCTGCTAGCTATTAGGCGTGAGAAGCTAGGGGTAGCACCGGGAGAGGTGCCAAAGACTTCAAAGGCAAAGAGTTCTAGGAAAAAGCGCTGACGTGTTTATTACTTTCGAGGGTATCGACGGGGTTGGAAAGTCAACCCAGTTAGACCTGCTCCAGCAGTGGCTTGAAGGTCGCGGACGTGAGGTCGTCAGAACCCTAGAACCAGGTGGCACCGAACTTGGAAAAGAAATCAGGCATCTGCTGCTTCACCGTAAGGGCGATGTGGCACCACGAGCCGAAGCCCTGCTTTACGCCGCGGACCGCGCTCACCACGTCGCCACCAAGATTCGTCCCGCTCTGGCCGAGGGCAAAGTAGTCCTTGGCGATAGATACTTCGATTCATCGGTGGCATACCAGGGGGCGGCACGCGAGCTTGATGTTGATGAGGTTCGCAACATCTCACTCTGGGCGGTGGACAACCTGATTCCAGACCTCACGGTGTTGCTTGATTTGGATGCTGAGGCTGCCATTTCGCGAAGAAACAACACCGGCACCGAGCCTGATCGTCTCGAGCGTGAAAAAGTTGATTTCTTTGAGCGAGCTCGCAATCAGTACCTTGAATTGGCAAAAGAATCCCGCTTTTTAGTGGTCGATGCAACGCTTTCAATCGATGAGATTCAGCAGCAGATTCGCAACCGCGTAATGACCATGGAGTCACGTTGAGTCACCCGGTTTGGGATGAACTTCTCGGCCAGCCAGAGGCAATCGAGCAACTTCAGAAAGCGGTAGCGGGTAAGCCTGACTCGGTTCACCACGCCTGGCTATTCACCGGTCCCGCAGGATCTGGTAGAAGCAATCTTGCAAAGAGTTTTGCTGCAGCCCTGCAGTGCGCTGAGGATGGTTGTGGACAATGTCAGCAGTGTCGATTGGTGCAGGCCGATGCTCACCCGGATGTATCAATGCTGGTTACCGATCGCGTCGTGATTAGCATCGATGAGGTTCGAGAGTTGGTCTCCAGGTCCTCGATGGCAACTACGGTTGGTGACTACCGAGTCATAGTGATTGAAGATGCCGACCGCATGACTGAGCGAACTTCAAACGTTCTCCTAAAGGCGCTGGAGGAACCTGCCGAGCGAGTGGTCTGGATTCT
>CAZLKR010000015.1:24632-29406 GCA_964560155.1 uncultured Aquiluna sp.
GCCCAGGAAAAAGACTCTCTAATGAAGGCTTACGGCCTCACTCCAGATGAGAAGTTGCCGCCAAATCTCCGAGCTCAATTCAAGGAGCTGGAAGAGAATCAAAAGCGCAGGGCGACCAGAGCGCTGCGCGATGGCATTGACCGCATCTTTACCGATGCTGAATCGATCTACCGGGACCTAATCGCTTTGCAATTGGGCGCTGAGGTTGAATTGGTGAATACCGAGATTGAGGCTGAGCTTTTGCAGCGGGTCAACGGATCTTCGGTTGAGCACACCATCGCAATTCTCGACTCCATCACGCAGGCTAGACAGCGCTTGGCATCAAATGTTCGAGACCTACTGGTTCTCGAAGCGCTCTGTACGAGTTTTATCTTCCGAGGCAATGTTGCGGCTTAGGGCTCTGGCACTAGCCGCGGTGCTGCTATTGGCGGGCTGCGTCGAAGTTGCTCCAAGTCCGCTTGACCAAGTCAAATCCGGCATCGATTTCAGCGAGCAGGAGATTAGCTGGCAGTCATGTGAGTCGGGTTATGAGTGCGCGACTGTGGCGGTGCCGCTTGATCACCTAAACCCAGGTGATGAAGTTTTTGAGCTTGCTCTGATCAGGCTTGCTGGTACCGAGAGGCTCTCACCACTTCTAATCAACCCCGGAGGACCTGGCGCTAGCGGAGTCGACTATGTGCGTGACAACTACGAAAGCATTGGTACCGAGAAACTGAGAGAGAATTTCCAGCTCATCGGTTTCGACCCAAGGGGAGTGGGCCGCTCGGCTCCGGTGACCTGCACCGACGAGAAACTCAAGGACCAGGTTTACTACCAGGAATCTGGATTCCCACTCGGGTCTAAGGAAGACTTTGACTTTTCCAAAGACGTTCTGGAGCGATTTGCCGCCAATTGCCAAGAGACCGGTTTCGACGTTGCATTTTTCAACACCCAGCAATCGGCCAGAGACTTAGAAGTAATTCGTGCTGCTTTGAAAGTAGAGAAACTCGACTATCTAGGCTTTAGCTATGGCACCGAGTTGGGAGCGACATACATCGCGCTGTTTCCAGACCGAGTTGGACGCTTTGTTCTAGACGGAGCAGTGGATCCGACACTGAGCTCGGCCCAGGGGACCGTGAATCAGGTGGCAGGTTTTGACAAAGCCTTCCGCGCATACCTGCAGGATTGTCTAAGCCAAGACATTTGCCCTTTCGACGGCGATGTTGAAAAAGCCCTCACCAAGGTTGGAAATCTCTTGAGCGAACTTGAGACCACCCAGTTGGAAACTCAATATGAGCGCGGTGCTGGGCTCACGGTGGCCCTATACGGAATTATCGCCGCGCTTTACTCGCAGCAATCTTGGCCCTACCTGACTCAGGCGTTTGAAGAGGCTTTCAATGGCGATGGGTCAACGCTTTTGCTGCTGGCAGATTTCTACAACGACAAAGACCCGCAGGGTGGTTACCTATCGAATATCTCCGAGGCCAATGTCGCCATCAACTGTGCGGACGAGAGAGTCTCACCGAGTGAGTTTTCTCAGCTGCGAGTCGATGTTCTGGCAGCCAGTTCGGTGTTCGGAAAGTACTTTGGCTACCCGGAACTGGGCTGCTTGGGATGGCCAGAGGGTAAGTCCATGGTCGAACTTGACTACTCGGTGACACTTGAAACTGGACCACTGGTGGTTGGTACCACTGGCGATCCAGCCACCCCATATAGCCAAGCCGTCAGTCTTGCCAAACTGCTATCAGGCGCAACACTTCTGACTTTCGAGGGCGAGGGTCACACCGCCTACGGGTCCAGTGAATGCGTGGATCAATACGTCGAGAGTTATCTGCTCGGTGAAACCCTGAGCGCCTCAGAACTTGTGTGCAGCCAGTAACGCACTGCACTTTTAGCTAGGCGTAGAGACCCAGCAGTATTGCAACGAAGATGGCAACGAAGATGGCTGGGGTCACAAACTTTGCGATTTCTAGCCATGGCCTAAAACTGATAATGCGCTCAACAAGTGGGTTCTTGTCGGTTACCAACTTCAGCGAGTCGATGGTTGCTTGGGCTTGAGATGCAGCGGAGTACTCAGCTAGTGCGCCAAGGATTCCACTAGCTAACAGAATCAACGCGAAGCCGGCCTTTAGGTATTCTCCAGAACCTGCGATGGCAGGGGTTGCGATGGCGGCAAATGCCAGCAATCCGGTTGGGGCAAGCTGAGCCAAGATCAGGTGAAGGCGATTTGTGTTGAATTCGCGGATTAGTTGCGAGGTTTCCATGGTTGCCCTTTCAGGAGATAAAGACAGATGCCTAGTAAGAACACCAAGTTACAAGAAAAGCTTTCAATTCGTTTTCGAAAGCTGCTCTCTGGAGCTACCGACGGCAACCCACCTTGGTTGGGTGTTGTGGCAGTGGGCAATGACGCAGGGCTGTTTTCTCCATACGATGCTCCGTGGATCATTCACCGAGACTTCTCGACTCTGGTCGGGGGAGTCAGAGCTCTACTGATGCAGGCACTGCACCCAGGATCGCTGGCCGGAGTTGCTCAGCACTCCAGGTATGAGCAAGATCCGCTTGGCAGGCTCTCCGGCACAATTCGCTGGCTCACGGTAACTACCTTTGGTTCCAAAGAAGCCGTCCAAAACGAGGCAGGTCGAGTCAATCGCATGCACGCCAAGGTGAGCGGCGAGTATCAAACCGCTCAGGGTGATACCACTGGCTATCGAGCAGCAGACCCAAGACTTTTACTCTGGGTCCACATCGCCTTTATGGAAAGTTTCTTGCGAGCACATCAGAACTACTCCAAGGCACCAATTCCGGGTGGGGCAGATGCCTATGTCAAGCTCTGGGGCCAGTCTGTAGCCCCTCTTGGTCTAAGTGACGTGCCAGCATCAGAGGCCGAGCTAAACCAGCTGCTGGATGAGTTTTCCGAGGAGCTGATCGTCACCGAGAAAACCCAATCGGTAATCAAGTGGATCAAAAATGCCCCACTGCCCCTTTTGACCAAACCGGTCTACAAGCTGCTGTTCTACTCGGCGGTAGCGAGTCTGGACCCTAGGTTCAGAGAACTGATCGGCATTCGCTCGGCCCCGCTTTGGATGTTGCGCCCAATCACGACAAACATGTTGGCTCTGATGCGCTTTGCCATTGGCCCAGAGTCACCGATCGAGGATGCAGCCCTGCGGCGAATTGAGCGGGTCAAGGGTCAGCAGGGGAATGAAAATCCCTCCGAAAGCGTTGATAACTGAGACTTCTTTGAATTCCGCCAAAGACTGCAATCTAAAAGCGGAAAACCCCCAAGTTTTCAACTTGGGCCTCCTAAGGAAATGGGCAACCGCACTGGTTGCCCATTTTTCTTTGCCGCTAAACTTTTGACGTGCTTCAGGCACGCGCCACCCTAGCTCAGTCGGTAGAGCAGCTCCCTCGTAAAGAGCAGGTCAGGAGTTCGATTCTCCTGGGTGGCTCCAATCATTCAATAGGCCCCAGTGCGGCAACCACCTTGTCAGGCTTGCAGCAACTTCTGAGCATCCCTAAGTATCCTGAAGTTATTGAATCGGGCTCGGTTCTCACCTGATGGAGCTTTCTGCTTTCGAAGGGTCAGTTCCGCTGGCTTACGTTAGGTGACAATGAAGTACATCGGAGCGCTGGATCTCTTTACTATTGGCATTGGCCCATCCTCGTCTCACACGGTCGGTCCAATGCGGGCAGCAGCTGACTTTGCCGTCAGGCTTCAAGGACTAAAGTTCGACACGGTTCAAACCATTCTCTATGGATCATTGGCAGCAACCGGAGCTGGTCACGGCACAAAAGACGCGGTCATTGCAGGCTTTGCTGGCATGACCCCAGAGGGTTGTGACCCAGCCGAGGTAAGAGGGCTTTTCGAAAAGTCATTAGCTAGAGGAATAATCAAAGTTCTTGAAACTGAAGTGGTCTTTTATGCATCTCACTTGGAGTTGCGACTCAAGGAACGGCTTACCCAGCACTCAAACGGCATGAAGTTTCAAGCTCTCTCCGGCGGTGTGGTTGTGCTGGAGCAAACCTACTTCAGCGTTGGTGGAGGCTTTATTGAGCGACTTGGGCAAGAGCCAGATGGCGATAGCAAGACTGTTCCTTATCCCTTCACGAATGCAGTTGAGCTATTAGCAACTGCAAGGGCACACAAGCTTTCAATTGCTGAACTGGCGTACGCCAATGAGATTGCCCTAAATCCAAAAGAAGTTGTTGACCAAAGGCTTACCGCAATTTGGCAGGCGATGAAATCTTGCATTGAGACTGGGCTGAAAACCGAGGGTATTTTGCCTGGCTACCTCAAGGTGCCTCGTCGAGCCAAGGACATGACCGCCAAGCTTGAACGCATGGTGATTGCAGGTTCCGCAGTGGGTGACCTAACCGCTGAGTGGCTGCAGGCCTTCGCGATCGCAGTCAATGAAGAGAACGCCGCGGGAAATCGAGTTGTCACAGCGCCCACAAATGGAGCTGCCGGCATCATCCCTGCGGTTGCCTACTTTGCTCACCGCTTTCGCCAGGTAAGTGACGAAAAGATCGCCTTTGATTACCTACTAACTGCCGCTGCGATTGGGGCGCTCTATAAGCGCAATGCCTCCATCTCAGGAGCAGAGGCCGGGTGTCAGGGAGAAGTCGGCTCGGCTTGCTCGATGGCCGCAGCAGGCATCACCGCAGTGATGGGTGGAACTTTGGAGCAGGTTGAGAATGCGGCGGAGATTGCCATGGAGCACAACCTAGGTTTGACCTGTGACCCGGTGGGTGGGTTTGTGCAATTGCCTTGCATCGAGCGCAATGCGATTGCTGC
>CAZLKR010000016.1:0-27515 GCA_964560155.1 uncultured Aquiluna sp.
CGGTGTATGCGTCGACCAGGAATGCCATTAGGGAGCGAGTTAGACCTGCCGCAGGTTCAATTACAAACGGAGTCCAGCGACGCTCTTCGGTTGGATCAAAGTAGCTCAGGTCAACGCCCGAGTGTTCAGAGTGGGTCTTTAGGTCAAAGTCGGTGCGGTTGGCAACGCCTTCTAGCTCGCCAAACTCACTGCCCTGGAAGCCAAAGCGGTATTCGATGTCCACAGTTCGCTTGGAGTAGTGCGACAGCTTTTCCTTCGGGTGCTCAAAGAGGCGAAGGTTGTCTGGATTGATGCCTAGGTTGACGTACCAGTTGTAACGCTCGTTAATCCAGTAGTCGTGCCACTCTTCGTCCTCACCGGGCTTTACGAAGAACTCCATCTCCATCTGCTCAAACTCGCGAGTGCGGAAGATGAAATTACCCGGGGTGATTTCGTTTCTGAAGCTCTTACCCATCTGTCCGATGCCGAATGGAGGCTTCATTCTCGATGCGTTTAGAACATTGTTGAAGTTGACGAAGATGCCCTGTGCCGTCTCAGGTCTTAGGTAGTGCATGCCTGATTCATCTTCAACCGGACCAAGACTGGTTTTTAGTAGGCCGTTGAAGCTCTTAGGTTCGGTCCAGATGTCCTTGTTGCCACAGTTTGGGCAAGCAATCTCAGCCATGGAGGAAGGAGCTCGGCCCTTCTTCTCCTCAAAAGCTTCTTCTAGGTGATCGGCACGGAAACGCTTATTGCAGCTGGTGCACTCGATTAGCGGGTCGACGAAGGCCTCTACGTGTCCGGATGCTTCCCAGACCTTCCTAGGCAAGATGATCGACGAATCCAGACCGACAACGTCTTCGCGGCCAGAAACCATCGAACGCCACCACTGACGCTTGATGTTTTCCTTGAGCTCTACGCCCAATGGACCGTAATCCCAGGCCGAGCGGGAGCCGCCATAGATCTCTCCAGCCTGAAAGACAAAACCACGTCTCTTAGCTAATGAGATGACCTGATCTAGTTTCTGGGTTGCCATGGTTCTCCAATAAATCTTTGCCGCGTAGCGTAAAGCCCTAGTTTAGCGGGAGGTCTTGCGCTGAGCCGAAGCGTCTGTCCCGATTCTGGTAGCCGGCAATTGCTTCCCAGAGGGTTTCTCGAGTGAAGTCTGGCCACAGTTGCGGCATAAACATCATCTCTGCGTAGCTAGATTGCCACAGCATGAAATTAGAGGTCCTGAGTTCTCCACTGGATCGAACGAACAAATCCACATCCGGAAGCTCGGGAACGTAAAGCCTTGAAGCAATGGTTTTCTCGGTGATTGAACCGGCCTTGATCTTGCCGCTTTTCACCTGGAGTGAGATTTCGTTCACCGCATCGATAATCTCCTGGCGGCCTCCATAGTTCACCGCCATGGTCAGAGTAAGCCCAGTGTTCTTGGCAGTTAGCGCTTCTGCGCTCTTGAGCTCGGCGATTACGCTTGGCCAAAGCTTGGGAGTCCTACCGGCCCAGCGAATTCGCACATTCCACTGATTCAACAGATCTCTGCGACGACGCAGCACTTCCTTGTTGTAACCCATGAGAAAGCGAACCTCATCTGGTGAGCGCTTCCAGTTCTCAGTGCTGAAGGCATAGGCAGTGACGTGAGTCACTCCAGCTTCGATAGCGCCCGCTAACACATCGAGAAGTGCTTGCTCGCCGGCCTTGTGACCCTCGGTTCGGGTGAGGCCACGTGCATTTGCCCAACGGCCATTGCCGTCCATAACGATCGCGATGTGATTCGGCACCTTGGCGAAGCTAGGCGCCTTTCGAGTTGGGTCAAATAGTTCCACTATGCCCGCTCTACCATGCTCATCGATCTAAGCCCTCGCTCCAGTTGCCACTGCAAGTATGCCGAAATAACGGAGCTTACGTTCGACTTTGTGGCGGGTTGAGCCTCACCAACTTCAGTCCAGTTTCCGGCCAAGAGGTTGCGCATGTGATCTAGTCCGACCTTGCCAAGTTTCACCGCACCGGCAAGTGAGCAATCGCTGCAGCTGACGTGACCGGTGTGAACCGAGAATGCCTGGGGATTCTCACTCTGGCAGCTGTGGCAGGCCCCAAGTTCCGGAACCCAACCCGAGAGCGAAAGCGCTCGAAGAAGATAGGAGTCCAGCACCTGAGAGCTCTCATGATCCGAGCCAGCGAGTGCTCGAAGGCCACCCAGAAGAAGCAAGTACTGCTGAGAGTTTGAAGACTCTCGAGTTAGGCGTTCGGCAGCCTCAACCATTGCGTTGGCAGCCGTGTACTTGGGGTAATCCGCCACGATTTGGGCACCGTAGCTGGCGAGCTGTTCGACCTGCGAAACCGTATCTAAGTTTTTACCTTCGTATAACTGCAGATCGGCGACCATAAACGGCTCCAACCTGGCACCGAAACGACTTGAGGTCTTTCTAACACCCTTGGCAACCGCTCGAATCTGTCCGTGATCCTTGGTCAGAATCGTGAGAATGCGATCGACCTCACCCAATTTATGGGTGCGGAGAATGATTCCCTCATCGCGGTAGTGCGGCATGGCAAAAGTATCGCCGAAGCTTGGATGAAATCCGCTAAGGCTAGCTGCGAACTGCTCTATTGACCGCTGAAATCAAAGCCTTGATCGAGGCAATTGCGATATCGCCATCGATTCCAACGCCCCAAAGCACTTTGCCATCAACCACCAGCTCGGTATATGCCGCAGCCAGTGCGTCGCCTGAGGCGCTCAGTGTGTGCTCTAGGTAATCATTCACCTTCACGGTCACGCCCTGCTTACCAAGCACATCAATAAATGCCGAGATAGGTCCGTTTCCAGTTCCGGCAACCGAAACTTCGGTTGAACCATCACGCAGCACGACCGATAGGTTTACGACACCGTCCATATCGCTCTCGGTTCGCATGCGCTTTAGCTCGAAACGGCCCCACTTGGCATTCACGTCTTGGCTAGGTAGGTATTCATCCTGGAAGATCTCCCATAGCTTCTCGCTGGTGACCTCGCCGCCTTGGCTATCGGTGTGCTCTTGCACCACTCGAGAGAACTCAATCTGAAGCTTTCTTGGAAGCTCAAGGTTGTGATCGGTCTTTAGTAGGTATGCCACGCCACCCTTGCCGGATTGCGAATTGACTCGAATCACGGCCTCGTAGCTTCTACCGACATCCTTTGGATCGATTGGAAGGTAAGGGACTCCCCAGGTGTATTCATCCACTGACACACCAGCTGCCGCTGCATCCTTTGCAAGGTGCTCAAAGCCCTTCTTGATGGCATCTTGGTGACTGCCCGAGAATGCCGTGTAGACCAAGTCGCCACCGTATGGTGAGCGCTCTGGCACTGGAAGCTGGTTGCAGTACTCCACGGTTCGCTTGATCTGATCAATGTCAGAGAAATCAATCTGAGGGTCGATGCCCTGGCTGAAGAGGTTCAATCCAAGTGTGACTAGGTCAACGTTTCCAGTTCGCTCGCCATTACCGAAAAGGCAGCCCTCGATGCGATCAGCTCCGGCCATGTAACCAAGCTCAGCTGCCGCAACGGCGGTTCCACGGTCATTGTGTGGGTGAAGCGAAACGATGATGCTCTCGCGAGGAGTCAGGTGCCTAGACATCCACTCAATTGAGTCGGCGTAAACATTTGGACTTGCCATTTCGACAGTCGCAGGAAGATTGATGATTAGTTTGCGCTCTGGCGTTGGCTTGATTACCGCGGCAACGGCATTGCAAACCTCAACTGCATACTCAAGCTCGGTTCCGGTGTATGACTCCGGCGAGTACTCGTAGAACACCGATGTCTCAGGAATCGTGGCCTCAAGCTCCAAGCACTTTCTGGCTGCTGAAAGTGCAATCTCCTTGATGCCCTCTTTGTCCTGACCAAACACCACTCTGCGCTGCAGAATCGAGGTTGAGTTATAGAAATGAACGATTGCCTGCTTAGCACCGGCAATGGACTCGTAGGTGCGTTCGATTAGGTGATCGCGAGCCTGAGTCAAAACCTGAATCGTGACATCTTCTGGGATGTGATTGTCATCAATCAGAATTCTTACAAAGTCAAAATCCGTCTGAGATGCAGATGGGAAGCCCACCTCAATCTCCTTGTAACCCATGCTCACAAGCAGCTTGAACATCTTCAACTTGCGCTCTGGGCTCATTGGGTCGATAAGTGCTTGGTTTCCATCACGAAGGTCCACCGCACACCAGCGCGGTGCTTTTTCGATGCGCTTAGTTGGCCAAGTTCTATCGGCAAGTTCGACAACGACCTGCTCGTGAAAAGGCTTGTAACGCCCAAATGGCATCTTCGAAGGTTTTTGATTGTTTTGCATTTTTGCTCCCGCCTAAAAAATTGTGTTGGCCGCAACTAGGCTCCGCGACGAGAATGGGCCGAATTAGGCCTCGTCGCGGCCGCTAAGCAGGAGAGCGGTACGCATAGCCAAAATCTAGCACTAGAAGCCGAGTTTGCCTAGTTGCTTAGGATTACGCTGCCAATCAGGAGCCACGCGAACCTGTATCGAAAGGTGAACCGGGTATCCGAGAAGCTGCTGGATCTGGGTGCGAGCCTCCGAACCAATGCGCTTTAGCATCGAGCCGGACTTGCCAATCACAATGCCCTTTTGGCTATCGCGCTCCACCCATAAACTCACGTGGATATTTGGCTTGTCTTCCCCGGTGACAATCTCGTCTAGGGTCACGGCCAAAGAGTGCGGTAGCTCGTCTTCCACCAGCTCCAGAGCGGCCTCACGGACCAGTTCGCAGATCAGGTCGTCTTCACTCTCATCGGTTTCGATGTCCTCTGGGTAAAGCTGTGGGCCTACCGGCAGCTGCTTCACAAGCAAATCGGTGAGCAGGTCAACCTGCAATCCCTTGAGCCCCGACACTGGGATGATCTCTGCCCAATCCCCCATGTCTTGAACTGTCATGAGGTGCTCCGCCAAGCGCTCCTTAGAGACAGTGTCGACCTTGGTGACGATGGCGATTTTGCGAGATCTAGGGAAACGTTCTAAGTCGGCAACAATGTGCCTATCCCCCGGACCAATGCGCTCGTTGGCTGGTGAGCAAAATGCGATGACATCAACATCGGTCAGCGTGGAAGTAACCAAGTCATTCAATCGCTGCCCGAGCAACGTTCTAGGTCTGTGGACACCTGGTAGGTCAACGATGATTAGCTGGCCATCCTCGCGATTGAGGATTGCACGAATGGCTTTTCTCGTGGTCTGCGGTTTAGAGCTTGTGATTGCAAACTTCTGACCGACGATGGCGTTCATAAGCGTTGACTTACCGACATTCGGACGACCAACGAAAGATACGAAACCAGCTCTAAATTCAGTCATCGGTTGGCTCGAGTTTTCTCACCAAGACACTGAGGATTCGGCCACGCTTGGCATCTACTCGCTCGGCTGTGATTTCAATGCCAGCAATTGAGACAACCTCGCCACCCTTTGGCAATTCGCCAAGGCCCTTAATCATCAAACCGCCCACGGTGTCTACATCTTCGTCTTCGATTTCAATCTCGCACTGCTCGGACATTTCATCCAAAGTAACGCGAGGGTTCACTCGATAAAGATCTACTCCCACAAGAACGATGTCTTCGGTCTCACGGTCGTGCTCATCGCTAATCTCACCAACGATTTCCTCGAGCAGATCCTCAATGGTCGCGATGCCGGCTACGCCACCGTACTCATCAGACACAATTGCGATCTGGGTGCCGGATTTCTGCATCTGCCTAAGTAGCTGCGCCACCGAGATGGTCTCCGGTGTAAACAGTGCAGCCCGGCTAGCTTCGCGGGAAGTGGTGGTGCTCAATAGCCCCGGATCCTGGTGGGTGTAGCGAGCCAAATCCTTTAGATACAGAACTCCAACCACATCATCAACATCCTCGCCGATTACTGGCAGGCGTGAGTATCCGGTTGAGATAAACACCGCGAGAGCTCTCTCCAGGGAATCGTCGGCATTGACAATTTCCATGTCAACCCTGGGGACCATTACCTCGCGAACCACGGTCTCCGAGAAGTCTTCAACAGACTCAATCAGTTCCTGCTCGTACTCCTCGACCTCCTCGGGAATCGAGAGTCGGAGAGGAGTTGAGAACTTGGACCAGAACTTCACAAAGGGCTCAAAGCGCTCGGTGAGATTCTCCCCCAAACGCTTGTGACCAAAGGTTCGACCAATCAGCTGTTGCAGTAGCCAGATAACAACCAGCACAAGGGCAAGAACCAGAGCAAACGGTGCTTGGCTAGAAACAAGTGCCAACCAGGTGGCGGCTAAAAGCACCAACAGCGCAGTGCGGGCTATCGAGATAACGCTGGAACGCTCGTCCTCGATGGACTGCAAATGCCCCTGCACAATCGAAAGAATTGAAATCAGAACCAGAGCCGCAAAACCAAGCAGTAACTCAAGCACCGCTGGCCTCACTCTCGTAGAACTTCTCTAACAATTCACGCTGGAGTCCAAACATTTCTTTTTCTTCTTCGGGTTCAGCGTGGTCAAAACCAACTAGGTGAAGCATGCCGTGGGTCACCAGCAATAAAACCTCATTGATCATCTCGTGACCGGCAGTTTCTGCTTGCTTAGCTGCAACCTGAGGGCAGACCACTATGTCCCCGAGCACACCCTCTGGAGATGGCATCAAATCGGAACCAGGACGAAGTTCATCCATGGGGAAACTCAAGACGTCGGTTGGGCCCGGTTCATCCATCCACTTGACGTGGAGATCTGTCATTGGCGCTTCATCAACGAAAATGATGCCGACATCAACCATTGGGTGAAGCTTCAAGGCATTCCTAACGCTCACAGCTAGCGCTTGGACGCGGTCAACATCAATGCTGATTTCCGACTCGTTGGAAATCTCAATGCTCAATGTTGCTCCTGTCGTATGCCTCAACAATGCGCGTCACAAGTTCGTGACGAACCACATCTTTACTGCTCAGGGTAGCAATGTGAAGCCCCTCAACACCGGAAAGAATGTCGGTAGCAACCTTGAGCCCTGATTTTCCGAAGGGCAGGTCCACCTGAGTGGTGTCTCCAGTAATCACCATCTTGGAGTTGAAGCCAAGCCTGGTGAGAAACATCTTCATCTGCTCAGCGGTGGTGTTCTGGGCCTCATCCAAGATGATGAAGGAGTCATTCAGTGTCCTACCGCGCATGTAAGCCAACGGAGCGACCTCAATCACACCGGCTTCAATCAATCGATGGGTGGCCTCCGGCTCGAGCATCTCCTGCAGTGCATCAAACAGAGGTCTCAAGTAAGGATCGATTTTGTCGCTTAGGGTTCCAGGCAGGAATCCAAGTCGCTCGCCGGCTTCTACCGCTGGTCGAGTAAGGATGATTCGACTGACCTGACGCCCATAGAGAGCTGCCACGGCCTTAGCCACGGCAAGGTAAGTCTTTCCGGTTCCGGCAGGGCCAATTCCAAAGGTGATGGTGTGCTGGTCAATTGCCTCAAGGTACTGCTTTTGACCGATGGTCTTAGCACGAACTGTCTTGCCAGGAGTGTTAATCGCACCAGTTCCGAGCACCTTAGATGGAACCTCGCCTGGGTTCTGCTCCAGGATGCGAACGCTCTCAACCACGGATCTTTCGTCAGGAACAATGCCCTGCGAAATCAAATCAGCAAGCTCGCGCAGAATGCGCTCGGCACTGACAATTTGGTCTTGAGTGCCGTCAAGCATGTATGAAGTGCCACGGTTCTGAATTCTCAGCCCTGGAAACTCTTTTTCTAGCTTCTTAGCAAGTTTGTCTTCTGGACCCAATAGGTCAAAAGGCGATACCTGAGTTATCTCAATTGAGGTTTGCGGCACTATTTGCCCTGCGTGCTTAGAACGTGAGCGTGGGTGTGAAACACCGATTGTCCTTCGCGGCTGCCGGAGTTGAACTGGAGTCGGAACTGGCCGTCAGTTTGCTCGTTTGCGACTTCGCGAATCAGTTCAAATAGCCCCGCGAGCGTGGCTGTTGACTCTAGCTCTGCAATGTTCTGAGTGTGCTCGCGAGGAACCACGAGGATGTGAACCTTGGCTTGCGGATTAATGTCCCTAAAGGCAACCGCGTGCTCGTTTTGAGCTACCAGCTCAGTGCCAAATTCGCCCTGGATGATCTTGCAAAAAATACAGTCCAACTATTCCTCCAACACCAATACTAAGTCTCAGGACCAAAGCCCAGAAGCGAATTGCAAGGCCGCCATTGCTGCAGGTCCTGCGCTTGAAGTTCTAAGCACACTTGTTCCTAATCGAACTCGCTGAAAACCCTTTGACTCGAGTAGTTCAAACTCCGCTTCAGAGATGCCGCCCTCTGGGCCAACCACTAGTGTCACGTCTTCTTGAAGTGGTAAGTAATCTGCAATTGTCTTCTCGGCCTTCGGGTCCAAAGCCAGAGCTGTGCCTTTGGCTAGAAGCTGCTTGGTTGTTGCCACCGGCATGACCTCGCACCTAAAGGCCTGCTGAGATTGCTTCATGGCCTCGGTCGCGATCTGCTGCCAACGAGCCTGGTTTTTGGCTTCCTTGCCATCCCAACGCACGATCGATCGATCCGCACTCCACGGTGTAACGGTGCTAAGTCCGAGCTCAACACAGGTTTGCATGGCCAGTTCGTCGCGATCTGCCTTGGCAAGCGCCTGAACCAGGTGGAATCTTGGGGTTTGCTGCTCAACCGTTTGAATTTCGGTGATCTGATAGCGGCTCTCGGAATTCATCTGAGCCAACGCAACTTTGCCAGATCCATTTGTGATTGAGACAACTTCGCCGACTCGCAACCTAAGCGACTTGGCGTGGACCGCCTCGCTTTGCGGGAGCTGATTGCTATCGCTTGAAAGATTTGGGTCAAAAAGCCTATGCACTAGAAGCGGCCCTTGACTCTTCGGGATCCAAGCCTTGGAACATCATCCTTGTGAAGTTCGCGAAGCTTTTTGAAGATGTCCTTACCCTTGCCATCAAGTCTGGTTGGAGTCAGCACCTTCAGCTCCAGACGGAGATCGCCTCTACCCTTACCGCGAATTCGAGCAGCGCCAAGGCCTTTGAGCGTGATTACATCACCGTGCTGAGCGCCCGGCTTAGATTCGACCTTCACGTTGCCATCTAGAGACTCGACTTCAATCTCAAACCCCAGAGCCGCATCGGCCACTGGAACTTCCAACTGGGCCACAAGGTCATCGCCGTCCCGACCAAAGATTGCATGTGGTCGAACAGACACCTCAAGGTAGATGTCTCCCGAAGGACCACCTGCAAATCCAACTTCACCCTGGCCGGACAGATGCAAACGCATTCCATCAGCAACTCCGGCTGGAATCTCCAAAGAAAGATCCCGCTTGGAACGAACTCGACCCTGACCTCGGCAGGTGATACATGGATCAGGAATGACTTCTCCGGTTCCACGACAAGACCCACATGGTGAGGTGGTCACCATCACGCCCATGAATGACTGAACCTGACGCTGAATCTGTCCCGAGCCCCGGCAAATATCGCAGATGCGAATGCTGGTGCCGGGCTTGCAGCAGCTGCCCTGACAGGTGTCGCAGAGGATTGCCGTGTCGATGGTGAGTGTCTTTTCAGCTCCAAAAACTGCTTCTGCAAGATCAAGATCGACTCGCAACAGGGCGTCCTGGCCTCGCTGAGCTCTGGACTGTGGTCCGCGGGCAGAGCCGCCACCGAAGAAGGACTCGAAGATGTCTCCTAGACCAAAACCAGCATCGCCACCGCGGTCAAAACCAGCCCGCTGCTGCGGATCTGAAAGCACTTCGTAGGCGTGAGTGACCAGCTTGAATCGTTCGGCTGCCTGCGGATCTGGGTTGATATCAGGGTGCAGTTCACGTGCTAGTTTGCGGTAAGCCTTCTTGATCTCGTCATCACTTGCACTGCGCGATACGCCAAGAACCTCGTAGTGATCGCTCAAGCGTTAGCCTCCAAAATCTTTGACAGATATCTTGCAACCGCGCGAACCGATGCAATGTTTCCCGAGTAGTCCATTCGGGTGGGTCCAAGGACTCCCAACTTTGCAACCTCGGTGCCACGATTCTCATAACCGGTAACCATGATCGATGCACTTCTTAGGCCCTCGACGCCAATTTCGGAACCAATTCGTAGCCCGACGCCGTGCTGGTCGCTGTGCAGCTCATCCAATAGCTTCAGTAGCACCACCTGCTCCTCGATTGCCTCCAGGACCACGGATAGCTCTCCAGAAAAATCCTGTTCTTGCTTAGCAAGGTTGGCGGCACCCGAGACGGTGAGTTTTTCCTGACGGTTGGCGTCGACAAGCGACTGCAGTGACTGCAGCACCTGCAGCACTATTGGCCGGCGGTCTGGAGCAAATTCTGAATCTAGAGAGTTGAGCTTGCTCTTTACATCCGCCAACGCAGATCCAGCCAGCATGCCATTTAGTCGACCACGAAGTTCTTGAACTAGATCTTCCTGGACGCCACTTGCTTCCAGCTGAAGCTGCTGCACCCGACCGGAGTCAGTTATGAGCATCAGCAGTAGCCTGCTGGTGCCAATTGGAATCAATTCGATGTGCCGGACGGTGGACTTGCCAAGTGATGGGTACTGCACCAAAGCCAATGAGTTGGTGAGCATCGCAAGCTGCCTGGCACTTCGCTCAACGATGTCATCTAGATCGTGCGCGCCACTTAGGAAACCTTCAATTGCGGACTTCTCACCAGCTGTCAAAGGCTTGAGGTCTGCGAGCTTGTCGACGAAAAGGCGGTATCCCTTTTCGGTTGGGATTCGGCCAGCGCTTGTGTGAGGGGCAACAATCAGCTCTTCTTCTTCCAAGAGCGCCATGTCATTTCTAATGGTGGCTGCCGAGACTCCAAGAGGGTGTCGGTCCAAAAGCGACTTGGAGCCAACCGGCTGAGATGAGTAAATGAAGTCCTGCACGATGGCACGAAGCACTTCGAGAGAGCGTTCTGGAATCATTGGCACTCACCTTCCTTGAGTGCCAATTCTAGGTCAAGGCTTGGATTTTGAGAGAAAATCCAGCACCAAACCATCTACCAGCAAACGTCCCGCCAGGGTCGCCTTGATGTAATCATTTGCAGTCAGCTCAAGTAGCCCATTTGCTATTGCATTGGCAACGAGCTCTACCGGCACGCCAAGCTCTCTAAGTAGCGATCGTGCGATGCCTTGGCTGGTGCGAAGCATCAGCAATAGCTGCTCTTCGAGTTGAGTTCTATGGTCTAGGTATTCAAATCCTGCTGCCGGGCTGCCCGCATCTAGAGCTGCCGTATAGGTGGCTGGATGTTTCTGATTCCAGAATCTAGCCCCTGAGATATGACTGTGAGCGCCTGGACCATAACCCCACCAGTCTTGGGATTGCCAATAGGCCTGATTGTGAAGCGAAGGGTTGCCCCAGTTTGAGACCTCGTAGTTCTCAAGGCCCGCCTTACCCACTAGCTCCTCACTCAATAAATACTTATCCGCATTCAGGTCTTCATCGACCTCAGCAAGCTCTCCGCGCGCAATCTTTCGAGCTATGGCAGTGCCCTCTTCAACAATTAGCGAGTATGCAGAAACGTGCTCCACCCCGAGCGTTAGCGCCTGCTCGAGAGTGCTTCTCCAGCTCTCCAAGCTCTCCCCCGGAGCTCCGTAGATGAGATCCACACTTACCCGAAGCCCAAGCTCTCGAGCCTTTGTGACGGCTGCAATTACTTTGTCACGGCTGTGCACGCGATCTAGGACGTCCAATACCTGCTGATCAAAGGACTGCACCCCGAGACTGATTCGGTTTACACCAGCGCACTTGAGCTCCTCAAGCTTGAGGTGGTCTAAGCCCTCTGGGTTGGCTTCCATTGTGATTTCGATCTGGTCGTGGAAGCCAAAACTTGACTTGAGTGAATCAAGGATCTGAGAAATTTGACTTGCCTCAAACATCGACGGTGTCCCGCCACCAAAAAAGATGGTGGTCAGTTTTCGCTCAGGCATACCCCAGTTCGATAGCAGCTGCTTACTGAGATTGATCTCTTGAATCAGGGGGATGTGGAACTCCGCCTGCGAGACACCGCGCAGCTCTTTGGACGTGTAGGTGTTGAAGTCGCAATAACCACATCGCACCGCGCAAAACGGAATATGAACGTAGGCGTGAAAGGTTGCCTCGCTATTTGGAGTCAACTCCAGCTGGTTATCACTCGGCCAACTCAGACCCAGGGGCAGGGATGCGGCCAACTACTTCTTCTTGTCAGTCTTTGGCTCGTCGGTCGATAGCGCAGCGATAAATGCTTCCTGCGGAACCTCAACGCGTCCAACCATCTTCATGCGCTTCTTTCCCTCTTTTTGCTTCTCGAGGAGCTTGCGCTTTCTAGAAATGTCACCGCCGTAGCACTTTGCCAAAACATCCTTGCGGATTGCTCGAATTGTCTCTCTGGCGATGATGCGAGCACCAACTGCGGCCTGGATTGGCACTTCGAACTGCTGCCTCGGAATGAGCTCACGGAGCTTTGCTGCAATTCTGGTGCCGTGTGCGTAAGCCTTGTCCTTGTGCACGATGGAGCTAAAAGCGTCCACCTTTTCACCTTGCAAAAGTAGGTCAACCTTCACCAGATCACCCTCGGCATAGCCATCTTCTTCGTAGTCCAAAGATGCATAGCCCTGGGTCTTGCTCTTGAGTTGGTCGAAGAAGTCAAAGACGATCTCAGCCAGTGGGAGCTTGTAGCGAAGTTGGACTCGGTCCTCGCCTAGATACTGCATGTCGATCATGTTGCCGCGCTTGGTCTGGCAAAGCTCCATGATTGTGCCGACGTAATCCTTAGGGCTCAGGATGGTGGCCTTAACCATCGGCTCCTGAACCTCACGAATCTTGCCCTCTGGATACTCAGAAGGGTTAGTCACGATGTGTTGGCTGCCATCATCGACGGTTACCTTGTAGACCACAGAAGGTGAGGTTGCTATCAGCGAGAGGTTGAACTCTCGCTCCAAACGCTCGGTGATGATCTCAAGGTGAAGAAGGCCCAGGAATCCACAGCGGAATCCAAAGCCCAAGGCGGCAGAGGTCTCTGGTTCATAGACCAGCGAGGCATCCGAGAGCCTTAGCTTGTCCAATGCCTCACGAAGGTTTGGGTAATCGCTGCCATCGATTGGGTAAATACCCGAGAAAACCATTGGTTTTGGCTCTGAGTAACCCTTGAGGGCCTGGAGTGCTGGCTTGAGCTTGGTGGTGACGGTGTCACCGACCTTCGACTGGCGAACATCCTTCACGCCGGTGATTAAGTAGCCCACTTCACCAACCGAAAGTCCCTTGGAAGGTTCAGGTTCAGGTGAAATAACACCGATCTCCAACAGCTCGTGCACTGCCTTGGTGGACATCATCTGAATCTGCTCACGAGGGTGCAGGGTGCCGTCAATCATTCGAACGTAGGTCACAACACCTCGGTAAGAGTCGTAAACCGAATCGAAAATCATCGCTCTTGGCGGTGCATCTGCATCGCCCACTGGAGCAGGAACGGTTCGAACAATCTTGTCCAGTAGCTCTGCCACGCCGACACCGGTTTTACCCGAAACGCGAAGGCAGTCCTCTGGGTTTCCACCGATCAAGCTGGCCAGCTCCTCGGCGTACTTCTCAGGCTGGGCTGCAGGCAGGTCAATCTTGTTCAGGACCGGAATGATTTCCAGGTCATTCTCCATGGCCAGGTAAAGATTTGCCAGCGTCTGGGCTTCGATACCTTGGGCTGCGTCAACCAGCAAAACCGCGCCTTCACATGCCGCCAAAGATCTCGACACCTCGTAGGTGAAGTCGACGTGTCCTGGGGTGTCAATCATGTTCATCGCGTAGGTGACACCTTCGAGCTCCCAAGGAAGGCGAACCGCCTGGCTCTTGATGGTGATACCGCGTTCGCGTTCAATGTCCATGCGGTCCAGATACTGGGCACGCATGTCGCGGTCGTTCACGATTCCAGTTAGCTGCAACATGCGATCGGCAAGGGTCGACTTGCCATGATCAATGTGCGCAATGATGCAGAAATTGCGGATTTGGCTGGGGGCCGTTTGAGACGGAACGAGAGCCTTTAGGGCGCGTGGCGACAAACTAACCTCTGCTTTGGGAATCTAGATGTAGGTATTCTCGCATGGTGCTTGCCCTTATTGCATCAAACTGATAGAGTTTCCCCTTGTTCTGAGGTCATTCACCTCAACAAAAGTTTTCGCCTAAGAAAGTGAAACATGGCAAACATCAAGTCGAACATCAAGCGCATCGGAACCAACCGTAAGGCCGAGGAGCGCAACAAGTCCGTCCGTTCGGAGCTAAAGACTGCTATCCGTGCAGTTCGAGAGGCTGCTGAGGGTGGCGACAAGGCTGCTGCAGCTGCTGCACTAGCCAACGCAAACCGCAAGCTGGACAAGGCTGTTTCAAAGGGTGTTGTTCACAAGAACCAGGCTGCTAACCGCAAGAGCGCTATCAGCAAGAAGGTTTCAGCTCTCTAAAGAGTTTTGCAAAAGACCGGGCTTCGGCCCGGTTTTTTCATTTTCTGGCCATTGCAAAGAGAAGCTTTTCGATAGAAAAACCCGGGTCTCGACTTGCGCCCTTAACATCTGCGTCGGTTTGGGCGGCTAGTTGAACGAGTTTGATCAACTGCCCCTCTTCCCAGCCCGAAAGCTCTCGACGCGCCTTCTCCAATTGCCAAGGTTGCATACCTAGTGCTCCCGGAGATGCATTTCTGTCATTGAAAAGCCTCGCAAGCTGGCGAATCTTCATTGTCAGGGCAGCACTTAGGGCTACCGGATCGATTCCGGTGGTAAACCCATGCCTAAACAATCGAATTGCTTCAGCTGCGTTGCCAGCCAGGGCCGCATCTGCAATCTTGAAGGCGTTGGTCTCTACGCGACCCTGGAAAATTTGCTCCACTATCTCCAGGGTTATGGTTGCGGGTCCCACAGTTGCCAGCTGGGAGCATGCTCCCCCAAGTTCTGCCAGGTCTTGATTGAAAGCTGACAAAAGAGCCTTCAGCCCCGCGGCATCGATCTTCTTTTCAAGTGCTTGCAACTCGGACTTCACAAACTCTGCCTTCTCGGCATCTTTTTTGAACTCCTCGCAAGATACGACCAGTGACTTTGAAGCTAGTGCTGTCTTGACCTTGCCATTGTGTCCAACGGCATTTGGCAATCTCACAACCACCGTGCAGTTCTCAACAGGTTCGGCAATCAATCGAGTCAAATCTTCTAGCAGCCCCTCCGAAGCTGAATGAATAATCACGAGTCTTGGTTCGGCGAAGAGTGAGGGTGCGGCGACTGTAAAAAGCAAACCTGGTGAGTAGTCACCATCGGCTAGGTCAGTGACCTCTAAATCGGGGTGCAGAGTTCTTAGCGTGGTCTTGATGGAGGAAATAGCCCTAGAGGCTAAGTAGCTCTCGTTACCGGTCACCAAAACAAGCGGAGCAATTTCCGCCTGATTCCAATAGACCGTTTTCCCGCTCACATCGAAAGTTTACCTCCGGTGGCTGCCACCAAGCGGTCTGCCTCAACACGTATTGAAATTGCCCCTTGAACATCCGTCCGCAAAAGCTTTGCACCGGATTCCAAGAGCAGTGACAGGGTTTTCGCATTTGGGTGACCATAGTCATTTCCGGCGCCCACAGAGAAAATGGCCACATCGGGCTGGATGAGTTCGTGAAGCTGAGCTGATTGATCTTTGGAACCGTGATGAGCAACCTTCAGCACCAAGGGGCGGTCTCGAAGCCTCCACAGGTGGGGCCAGGCTTGCCGCATGAGTCGCTGTTGACCCTTTTCGCCAAGGTCACCAAGTGCAAGCAGGTTGAAATCCTCAAGCTCGAAGGTGAGGATCAAAGAGGCATCGTTGCTGTCTTCTGCTTCCTTGGCATCAGCACTGGGGCTTAGAACTCTCCAAGTCGCAGAACCCAGCGTGCCAGTCATGCCAAAGTGACCGACTCTCTTGATGCTTGCAGAGTCATCCAGAACCTCTGCTACCAGACCTACCAACGGTCGATCATCTTTGAAGCCTGAAGTGAGAGCCACATCCACTGTTCTGCCCTGCATCGCCCCGCGCATTCCGCCAACGTGATCTGCATCAAAGTGAGTGAGAATCAATAGGTCGATGTGTTTGATGCCAAGCGATGTCAGGCACGAATCAATTGCTTGATCATCTCTTCCGACATCTATCAGAGCTATCTCTGAGCCAACCCGCACCAACAGGGCATCGCCTTGCCCAACGTCGCAGTTGAGCACCTGCCAGTTGGCGTGAAACTGACTTTGCCGCCTGACATCACTAATCACCCATCCAATTGGAATCACGAATGCCAGTGCACAAACCACTCCAACCAAACGAAGATTTGCACCTTTTGAAATCAAGATCAGCGTTACCCCGATGACCAAAAGGACTGTGAAGGCAATTCCGATATCCCCCGGCAACATCGGCACCCGCGTAAGCGGCAATTGGCTCAGGTGATTAGCGACTGTTTCTATCCACCAAGTGCCGAGCGAGGCAAGCCATGAGAGCACATGCGACAACGGCGGATAGAAGGAAACCGCTATAACCGCCAAGATTCCCAAAACGGTAACCGGTGCTACCACCACCTCAACCGCGAGGTTTGCCAACACTGAATAGACCGGTATTGAAGGTTGAAGAATCAGGAGCACCGGCAGCGTGTAAAGCTGAGCTGCCACAGACGCCGAGACTCCGAGCGATAACCAGGTTCCAAGTTTTGGTTCTAGGCGGTCATGGAGATTTCCAGCCAAAACCAGAAGGCCCAAGGTTGCAAAAACCGAAAGGGCAAACCCAATGTCAACAGCAAGCCCTGGATCAATCGCCAGCAAGAACAACACCGCCCAGGAAAGCGGAATCAGTGGATTGACTTTGCGGCCCAACCACCAGCCCGCCAACACAAACCCAGCCATAGCGCCAGCTCTTAGCACGCTGGATTCCGGGCCTACTAAAACGATATATGCGGCTATCGCAAGATAAGCGAGGGTAAATCTCCAGAACCTTGGTAATCCGAAAAGCGCTGCAGTTAGAAAGACTGCAGCCGCGACAATCGCAAGGTTGGCTCCACTGACTGCCACCAGGTGAGTCAGCGAGAGCTCTTTCATACTCTCACCAAGTGTCTCGCTGATCATGCCGCGTTCACCGATCGCAAGGCCTGCCACTAAACCCTTGCTGTCTTCGGTAATGCCTTGGAGATTGAAAAGAAACTTCGCCCTGAGCTCTTCCACCTCTTCAAATCTTGGAAAAGAAACTTTCAACGAAGATTCAAAACCTTCGGGAGCGCTTACCCAAGAAACTAACCAAAAGACTGCAGCGAGAAAAACAATCACAGGGTTAGTTGCTGGGAAATCTTTGCGAAGAGCTTCTCGCCGATACCGCTTACCTCGCGAAGTTGAGAGAGGTCAGAGAAGGACCCGATGCTTGCCCGATAGTCGGCAATTCGTTTAGCTAACGCGGGACCAACCCCTGGGAGTGATTCCAACTGCTCCTGCGTGGCATTGTTCAGCGAGATGAAGGTTGAAGAGCTACCACCGGTTGAAACTTGCGACTTATCTAAGACAACAATCTGCTCCCCATCGGAGACCATTCGGGCAAGATTTACGCTCTGCTCAAAGGCGGATTTGGTCATGCCACCGGCTAGCTCGATAGCGTCCTCAACCCTTGAGCCAACTTCAAGACCGTAAAGCCCTGGTTTCTTTACCTCGCCCGCCACATGGACAAAAATCTGACTCTGCACAACGTGCGACTCAGAGGGAATTGTCCCGACATAACTCAGGTCGAGCTTGTTCGCTTGGCTCTCAGCACTGAAAGAGGTCCCGAATAGGTAGAGCACTAGAGCCGCGAGTAAACCCATGACAACTTTTTGACTCTTGGATAGAGCGGTTATCCAATTCAATAATTTCTGCACGCCAAAAGCTTCGCTATGGATGCAACTACCCGAATCGCTTTTCCACCGCTCGGTGGATAACTAACTACTTGGTTGCGATGTTCACAAGCTTTGGAGCTCGAACGATAACCTGAGCCAGCTCTCGATCTCCGATTGCGCGCTTTACAGCCTCTGAATTCATTGCCAACTCACGCAATTCTGACTCTGAGATATTCGATGGCACCTCAAAGCGATCGCGAAGCTTGCCATCAACCTGTGCGATAGCGACAACTGAATCCTCGACAAGCAGTGAAGTGTCGGCTGATCGGAACCCAGCTAGCGCGACACAAGGCTGGTGACCTAGCAGTGCCCACATGTCCTCTGATGCGTAAGGGGCAAACAGCGAAAGCGCTTTGGCTAGCTCTTCGGCACCCTCACGAACTGCTGGGTCCCTTGGACCGCAGCCCGAGTCGATTGCCTTACGAAGTGCGTTGGTGAGCTCCATAGCCTTTGCAACACCGACGTTGAACTTGAAGGATTCGATTGCCTCACTGAAGCCAACCAGGAAAGTGTGGGTGGCTTTGCGAACCGATGGGTCTCCAGTGGTGACATCTATTCCAACTTCGGAATCTACGTCCTGAGCAATTCTCCATGCGCGAGCCAGGAACTTTGAACTTGCTCCAGGGGAAACATCCGCCCAGTCGATATCGTCCTCAGGCGGTCCAGCAAATGCCATGGTCAAGCGAATGGCATCCACGCCGTGCTCGTCCAACTGCTCGGAGAGACGCACAAGGTTGCCTCGAGACTTGCTCATTGCAGAGCCGTTCATCAGAACCATGCCCTGGTTCAAAAGTCTCGTGAAAGGCTCCTCGAAGTCGATCAGGCCGATGTCGTGCAGCACCTTGGTGAAGAAGCGTGCGTAAAGCAGGTGCAGGATGGCGTGGGTGACGCCACCGACATACTGATCAACCGGAGCCCAGTCCTTGGCAGCCTGAGGGTCAAAAGCAAACTCTTCGCTGGTTGGGTTTAGGTAGCGCAGGAAGTACCAAGAACTGTCTACGAAAGTATCCATGGTGTCGGAGTCGCGTCGTGCGGCTTTGCCACAGCTTGGGCAAGAGACATTTACCCAATCACTTGCAGCACCTAGCGGCGATGTTCCCTTGGGCGATAGATCAAGGCCAGCACTGTCTGGAAGTTCTACCGGCAACTGGTCCTGAGGAACAGGAACCTCACCACAAGACTCACAGTGAATGATCGGAATTGGTGTGCCCCAGTAACGCTGACGAGAAATCAACCAGTCTCGCAGGCGGAAGTTCTTTGCTCCCTGGCCAAGTTGACGCTCGGAGATGATCTCGATTGCCTTTGCGATTGCATCTTTTTTGCTCAGGCCATTAAGTGGTCCCGAGTTGATGACAACTCCATCGCCTGCGGTGGCAACTCGAGATACCGATGGCAATTCTTCGCCGGTGTCTACAACGTCAATAACCGGAAGGTCTAACGCGTTGGCGAATGCCATGTCTCTCTCATCGTGTGCAGGAACTGCCATGATCGCGCCGGTTCCGTAATCAGCAAGCACGTAATCAGATGCCCAGATTGGAATCCTTGCCCCACTAAGAGGATTGATCGCGTAGCGATCTAGGAAGATGCCGGTCTTTTCGCGGTCCGTTGCAAGTCGCTCAATGTCATTGGACTGCTTGACCTTATCCAGGTATGCCTGGAACTGCATTCTGGTTTCGGGGTTTGCCATTGAAGCAAGCTCGGCAGCTAGATCGCTGTCTGCCGCGACCACCATGAAAGTGGCACCGTACAAAGTGTCTGGTCTGGTTGTGAAGACGGTTAGTCGCTGCGAGCGACCCTCGATCTCAAAGTCAACGTTTGCGCCCTGAGATCTTCCGATCCAGTTGCGCTGCATCGTCAATACCTTCGATGGCCAGTTACCCTCAAGGGTGTCTAGGTCATCTAGCAAACGGTCAGCGTAATCGGTGACTTTGAAGTACCACTGGGTTAGGGCCTTCTTGGTTACCTGGGAGTCACAGCGCTCACAGAGCCCCTGCACAACCTGCTCGTTGGCTAAAACGGTCTGGCAGCTTGGGCACCAGTTCACGTTTGAGTTCTTGCGATAGGCAAGACCGCGCTTGTAGAACTCTAGGAATAGCCACTGGTTCCAGCGGTAGTAAAGCGGATCACAGGTTTGCAGCACGCGATCCCAGTCGAAGCTTGAGGCATAGCGACGCATCGAGGACTTTTGCTGGTCGATGTTCTCGTAGGTCCACTTGCGAGGATCTAGACCGCGCTTGATTGCAGCGTTCTCAGCTGGCAGCCCAAAAGCATCCCAACCGATTGGGTGCATGACGTTGAAACCCTTTTGTGCCCAGTAACGCGCGATCACATCGCCAAGTGCGTAGGCCTCAGCGTGACCCATGTGAAGGTCGCCTGATGGGTATGGGAACATGTCCAGCACATACTTCTTCGGACGCGCATCCCCAGGGACTGCGGAATTGAATGGCTTGCGCTCATCCCAAACCGGAAGCCACTTATCTTGAATGGCGTTGAAGTTGTACTCAGTGCTCAATGAAAACCTCTAAACATTTAGGGTAAAAGGTTACCAACGCACGGCAGCAGATAGTGCGCTTACGTGAGCTTGAGCCTTGATTTGTATCTCCTGATGCTCGGAAGCCGGGTCTGACCCAGAAGTTATGCCCCCACCGATGCCGATGGTCACCTGACCGTTTTCGAAAACCGCGGTCCTAATTACCATTCCAAGATCCAAATCTGAGTTTCCGGAGATAAAGCCAATAGCACCTGAATACCCATGGCGCTTGGCTGATTCAAGTTCGCTGATCAGCTCCATCGCTCTGATCTTTGGGGCTCCGGTCATTGAGCCACCGGGAAACAGCGCAGCTATCGCCTGCGAGGTCTTTACCTCTGGACGCAAAGTTCCTTTGACATCAGACACCAGCTGGTGCACGGTCGAATAGCTTCTGACCTTTAGAAGATCGCTCACCAAGATTGTCTGAGGTTCACAGACCATGGACAGATCATTTCTCACCAGATCAACAATCATCAGGTTCTCAGCCTGCTCTTTTTCACTCTCGCTTAGTTCAGCCGACAACTGAGCATCGAGAACCGGATCCTGGGAGCGTGCCCGAGTGCCCTTGATTGGGCTTGAGGTAACCGTCTTGGATTCGACGGTCATAAAGCGCTCGGGAGAAATTGAGACGTATGACTTTTTCCCAATCCTGATAAAGCCTGAGTAGGGAGCTGGATTTGCCCTGCGGAGTCTCAGGAAATAAGAAAGCTCGTCGCCCTGGTATTCACCGACCAGCCTGGTGGTAAGGCAAAGCTGATAAACATCACCGAGCTCGATGTGCTGCTTGGCGAGCATGATCTTCTGCTGATAGACGGATTGCGAATCTAGGCAAATCAACTCGGCAGCGGTTGCCGCTGGATTGTGAAGCGCGTAGCTTGCGGAGTCCCCGCCGATCAGAGCCAGTCGCAGAAGCGCTGCATGGTGCCACTGATCGAAATCGTCTTTGGTTTCAAAGCGACCAATAAAGTAAAGCCGCTTGTTGGTGTGATCGTAGACAAAGGCACGATCAACCTTTAGCCAATCTCCCTCCCCCGTGAAATTCTCACCGTCCGAGTAGTGCATCACGCCAATCAGCATTGGCCTGAAGCTAAATGGCAGCTCAAGATCATCGAGCTCTTCATCAAGGTCGACTTCGGAACTTGGGTATCCGACCCCCATAACCGAGAAGGGGGAAGTTGGGTGATGCTGCCTGTCTAACCAAAAAGCATTTGGCTGGTTGGCAAAAATAGAGCAAAAGATGTCTTGTGCTGAGGTCCAGGATTGCAAAGATTCGCAGTAGAGCGGCATTGGACCTCCTTCAAGCACCCTAATCTAGTTCAGGTGAGCGTAGCTGGCGATTTCTTTCAATTCCGTGACGGGGAACTTCGTCGCGTTGATGCCACGCTCAGTGAATCTCTAACAGTGGCGGATAGCTTTCTAGTCCGAAGCGGCAGGGTTAGGGCTCTAGAGCGTCACTTTGCTCGTTTTTCAGGTTCGATCCAGGACCCCGGTACCAAAGCCGAACTTCCGGCCTTCTTTGAGATGCTAAAAGTCATGATTCCTTCTGAGGGTGATTGGTTTCCAAGAATGGAATATCGGGATCAGCTAGCTGCCGGGGAACGTCTGGTTTTCAGAATTCGTGAGGCTCCTGAGCGAACCGAGTCTCTTACGCTTTGGACCAGCGATGAGCCGGACCCGAGAAAAGAGCCCAGGATCAAGGGCCCTGACCTGTCAATTGGGCAGCAAATTAGGCGCAGAGCCAATCTTCGAGGCGCAGACGAAGCGGTTTTACTCAGTGACAGCGGTCACATAGCGGACGGAGCGCTTAGCTCGATTGTCTGGTGGCGTGATGATGTGTTGTATGGGCCGGATGATTCCACTATTTGGCTACCCTCGATAACCCGCGACTTGGTTTTTGAGTTGGCCAATCAGGCCGGCTACCAAACTGGCACCGAAAGAGCTAAGCCAGCTGAACTCACCGGCTGCGAAGTCTGGAGCTTAAGTTCACTGCAGGGTATTCGCTTTGCCACCGCCTGGGATTGCATAGAGCTTGCGCCACCTAGATTTGCAAGTTCGTTTGCGAAGCGACTCGAACTTTTGGCTCAACCGATCGCATAGCTCCTGCTGGCTCTACTTTGTTGTGACAAGATTCTTGCTATCGCTATTAGGTAAGGGTGGTTGAGATGTGCGGTCGATTTGTAATTGCAAAGACCTCGGATTTCATAACCGAGCTGTTTGAAATTGATGAGCTAGAGACCGACGCGGACTTCAGAAGCTACAACGTCCCACCAACCACTCAAATCCCGATGATTGTCGAGCGTGAGATTGATGGGATGCCATCCAGGCAGCTGCATTCGGCGCGTTGGGGCTTGATTCCGAGCTGGGCCAAGGAAGTATCAACCACTCCCCTTATCAACGCCAGGATCGAATCTGTGCTGGATAAGCCAAGCTTCCAAGAATCTGCACTCTCCAAGCGCTGTGCGATTCCAGCGGACGGCTACTTCGAGTGGCAAAGCACGGTTCCAGATAGCAAAGTTCCCTATTTCATTCACCCAGGCGAAGGCATGCTGGCATTTGCCGGCATCTACTCCTGGTGGCGAAACCCCGCTAAGGCTGCCGACGATCCAACCAGGTGGGTTTTGACTTGCTCACTTTTGACCAAGGAGTCCGCTCCAGAACTAGCTGGGATTCACAATCGCAACCCGGTGATGCTCTCCGAGGAAAACCTAAGTGCCTGGTTGGCTCCTGACTATCAGACCACCGCAGAGGTGCTAGCGGCGCTTAGTGATGAGTCTGACGAGGTTGCTGCCGCCTTGGAGTACTACCCGGTTTCTAGCGCCGTGGGCTCGGTTCAGAACAATTCCGCTGAGCTAATTGCCAGGGTTCAGTAGTTCATTTTGAAAATGTCGGTGCCACCAATACACTTTTAGTTATTCGAACATTTGTTCGATTAGCGAGAGGTTTGGGGAATGCGACTAGAGGAAATTACCGGCGTGCTGCTGGATTTTGATGGCGCTCCAGTTGGCTTTAACTTCCAGGGGAAATCCTTCCTGGTGGCCTCCAGACCAGTTCGCTGGTATTCGAGAAGACTCTGGTGGGAAGATGCCGGATCGGCCCCCAAGGGAGCCGGTGCCGCCCTGCTGGAGGTCGAGATGTGGCGCTTGTGGGCAGTAAGCGCAGATGTTCGCTTTTTCTTTGAGCTTAGGCACCAGCAACCCGAGGGTCGCTGGGAAGTAAGCCAGCTAAATAGCCAATGAGCTTTACCCACCTAAACGTATCTTCTGCTTTTTCTGCCCACTACGGAGTCACTAGGCCAGAACGCCTAGCCATCGCAGCAAAATCCATGGGCTTTGATGCCCTAGCCATAACCGACAGGGATGGGCTCTACGGAGCCGTAAAGCACATTGGAGCATGCGTTCAGTTGGGCATTTCCCCCATCATCGGAGTCAACCTGAGGGTTGTGGACTTTGGCAGAGTGACAATCCTTGCCCACGGTCACGATAAAGGTAAGGGATGGGCTGGGCTTTGCCGGATCATCTCCGCAGCACAAACTGGACGCGGCAAGCAAAAGAACATTGCGATTGAACTAAAGACTTTGGCTGAGCTTGCAGGCCACTGCACCGTCTTGATTGGTGGGGAGAATATCGTCTCTGAGTCGGTAACCGCCAACCCTCAACTTGCACTAACCAGGCTCGCTGAGCTGCAAGGCCAACTGGCAACCCCGGGTCAATTAGCCATTGAGGTGGTCACTCACCTGACTGAACCGGGAACATCGCTTTCAATCGAGCACGCCAAGGCAATGCTGGAATTGGCACGGGTTACTCGGATACCGAGCGTCCTAACTAATGCCGTGAGGTATCTGGAGCCAGACGATGCCGTAACCGCAGATGTCCTGGATTCCGCTAGGCACTTAGAGCCACTCGGGCTATTCGCTCCGCAGCCAAATGCTCAAGCCTGGCTAAAGCCACAATCAGAGATGGTGCGGTTGGCATTGGAGATTACCGAAGATCCGAAGCAGTCGATTGAGCTGCTCAAAAGCACTTCAAGATTGGCAGATCGCTGCCGACTGGAACCTCAGTCCGATTGCGGCTGGGGAAAGCCAAAGACCCCGGAGCAGTCAGCCCTCGGGATCGACGGCAATCCATTTGAGGTGCTGTGGCAAAAGACTCACAGTGCCATTGAATGGCGCTACCCACATGCCCCGGCCGCCCAGTTGGCCGAGATCCAGCATCGATTAAGCAAAGAGTTGATTGCCGTAAACAAACTCGGATTCGCAACCTACTTTCTAACCGTGGCTGATGTGGCCCAAATGATTCGGGATATGAGCATTCGCATTGCCGCCAGGGGTTCTGGAGCGGGTTCGCTAATCAACTACCTACTCGGCATTTCCGGGGTCGACCCGATTAGCGAGGGATTGCTATTTGAGAGGTTCCTATCCACCGAGCGCTCCAGGATATCGACATCGATGTTGAGTCTGCCCGCAGGCACGATATCTACAAGGCAATCTTCCGGCGCTACGGAGGTGATCGGGTAACGCTGCTCTCGATGCAATCCACATATCGAGGACGTGGCGCAGTTAGAGACTCAGGCCTGGCGCTTGGCATTGAAGAGGACCAGATTGATCAGATTGCCAAGAACATCTGGCGCTTTTCCGCCAGAAGCTTTCGTGAGGCAATGGCAAATAAGCCAGAGCTTGAGGGATTCGCTAAACAATCTGCCGAAGACCGAAAGCTAAACCTCTTGGTGGATATCACCCAGCGCTTAGACAGACTGCCAAGACACATCTCGATGCACCCCTGCGGAGTGATTCTGGGCAATAGCGAGTTATTGAACCTGACCCCAACCGAACCCAGCGGCGTCGGACTACCGATGAGTCAGTTTGATAAAGACGACATGGATCCGATGGGTTTTCTCAAGCTGGATGTGCTCGGAGTCAGAATGCAATCCGCCATGGCATACACAATTCAAGAGATAGCCAGAGTGAGTGAAAAGGCAGTAGATCTCGATGCCGTTGATAGAGCAGACAAGGAGGTTTACCAAACCATTAGAACCACCAACACCCTGGGGATGTTTCAGATCGAATCCCCCGGTCAGCGAGAACTGACCGGAAAGCATCAGCCGACCAAGTTCAATGACCTAACCCTGCAAATCTCGCTCTTTAGACCTGGCCCGATGAAGGGCAACATGATCTCCCCATACCTCGATGGCAGGCATGGCTTTAGGGAACCCGATTACATCCATCCCGACCTCAAGCCAATCCTCGAGGAAAGCTACGGGGTGGTGGTATTTCACGAGCAGCTAATGCGCATCATGCAGGTGATGACTGGCTGCACACTTGCTCGAGCCGACGAACACCGCAGGCAGCTGGCCAAGCCGGAGAAGGCGGTGAAGATAGGTCAGTACTTCAAGAAATCCGCTGCTGCCAGAGGCTACTCACCGCAGGTAATTGATCGGGTTTGGTCGATTATTGAGGGCTTTGGCTCCTTTGGTTTCTGCAAGGCCCACGGTGCAGCATTCGCCCTTCCCACCTATCAATCGGCATGGCTGAAGACCCACTACCCCACCGAGTTCATCGCTGGACTACTTACTCACGATCCGGGGATGTATCCCAGGAGATTGCTACTAGCCGAGGCTAGAAGGCTTGGGGTTAGGTTGCTGCCGATAGATGTGAACTATTCAACCGATGAGTACCGAGTTGAGAAAGTCGGTGAAATCCTCGGCGTCAGAATGGCGCTGTCTGACATTGCTGGCATTTCAAAGCCAGAACTTGAACGCATCAAGGCAAATCAACCGTTTGTGAATCTGAGCGATTTCTATCTCAGGGCAAGACCTTCGAGAAGGACACTGAGTCGCCTGGCTCTAATTGGTGCCCTAGACACTCTCGCGAAAATCAGCCCGCAAACTGACAGCAATCGTGGGGACCTAATGGTTCGCATCCGGCAGCTAAGTGCCAAGGCTGCTCCGAAACTGGATCTGAATCAAATGGCATTTGATTTTGACGCGGAGGCTCCGCTTGGTAGAGGTGGTCACAAGCCAACTCGCCAGGAGCAGATCGAGCAAGAACTTTCGATCACCGGAATGGAGATTTCTGGCCACCAGATCGAACAGTTCCAGCAGATGCTCGATGAGATGGGGGTTGTCAGAGCCAGTGAACTGATCTCGCTTCGAAGCAACACCGAGGTATTGATCGCTGGCGTGAGAGTTGCGACCCAATCCCCGCCAATGCGCAGTGGCAAGCGAGTGGTCTTTATCAGTTTGGATGACGGTTCTGGCTGTGCGGATGCAACCTTCTTCGATGAGGCCCAACGCAGAGCAAGCCAGGTGCTATTTCAAAATAGATTGCTCCTGATATCAGGAAAGACCCGTCGCACCGGAGTGCGAGGGGTCTCTGTCCTGGCTGAGAATGCCTGGGATCTGCGACAACTTTGGTCGCAGTGGCAATCTAAAGCTAGTTAGTCGTTGTTGTTGAAGATCGCGAGCATACGAAGAATCTCAACGTATAGCCAGATCAGCGATGCGGTCAGACCAAAGGCTGCGCGCCACTCCATGTCCTGAGGTAGTCGCTGAGCAACACCCTCACGAATCGCCTCAAAGTCTAGGTTTAGGGTGAAGGCCGCAAGACCAACTCCAACCAGAGCGATTAGCCAACCAAAAGGCGAAGAGTAAACGCTCATGCCGGCGAACATCGCAAATCCGAAGTTGACCAGTGCAAACACACCGTAGCCAATTAGCGAGAACATCATGATGCGGGTAAATCGTGCATCGACCTTCACCCAACCAAAACGGTAAGCGGCGAACATTGCACCGGCGGTGGCAAGGGTTCCCAAAACAGCGGTCTGAGCAATACCTGGGTACATGCCCTCAAAAATCATGGATAGACCACCAATGAATACACCCTGCGCAGCTGCGTAGGCGATCATGACGCCTGGACGAACCTTCTTACCGAAAGTAGCCCAGAGGCCTAGACCTAGGCCAACCAACATTGCAGGAAGCAAGAGGGTGGTTAGGTTGAACATCCAGGTTGCACCAGCTGCTGCCAAAACAACCACGAACATGCCCAAAACCTTGGCTGCGGTGCCCTCAATGGTCATTGGGGTGCCGGTCAAGCGGGAGAATTCCTGATCAACCTGCTGCTGATCTAGCTGAGTTGCCTCAACGCCAGTGTTCATAGCGCGATTGAAGATGGGGTTGTGCGAG
>CAZLKR010000017.1:0-25444 GCA_964560155.1 uncultured Aquiluna sp.
GCACGGCGAGCGACGCGGTGTCAGGGTCTATGACGACTTTGCCCACCACCCAACCGAAGTTGCTGCCGCGCTAAGCGCTGCAAGAGCAGTTGTCGGTGACGGCAAACTGATCACCGTTTTCCAGCCTCATCTATTCTCAAGAACTCGCATTTTCCAAGCTGAATTTGCTAAGGCGCTGGAACTGAGTGACCAGGTGGTCTGCCTGGACATCTACGCGGCCCGTGAAGACCCTGAACCAGGTGTGACTGGCGCTCTTATTGCAGATCGCTTCGTAGAGCCTTCCCGCATGCACTACGTCCCCAACTGGGACGATGTGCCGGCGGTTGCGGCATCGCTTGCTCAGTCCGGTGACTTCATCATCACCATGGGCTGTGGCGATATCTACCGCATGGTGCCGGCTTTGTTAGAAGCCCTGGAGGCTTAGTTGAAAAAACCAGAGCGCGAGCTTGTTGGTCGGGAGATAAAGCGCGTCAAGAACAGCGTGAAGCCCGCCAAGGTAAAAAAGGCCAAGGTCTCTGGTTTTCGCATTCTCGGGCGAACGCTGTTTATTGCGGGTCCAATTGCATTGACTTTGCTGGTGGTCGCCACTTTCTTCACCCCGATGCTGGCGATTGAGCAAATCAAAGTAAGTGGCAACGATCGCATCCAGGCCAGCAAGGTCATGGGGGCGCTGGAAGGCCTGGTTGGCAAGCCGCTAACCACCGTCTCGCAGGACAGCGTGGCGGAGCTGCTTGCGGATTTTGCCCTGATTGAGACCTTTACCCTGCAGGCTGAGCCACCGCACACCCTCACCGTGAAGATCAGGGAGCGCCAACCGATTGTGATTTTGGTTCGCGGCGGTAAGAACTACCTCTACGACGCCGCCGGTATTCGAATCGACGTTGCTAACGCCAAGGACAAGTACCCGTATTTCCGATTCACCGCGGATCCCTTGAAGGACAAGAAGTACAGGACCGCGATGGAAGTGCTGCTCTCGTTGCCGGTTTCCACCTATAAGCAAGTTTTCTCAATTCAGGTCAGCGATCAGCTCACCACCGACTTGATTTTGAGAAAGAGTGACACCCGCGTTATCTGGGGCAATGCCAAGCAGGGGCTATTAAAAGCCGAGGTCTTGAACTCACTTATCAAGACCGGGGTTAAGGCCGGGGTAACGATAGATGTTTCCTCACCAAAAGCACCAGTGGTTACTCATCCAAACTACTGATCCAGCTCATTTGCGACACGCCCGAGATCCTCGAGCCAATAGGGGCAATCGGGGCCTAACTTTCTGGCGCAAATTGAATTCGTCTCAAAAGGTTAAGCCTCAGCCTTAACTTGAGAGTTTTCACAAGGAGGAACAGCGTGGCACAGACACCGAACTATCAGGCAGTAATCAAGGTCGTTGGCGTTGGTGGCGGTGGCGTAAACGCCCTTAACCGCATGATCCAGTCTGGGCTACGTGGAGTCGAGTTTGTGGCGGTAAACACCGACGCACAGGCGCTTTTGATGAGCGATGCAGATGTCAAGTTGGACATCGGTCGCGACATCACCCGCGGACTAGGTGCTGGTGCCGACCCAGAAGTTGGTCGTCGCGCCGCTGAAGAGCACGAGAACGAGATTGAGTCTGCCCTAAAGGGTGCTGACATGGTCTTCGTTACCGCCGGTGAGGGTGGTGGCACCGGAACCGGTGCAGCACCGGTAGTTGCCAGAATTGCAAAGCGCCTAGGCGCTTTAACCGTGGGTGTTGTAACCCGTCCATTCAACTTTGAGGGTAAGCGCCGTGCGGTGCAGGCCGACGAGGGTATCCGTGCCCTTCGTGCCGAGGTTGACACCCTGATCGTGGTTCCAAACCAGCGTCTACTTGAGATGTCCAACAAGAAGATCTCAGCAATTGAGGCATTCATCACCGCTGACGACGTGCTTCGCGCCGGAGTTCAGGGCATCAGCGATCTGATTGTGATCCCGGGACTTATCAACCTTGACTTCAACGACGTCAAGTCAGTCATGCAGGGTGCCGGAAGCGCACTTATGGGCATCGGAACCGCCAAGGGCGAGGACCGCGCCGTTCGTGCTGCCGAGATTGCGGTTTCGTCACCGCTACTTGAGGCAACCATCGAGGGCGCTCACGGCGTGCTGCTTTTGGTCCAGGGCGCATCTGACCTAGGTCTGCACGAAATTGACGACGCTGCCCGCTTGGTGCAGGAAGCCGTTCACCCAGAGGCAAACATCATCTTCGGTGCAACCATCGAGGACACTCTGGGCGACGAGGTTCGCATCACCGTTATCGCAGCCGGCTTTGATGGCGGCGAGCCTACCTACCGCAAGTTCGAGGCACCTGCCGCTGTGGCACTGCCAGCAGAGCCAGTGGTAGCTGCAGCAGCGCACGAGGACTACGCAGCGGCAGAGGTAGCTCAGGAGCTTCCAACCAGCGAACAGCTGATTCAGAGCGAGACCTTGGTTACCGCGCAGAGCGTGTCAAACTCGAACGGCCAGTTCGGTGACGATTTGGATCTTCCTGAATTCTTCCGTTGAGCCAATTAGCTTCTAGATACCAACAGGTGCTGGCAAGAATTGCCAGTGCCTGTTTGGCTTCTGGTCGAAACCCCGATGATGTCGAGCTGGTGGCAATCACCAAGAATCACCCCGCAGAAGTCGTGGCTGAACTTTTGGACCTAGGGCATTCTCAGTTTGGCGAGAATCGCGACCAGGAGGCTGCTCCAAAGAACCTCAGACTTCAAGAACTCAGGCCGGATGCTGACTCGACCTGGCACTTTGTGGGTCAATTGCAATCCAACAAGGTGAAGTCAGTACTGCGCTACGCAAAGGTGATCCACTCGATTGATAGAGCATCGCTGGTGAGTGAATTAGCCAAGCAACTGCCAAAGTTTGAGGGCAAGTACTCCGGATTTATCGAGCTAAACCTCACGGCAGACGCAGCTCGAGGGGGAGTGCTGCCCGAGAACCTTTCTGCCCTTGCGGAGTCTGTGCTTCAGCTTGAGAATTTTGAACTTCTGGGCGTCATGGCGGTAGCGGGACTGGGTGAAGATCCAAGATCAGAGTTTGAAAAGGTGCTAATCGCAAGCAACAGGCTTCAAGAGGTTGCTCCAGGGGCAAAACAGCTTTCAATCGGCATGAGTGAAGACTTCGAAGTTGCAATAGCACTGGGTGCGACACACATAAGAGTTGGCTCAGCAATCACGGGCCCAAGGCCTACTAACGCTTAGTCTTGAAGCAATCTAAGGAGTAATGATGGGCGCAGTTAATTCAGTTATGACTTTCTTTGGTTTTGGATCAGCAGAACCACAGAGGGCCGAAGCAACCAGTTCAAAGCCTCGTCCGGCTGCCGCTAGACCTCGTCGCGGTTCAGATATGTCTGAAATCGTCACCCTAGAACCGAAGACCTATTCAGACTGCAAAGAAATCGCTGCCTACTACCGCCAGCACGTTCCAGTGATCGTGAACATTGGCGACATGAGCGAGGCAGACGCTAAGCGTCTGGTTGACTTCATGGGCGGTCTGACTATGGCCCTAGAGGGCCAGATTCGTCGCGTTACCCCAAAGGTCTTTTTGCTAAGCCCAAGCCACGTCGAAGTAAATGACGGCGAGCCAGAGGGCAGCGCTTCCGACAACCTGCTCGACTAAGCATGGGTTTTCTAGGAACGATCCTTTATTGGGCGTTACAGCTATTTGTTTACGCCATGTTCGCCAGGTTTATCGTGGATTTCATAATGTCGGTAAATCGCGGATGGAGACCTCCAGCGATCTTGATGCCAGTTGTTGATTTTGCCTTCACAATCACCGATCCACCTTTGAAGCTGGTGAGAAGGTTCGTACCCCCGCTAAGACTGGGCGTGGTGGCTTTGGATCTAGCCTGGACGATTGTGCTTATTGCGGCACTTTTTCTTCAGCGCTTGGTTGTAAGCCTCTAAGGCGAATAACATAGTCGAAGCGCTTTTGCGCTGTATCAGGAAGGTGCAACAATGGCGCTGACGCCCGAAGAAGTTGTAAACAAGAGATTTACCATCGTCAAGTTCCGCGAGGGCTATGACCAGGACGAAGTCGATGACTTCCTAGACGAAGTTGTTTTGGAGCTTCGCAGACTTGGTGGCGAGAACGATGAGTTGCGCCAGCAGCTAGAAAGCGCAAAGGCTCAGGCTGACGCCGCACCAGCGGTTTCAGCAGCCGACTTCCCAACTGCTCCAGTTGTTGCCGCCGCGGTTCCTAGCGCAGCAGATGCCAGCAACTCCCACAGCCTTTTGGAGCTTGCTCGCAAGCTACACGAAGAGCACGTCCGCGAGGGTCTTACCAAGCGCGACCAGCTCATTCGCGATGGCCAGGAGAATGCAGCTCGTTTGGTTCGCGACGCCGAGGCTCAGGCCCGAGCAGTTCTTGGCCAGCTAGAGCTTGACCGCAAGGCAATCGAGAACACCATCGACGAGCTTCGTGACTTTGAGCACGACTACCGTGGTCGCCTACGCGAATACATCGAGTCTCAGCTAACCACCCTGATCCGCGAAGAGTCTTTTGAGCAGCCACTTGAGGCAGCCGCAAAGATCGAATTCGCAGCTCTAACCGAGGTTGCAGCCGAGGTTGATGAGGATGAGGACGAAGTCGAAACTCCAAGTGAGCGGAACTAAGGCCAGAACCCTCCTTTTCCTCGGAATCGGTGTCGTTTTAGTTTTTCTGGATCAGCTAACCAAGGAGCTCGCAATTGCTGAGCTCTCTGACGGTTCAGTAGTTCCGGTTATTGGCGAGATTCTCAGATTCCGCCTGGTCTATAACGACGCAGCAGCCTTTTCACTAGGAGTTGGTCAGACCTGGGTGCTGGCGATAATCGCAATCTTTGCGGTGTTGGCACTGCTTTGGTTTGGACCTAAGGCTAAGAATTTGACTTGGACCATAATTGCCGGACTTGTGCTTGGTGGAGCTGCGGGCAACCTCGTTGATCGCCTAACCCGAGCGCCTGGATTCCTAAATGGTCACGTCGTGGACTTCATTTCGATTCCGTTTAACTTCCCGATTTTCAATTTGGCTGACACGTTCTTGGTCATCGGCGTCTCACTGGCAATGATCAGGACAGTCATGGGGGATGAAGTGGGCGGCAAGGTTGCCAAGTAAATACCTTCCGGTTCCAGATGCTCTCGTTGGTGAGCGAGCAGACGCAGCGCTTTCCAAGATGCTTGGGATTAGCCGCAGTCAAGCCGCTGATCTATTGGCTGAAGGCGCAGTGACTCGAGCGGGAAAGACCCTTGGGAAATCTGATCGCCTAGAGCTAGATCAAATCATTGAGGTAGAGCTAGTTGAGCGCTCGTCTGAGCCAGAGGTAATTGCTGAGGATGTGGCTGAACTCAAGGTCGTCTTCCAAGATGAGCACATGATCGTCATCGATAAGCCGGCTGGAGTTGTTTCTCACCCATCTTTGGGGTTCGAGGGCCCGAGCGTGCCGGGAGTGCTGCTCGCCAGAGGTATTCAATTGGCCACCTCAGGGGCTCAGGAGCGCCAGGGGATCGTTCAGCGCTTAGATGTTGGCACAAGCGGTCTGATGGTCTTAGCCAAGGGCGAGCGGGCTTATTCGGTCTTGAAACAGGCCTTTAGAGATCGCACCGTGAAAAAGACTTACCACGCTCTAGTTCAGGGCCATCCAGATCCGGCTCAGGGGACAATCGACACCCCGATTGCCCGCAGCACCAAGCATGACTACAAATTCACGATCTCAGCTGATGGCAAGCATGCCGTCACCCACTACAAGACACTTGAGCTATTGCCATCGGCAGCCCTTATGGAAGTTGGTCTTGAGACTGGAAGAACCCATCAGATCAGGGTTCACTTTGCGCACTTTAGACACCCATTGGTAGGAGATCCGCTCTACGGAAGTGACCCAAAGTTGGCTGCCGCTTTGAAACTTGACCGCCAATGGCTGCACGCTCACAAACTTGCTTTTTCGCACCCTATTTCTGGTGATTGGGTCGAATTTGAAAGCGAATACCCGCAAGAATTGAAACTCGCCCTTGACCGACTCAGGGATGTGGATTTTCAGCTCTAGGCTAAGGGCCCGTAGTTGAACAAGTGGAGGTGAAAATGAGCGATTCTTTCGTGCATTTACACAACCACACCGAGTATTCGATGCTCGATGGCGCAGCCCGAATCAAGCAGTTGGTTGCCAAGGCGGCGAAGCTTGAAATGCCAGCGATTGCCATGACCGACCACGGCAATGCCCACGGCGCCTATGAATTTTGGAATCAAGCCACCCAGCAAGGCATCAAGCCAATCATTGGCATTGAGGCCTACCTAGCACCGGGCAGTCGAAAAGAAAAGTCCAAGGTGCGCTGGGGCAGTGGTGGCGACGATGACGTTTCTGGTGGCGGTGCCTACTCGCACATGACGATGTGGGCAACCGATAACACCTCGATGCAAAACCTGTTCCGGCTCTCCTCTGAGGCCTACCTCAGTGGCTACTACTTCAAGCCCCGCATGGACCGCGAGCTGCTGCACAAATACGGCAAAGGTCTAATTGCCACCACCGGTTGCCCCGGTGGGGAAGTGCAGACCCGTATTCGACTGGGTCAGTACAAAGAAGCGGTTGAGACCGCAGCTGAGTTCAGGGACATCTTCGGAGAGGGCAACTTCTTTGTCGAACTAATGGACCACTCGCTGGATATCGAGAAGCGAGTTCGCGAGGACTTGCTCAGGCTGGCTAAGGATCTAAACCTGCCGCTTGTTGCCACTAACGACCTGCACTACACCGAGCCTGAGGACGCCCACGCACACGATGCGCTGCTCTGCGTTCAGGTTGGCTCCAACCTCTACGACGAGAATCGCTTCAAGTTTGAATCTCAGGAGTACTACCTCAAATCAGCCAGTGAAATGCGCGAGATTTTCAAAGAGTTCCCCGAAGCTTGCGATAACACGCTGGTGATCGCCGAGCGCTGCGAAGTCAGCTTTGAAAAGCGCGATCTTATGCCCAGGTTCCCAGTTCCTGATGGCGAAACCGAGAGCGGTTGGTTTGAGAAGGAAGTTTGGCGCGGTATGGATCGCCGCTTCCCAACTGGATTTTCCGATAAGCACAAGCAGCAGGCGGCTTACGAGATCCAAGTCATTAGGAACATGGGCTTCCCTGGCTACTTCCTGGTGGTTTCTGACTTCATTGCATGGGCCAGAGCGCAAGGCATTCGCGTCGGTCCGGGTCGTGGATCGGCTGCTGGTTCTTTGGTCGCCTACGCCCTTGGAATTACAGAACTTGATCCACTGGTGCACGATCTGATCTTTGAGCGCTTTTTGAATCCAGAGCGTCTTTCTATGCCGGATATCGATGTCGACTTCGACGACCGCAGACGCCCCGAGGTTATTCGCTATGTGACCGATAAGTATGGCGATGACCGCGTGGCGCAGATCGTGACCTTCGGAACCATCAAGGCCAAGCAGGCCCTTAAGGATGCCGCTCGAGTCCTAGCCATGCCCTACTCAGTGGGGGAGAAGCTGACCAAAGCGATGCCTCCGATGGTGCTTGGGCGCGATGTGTCACTCAAGGAACTGATTGATCCGGCTGCCGAGCGCTACTCGGAAGCGGCTGAATTCCGCGACATCCTGGACACCGATGAGGACAGCCAGAAGGTCTTTGACCTGGCTCAGGGGCTTGAGGGACTAAAGCGACAGTGGGGCGTTCACGCTGCAGGTGTGATCATGTCCGCTGAGCCGCTTATGGATGTCATTCCAATCATGAAGCGTGAAGAAGATGGCGCGATCATCACCCAGTTTGACCAGCCACCTTGTGAGTCACTTGGTCTATTAAAGATGGACTTCCTAGGCCTTCGAAACCTGACCGTTTTGGACGACGCTTTATTCAACATAAAGCTCAACCGCGGTGAGACGGTGGTTCTGGAAGAGCTAGACCTGAATGCCGATGAGAAGACCTTCGAGCTGCTTTCCAGGGGCGACACCCTTGGTGTATTCCAGCTCGATGGTGACTCTATGCGTCAGCTACTGAGGCTTCTAAAGCCAACTGAGTTTGAGCACATCTCCGCTGTGATCGCGTTGTATCGCCCGGGCCCAATGGGTATGAACTCTCACATCAACTATGCCCAGCGCAAGAACGGATTGCAGCAATCAGAGGGTGTTCACCCAGAGCTCACTGAGCCATTGAGCGAGATTCTGGACCCCACCTACGGCTTGATCGTTTACCAGGAGCAGGTAATGGCTGCGGCCCAGAAGGTGGCTGGCTACACACTTGGTCAAGCAGACCTGTTGCGTCGAGCCATGGGTAAGAAAAAGCCCGAAGAGTTGGATAAGCAGCTGGAGGTCTTCCGCTCTGGAATGAAGGGCAATGGCTTCTCAGATGCCGCCATCAAGGCGCTTTGGGACACCCTGCTACCGTTTGCCGACTACGCCTTCAATAAGGCGCACTCGGCCGGCTATGGCGTGCTGAGCTACTGGACCGGCTACCTCAAGGCCAACTATCCTGCCGAATACATGGCGGCGCTTTTGACCTCGGTTGGAGATTCTAAGGACAAGCTTGCTGTTTACCTAAACGAATGCCGAAAGATGGGCATTCGAGTATTGCCGCCCGATGTGAATCAGTCCATCAGTGGATTTGCCGCGGTTGGAGATGACATTCGATTTGGCCTAAACGCGATTCGCAATGTTGGCAAAAACGTTGTGGATGCGATCGTCGAAGCCCGCTCCGAAGCTCCATTCGAGAATTTCCAGGATTACCTCACCCGAGTCGCCACTCAGGCTTCAACCAAGCGGTGCGTTGAGTCCTTGATCAAGGCGGGAGCCTTTGATTCGCTTGGTCACACCCGACGCTCTTTGATTGCGGTCCACGAAGAGGCGATTGACGCCTCTGCGGTTCTTAAGAAGCAGGCTGCCAGCGGTCAGGTGGATCTTTTTGGTGGAATGTTTGACGAGGATCCAGCCATGGTTCCGATCCCTAATTTGCCGGAGTGGACCAAGCGCGACCTGCTTGCTCACGAGCGCGAGATGCTCGGCCTATACGTTTCCGACCACCCACTCGCAGGTCAAGAAGCACTGTTGATGCGGCACTCAGACATGGGAACCATTGCGCTCAAAGAGAGTGAAATCAAAGATGGCGAATCCGTCACTTTGGCCGGCTTGATCACTCAGGTGCAGCACAAGGTTGCTAGAGCATCCGGTAATCCCTACGGTCAGGTCGTTCTTGAGGACTTCTCTGGCGAGGTTTCCATCATGTTTATGGGCAAGACCTATTTGGAAAACCGAGAGCTTTTGAAGGCAGACCAGACGGTTTCGATTCGTGGCCGAGTCCAAAGGCGCGATGAAGAAGTCATGCTTTCGGCATACTCAATTGACGTTCTGGAGGCCGGTCGAGAGCAGGGTGGCGTTTTGGTAATCAACGTGAAAGAAGCTCTCGCAACCAAAACAAACCTGCAGAAGCTTTCCGAGATTCTCTCGGCCCACCCAGGTCCAGTTGAGGTGCAAATCAAGATGCAAAATGGTGGCGACTCAAAGCACTTCCTGCTACCGCAAAGGATTTCCGTGGGGCACGACCTGTTTGGTGAAATCAAGGCCCTGCTGGGTCAAGACGCAGTCAACTAGCCGTTATCTGCAAGTCGCTCTGTGGCGGTTAGGTAGCCGCGCTGGTAATAAAGCAGAGGTCTAGCCTGGTCCATTGGCTCAGTGCCGTGCAGAATGTCCAAGACCACCACTGCGTTGGCTTCAACTTCAAAGCGCTCTCTGACTCGGCCGATCAAAATGCTTGATGCCGAAGTGAAGAGTGGCAACTTACCGACCAGCTGATAGTCATCTCCGGTAAAGCGCTCTTCTTTCGGTCCAGCCATGCGCTGGGCAAGCTCCAAGTTCTTCGCACACAGGGTGTGCAGTGCAACCTCGCGACCAACAATCAACTGCGGATAGCTCGATGACCCACGCGCAATGTTGAAGGAAACTAATGGGGGATTTGAGCCAAGTGAGGTCACAGATGTGGCCGTAAAGCCAATCGGCCTACCTTCATCGTCGTGAGAGGTGATGATGGCAACTCCAGAGGCGTGTGAGCGGAAGGTGCTCTTCAGGGCATCTGAGCCAATAAGGGGGAACTTCAAGGATTCTGTAGTCATCTCCCGATAAGGTTAGGGCATTACTTCTCCGCAGAAAACCAGGGGTAAAGTGCGCGTCGTTGAGATCTCAGGTCCTATCACTCAGGATCAAATTCGCACTGCACTGCCCAGGGCTTCAGCAAGCGTTGAGAAGGCTCTTGAAACCGTCCGCCCGCTTATTGAAGACGTAAAAAACAACTCGCTAGCTGCAGTTTTAGATCAGTCCGAACGCTTTGATGGCGTTAGGCCCACTTACGTTCGGGTCACCCAGGAGCAGCTATCTCAAGCGCTTAGGGATCTAGATGCCGATCTGAAGGTAGCAATCGAGATTGCGATAGAGAGAGTTCGCAAGGTTTCTTTGGCTGGAGTGCCAAAAGATTTTGAAGTTGAGCTTGCTGAAGGCGCAGTTGTTTCTCAGCGCTATCTACCGGTTGATTCAGTTGGACTTTATGTTCCAGGTGGCAAGGCAGTTTACCCATCCAGTGTGGTTATGAACGCGGTGGCAGCTCAAGCAGCTGGCGTTGAGAGAATCGCAATCGCATCGCCACCACAGAAGCAATTTGATGGCTTACCTCACCCGACCATCTTGGCAACGGCTGCACTTTTGGGCGTGACAGAGGTTTATGCCATCGGGGGAGCAGCCGCGGTTGCTGCCTTCAGCTACGGCATCAAAGAGATTGACTTGGCACCGGTGCGGATGGTGACCGGTCCAGGAAACATCTATGTGGCAGCTGCCAAGCGAGCTTTGCGCGGCCTAATCGGCATCGATTCAGAGGCCGGCCCAACAGAGATTCTGATCATTGCGGATAGGTTCGCGAACCCTGCGTTTATTGCCGCCGATCTGATCTCGCAAGCAGAACATGATGAGAATGCCGCAGCAGTTTTGGTGACCGATAGTTCAGAGTTGATCGCCCAAGTACAAAGCGAACTCGAAATCCAAATCGAGAAGACTCACAATATTGAGCGTGTGAAGACCTCGCTCGCCGGCATGCAATCTGCACTGGTCTTGGTGCCGGATCTGCAGACCGCCATAGCGGTAAGCAACGAGTATGCCACCGAGCACCTCGAGATTCAAACCGCAAATCCCGAGTCGCTACTTCCAAAGATCACAAACGCTGGAGCAATCTTTGTGGGGGAGAATTCGCCTGTAAGCCTGGGGGATTACCTCGCCGGCAGCAACCACGTGCTCCCTACTGGAGAGCAGGCCAAATTTGGACCTGGCTTGGGTGTCCACACCTTCCTGCGCCCACAGCAGGTCATCAACTACTCCAAGACAGCCCTTGAAGCTGTTGCCTCAGAACTTGATACCTTTGCTGTTGCAGAGGGGCTGAGTGCCCACGGCGATGCTGCCAAGATTAGATTCACCGGAGGTAATTAATGTTTTGTCCTTTTTGCAGGCATGCCGACTCTCGCGTTATTGACTCCAGAACCTCGGATGATGGTTCTGCAATCCGTCGCCGCAGGCAGTGCCCTGAGTGCCAGAAGCGTTTCACCACGGTTGAGACTGCGTCTCTTATGGTCACAAAGCGCAGTGGCGTGACTGAACCATTCTCCAGAGACAAGATTGTTTCCGGTGTTCGCAAGGCTTGCCAGGGCCGGCCAGTTACCGATGCTGATCTAGCGCTATTGGCTCAGCAGGTTGAAGAAACTCTTCGCTCCTCAGGAGCGGCAACCATCGAAGCGCAGGACATCGGTTTGGCAATTCTTGAGCCACTGCGCCACCTCGACCACGTTGCCTTTATGCGTTTTGCCTCGGTTTACCAAGCTTGGGACTCTTTGGCAGACTTCGAACAGGCCATATCAGAGTTGCGGGAGAGCTAAACCTTGTATCGGCTGCTCTTCAATCTTTTCTTCAAGCCTTTGGATGCCGAGACTTCCCACAAGATTGTCGATACCGGTCTGCAGTTGGCCTCCCAATTCGGAATCTTGAGAGCCGGCAAGAGGGCTAAGCCAATCGAGATAATGGGGCTTAGGTTCGAGAACCGTTTGGGTCTTGGAGCAGGTTTTGATAAGAACGCGCGACTGGTAAAGCCGCTACACGCACTTGGCTTTGGTCACGTTGAAGTTGGAACGGTAACTTTCCACGCGCAGCCGGGAAATCCCAAGCCACGCTCCTTCCGAATCCCAGAATATAACGCCCTAATCAACCGAATGGGTTTCAATAACGACGGCGCAGAGGTCATTTCTCAGCGTTTGGCGAACCTGCGTCGCGATAACAAGAATCTTCCAGTCATTGGAGTGAACATCGGCAAGAGCCGAATTGTTGAAGCCAAAGATGCCTCCGAGGACTACCGCGCGACCACCAAGTTGGTTGCCAGGGTTGCCGATTACCTAGCGGTAAATGTCTCATCTCCGAATACGCCAGGACTTCGGGATTTGCAGCAGGTGGAGTCGCTGAGGCCAATCCTGCAGGCGGTCTTGGACGAGTGTGAGGGGAAGCCTGTGCTCGTTAAGGTCTCGCCTGATCTGGCGGACGATGACTTTTTGGCAGCGTTGAAATTGGTTCAGGATCTAAAGCTAACTGGCGTGATTATGACCAACACCACCACCAGGCGCGAAGGCGTTGGTGACTCGGCGGTGTTGCAGGAGGCTGGTGGCCTTAGCGGTCCAGTGCTGGCGGCAAGGTCCATCGAAATGCTCAAGATGGCCCACAAGGAGCTATCCCAGGATTACGTGATCATCTCAGTAGGTGGAGTGAGTTCAGTCGTGCAGGCTGTAGAGCGCGTTCGACTTGGGGCAGATCTGGTGCAGGTTTACACCGGTTTGATTTACCAGGGACCACTTTGGCCAAAGCGCTTAGCGAAAGCGCTAAGCCGCTAGCAAAGACGAGCTTCTGGGCTCTTGGTCTTCGTCGGATCGCGCTCGATAACATCGCCAAGCACCTCATCGACCTTAGCCATGATCTCGGCTGGGATTACTACGCCAGTTGCGGCCAAGTTTGAGGTGATCTGCTCAGGCTTCGAAGCTCCCACGATGGCAGCTGCCACGTTCTTGTTCTGAAGCACCCAAGCAATCGCGAATTGGGCCATGGTGATGCCTAGCTCGTCGGCAAGTGGCTTTAGTCCCTGGACGCGGGTAAGGGTGGTTTCTGACATGAACTTCTCAATGATGCCCGATAGGTCCTTGTCTGCGGCCCTAGAGCCCTCTGGGGCTGGCTGTCCTGGCAAGTACTTGCCGGTTAGCACGCCCTGAGCCATTGGTGACCAGACGATCTGGCTGAGGCCTAATTCTTCAGACGTTGGAATTACCTGCTCCTCAATTACGCGCCAGAGCATTGAGTACTGCGGCTGGTTGGAGATCAGCTTGAAGCCCATTTCCTTGGCTAGCTTCTGGCCATCGCGAATCTGCTGGGCGTTCCACTCTGAAACACCAACGTAAAGCACCTTGCCCATGCGAACTAGGTCGCCGAAGGCCTGCATGGTTTCTTCCAGCGGAGTCTCGTAGTCGAAGCGGTGAGCCTGGTAGAGATCGACATAGTCAGTCTGCAGGCGCTTCAAAGAGCCGTTGATTGACTCCATGATGTGCTTGCGGCTAAGTCCGGTGTCGTTCGGACCCTTGGCAGCTACCGGCCAGTAAACCTTGGTGAGAATCTCAAGCCCCTCGCGACGCTGGCCATTGAGAGCATTGCCCAGAACCGTCTCGGCTGCCTGGTTGGCATAAACATCTGCGGTGTCGAAGGTTGTGACGCCGCCTTCGAGAGCAGCTTTTACCGTGCTGATGGCCTGCTCATCCGCCACCTGTGAGGCGTGGGTTAGCCAGTTGCCGTAGATGATCTCAGAGACCTTGAGGCCAGAATTTCCTAGGTAGCGGTGCTGCATTTTGAGCTCCTTAAGCTTTTTTACTTATCGATTTTGGTAAAGCGGGCGACCTGAGGCTTTGGAATCCTGAGGGCACGCATCTGGATTGAACGCATTGCTCCGTACCAACCCAAGCCGCCCTCTAGGCGATCTGCACCAAACTTGTTGGCAACGCGCTTTTTAACCATGCGAGAGACAAACCATGCGTCAATGGCGACAATTCCGAAAAGTCCCCACATCGCAAAAAGAGTCACTAGTTGCACGGTGTAGGAATCGATGAAGGTCGCCAAAACCACAATGAACAGACCCGGCAAAACCATCTCACCAGCAGTAAAACGGGCATCAACTAAGTCGCGCACATACTTGCGCTGTGGGCCACGGTCACGCAAAGTCAGGTAGCGCTCATCTCCAGCCATCATGCCTTCGCGGGCCTTGGTGCGCTCCTCGCGAATACGATTGCGCTCAGCCTGCTTGGCCTCTTTGCTGCGATCTCCAACCAGCGGGCGGATCCTTGCCTGCTCCTGCTCTTTTCTGGACGGGGTGGGCTGACCCTTTTTTGCGCCCGGAGTGCGGTTTTCGCTCATCGCTGCCTTTCAAGATGTTCCACTAGATTAGCGTCATGGCATTTGCTTCCGAACCATTGGATAAAGCACTGGTCGAACCAGTCGCACAGTTTATGAATGACGCTTTCCCTCAGGCCATTGGTCAGTTGGGTGAAATGGTCAAGATCCCAGGAATTGCTTGGGAGGCTTTTGACGCAAACAATCTCGAGCGCTCTGCTCAGTTGGTTGCCGACTACTTCAAAGAGCTCGACTTTTTCGATTGGGTTGAGATCAGAAGAGCCCCTAAGCCAGATGGCCACATGGGGTCACCGGCCGTGGTGGCAAGGCGCGCTGGCAAGCCGAATCGTCCGCATGTTCTGCTTTATGCACACCACGACGTGCAGCCTCCGGGCGATGCATCACTTTGGGAGACCGATCCTTTCACCGCAACTCTCAAGGGCGACCGCCTATTTGGTAGGGGAGTGTCCGATGACAAGAGCGGCATCATTACTCACCTGTATGCCATCCGGGCGCTGCAGGCACTTGCAAACGATGTCGAGCTTGGCGTTTCAATCTTTATCGAGGGTGAAGAGGAAGCCGGCTCGGAATCCTTTGAGAACTTCTTGGCTGAAAACCGCGTGGATCTAGCCGCCGACCTAATCATCGTTGCCGATAGCGCTAACTGGTCAACCGAGATCCCTGCGCTGACAACCAGCCTCAGGGGAGTGGTTTCCCAGGCTTTCACAGTTCGCACCCTTGATCACGCGGTGCACTCAGGCATGTTTGGTGGCCCGCTGCCAGATGCTATGACCGCGATGGTGAAGATTCTCGCTTCGCTGACCACGCCTGAGGGCGATGTAGCCATAGCAGGGCTTGGCTCAACCAAGTGTGATGATTTGCCGCTGTCAGAGGCTGAGTTCTCGGGCCTAGCTGGTCTATTGGAGGGCGTCAAGCCAATGGGAACCAAGTCTTTGGTCCAGCAAACTTGGGGAGAGCCTGCGGTAACCATCATCGGTATCGATGCTCCAACGGTTGCACTGTCCTCAAACACTGCACAACCATCCATCAGCGCAAAGATTTCCTTGAGAATTGCTCCGGATCAGGATCCAGTTCAGGCTCTAAAGCTCTTGCAGCAGCACTTGGTTGACCACGCACCATTTGGAGCTCACGTTGAGCTTGGCGCAGTGGAAAAGGGCCCTGGTTACCTGGCTAAAGCGGGCTGGGGTTCGACCTTGGCTCACGAGGCATTCTCGGCAGCTTGGCCGCAGGAGTCGGTAAACATCGGCATTGGCGGCTCAATCCCGTTCATTTCCACCTTTGCTGCACTGTTCCCGGAAGCGGAGATCATGGTTACCGGTGTGGAGGAGCCAGACTCGCGGGCGCACTCGCCAAATGAGTCCCAGCACCTGCCAACCTTGAAGCGCGCCATGACCGCTGAAGCACTGCTTTTGCTGCATGGGAATCAACTTTCTCGGGATTAGTTAAACTAGATACAAATTGGAGGCAAAATGACCGATGTTCTAGCTCACGGAGTGAAACTAACCGACACCGCGGTGTCGAAGGTTAAGGCGCTATTGGCGGCCGAGGGTCGCGATGACCTGCGCCTCAGGGTTGCAGTTGAGCCTGGTGGCTGCTCTGGTTTGATCTACCAGCTCTTTTTTGACGAGCAGCTCGAGGAAGTTGATGCCGTAGTTGGATTTGACGGTGTTGAAGTAGTCGTAGACCAGATGAGTGTCCCTTATCTAGACGGCGCATCCATTGATTTTGAGGACTCAATCCAAAAACAGGGCTTCACAATTGACAACCCGAACGCCGCCGGTAGCTGCGCTTGCGGAGATTCTTTTAGCTAAACGGCTAAAACACGGCATTTTTAGACCCTGGGCGGGATAGACTTAGGGGTAATTCTGCAGTGTAAAAGGATGTCTCATTGAGTAAGAATCGTCGTGGATTAGCCCTAGCGGCCACTTCGCTAATCAGCGTTTTGTTGCTAGCTGGCTGCAGCCCCGAATTAGAGCGCGGTTTCCTACCGGATGCTTCTGGTGTAACAAATCACACAGATCGAATCATTGGCCTTTGGACCACTTCTTGGATCGTTTTGCTTGCCGTCGGTGCCCTTTCGTGGGGTCTGATGGCGTGGGCTTTGATTGTTTACCGTCGCCGCAAGGGTGAGACCGGACTGCCAACCCAGCTTCGCTACAACATGCCAATCGAGACTTTGTTCACCGTTGTGCCACTTATCTTGGTTTTGGGCTTCTTTGCCTTCACCGCAAGGGACATGCAGGCTATCGAGGCCAAGAATGAGAACCCGGACATCACCATTGAGGTAATCGCCAAGCAGTGGAGCTGGGACTTCAACTACGTCAACGAGCAAGTTTTTGATTCTGGCATCCAGGCTCAGTTCACCGGAGCCGAGGAGAACATCTCCGAGACGCTGCCAACCCTTTACCTTCCAGTGAACAAGACCGTCAAGATCGACCTCAGCTCTCGCGACGTTATTCACTCTTTCTGGGTAATCGATTTCTTGTACAAGAAGGACATGTTCCCAGGGCTTACTAACCACATGTACTTCACTCCTACCAAGGAGGGCACCTACGCCGGCAAATGTGCCGAGCTCTGCGGTGAGTATCACTCGATGATGCTCTTCCAGGTCAAGGTTGTCTCCGAGGAGGAGTACGCCTCCCGCATCGCAGAACTTGCAGCCAAGGGCAACGTTGGCCAGCTATCAAACGAGTACGACAGAAACCAAAACCTCCCTGGCGGTAACCCAGAGGTAAGGGGATAAGGCAAATGGCAACCACACTAACTCCTCCACTGACTAACCCGACCTCCTTCACACCAAAGCGTTCGAAGGGCCAGATTCTGGTTGACTGGCTCACCACCACTGACCACAAGAAGATCGGTTACCTGTACCTGATCACCTCTTTCATGTACTTCCTAATTGGTGGCGTAATGGCGCTGATCATTCGTGCTCAGCTAACCCTGCCTGGTCTTGAGGTTGTGGCTTCCAAGGAGCAGTACAACCAGCTCTTCACCATGCACGGAACCATCATGCTTTTGATGTTTGCGACCCCGCTATTCGCTGGTTTCGCAAACGTACTAATGCCGGTTCAGATTGGTGCACCGGATGTGGCTTTCCCACGTCTAAACGCCATTGCCTACTGGTTCTACAACTTCGGTAGCTTGATTGCAGTTTCCGGATTCTTCACTCCGCAGGGAGCCGCATCCTTCGGCTGGTTTGCCTACGCACCGCTTTCAAACACCACGTTCTCACCTGGTATTGGTGGCGATCTGTGGGTATTCGGTCTGGCTCTATCTGGATTCGGAACCATTTTGGGTGGTGTGAACTTCATCACAACCATCATCACCATGCGTGCCCCAGGTATGACCATGTGGCGTATGCCGATTTTCACTTGGAACACTCTGGTTACCTCAATCTTGGTAATCATGTGCTTCCCTCCACTGGCTGCAGCGCTGTTTGCACTTGGTGCAGACCGTCGATTCGGTGCCCACATCTTTGATCCGGAGAACGGTGGCGCCATGCTGTGGCAGCACCTGTTCTGGTTCTTCGGTCACCCAGAGGTTTACATCTTGGCGTTGCCATTCTTTGGAATTGTTTCTGAAATCTTCCCGGTGTTTAGCCGCAAACCGATCTTTGGTTACCGAACCTTGGTCTACGCGACCATTTCGATTGCAGCTTTGTCTATGACCGTGTGGGCACACCACATGTACGTCACCGGACAGGTTCTGCTGCCGTTCTTCGCGTTCACGACAATGTTGATTGCGGTCCCGACCGGTGTGAAGATATTCAACTGGATTGGAACGATGTGGAAGGGCTCGATTACCTTCGAGACCCCAATGCTTTGGAGCCTTGGCTTCCTAGTGAGCTTCGTCTTCGGTGGTCTAACCGGAGTTATCCTGGCCTCTCCAGCCCTGGACTTCCACCTGTCTGACAGCTACTTTGTGGTTGCACACTTCCACTACGTAGTCTTCGGAACCGTGGTATTCGCTATGTTCGCAGGCTTCTATTTCTGGTGGCCTAAATTCACCGGCAAGATGCTGAATGAGCGCTTAGGAAAGATTCACTTTTGGCTGCTATTTGTCGGTTTCCACGTAACCTTCTTGATCCAGCACTGGCTGGGAGTTATCGGCATGCCTCGCCGCTACGCGACCTACCTCCCTGAAGATGGCTTTACCGAGATGAACATTCTGTCCACCATCGGTGCCGCAATCCTGGCGCTTTCCATGATTCCATTCCTATGGAACGTCTGGATTACCTCTCGCAATGGCGTAAAGACCGAGCTAAAGGACCCATGGGGCTACGGAAGATCACTTGAGTGGGCTACCGAGTCACCATTCCCTCGCCACAACTTCCACTCGATTCCTCGAATTCGTTCAGAGTCGCCGGCATTTGACCTGAACCACCCAGAGTATGCAGCCCCTGAGGCAAAGGAATCTTACGCAAAGGAGGGTCGCATCTAATGCGCTCCAATATTGTCATCCTTTTGGTGATGGGTGCTTACTTCACCCTTGCAGATATCGCCTACGCAATCTGGACCTACCTAGAATGGGGTCACGTCGAGCCAATTGGCACCGCCGCAATGGCTCTTTTGGTAATCCTCTCGGTGTTCATCGCTTACTACCTCTGGTCAGGAATGAAGCGCTCTGGCACCCTGCCTGAGGACAACCTGGAGGGCAAGATCGAGGATGAGTCCGGCGAGGTCGGTTTCTACTCTCCTTGGAGCTGGTGGCCAATGGTTCTTGGAGGCTCTAGCGCTGTGGCTTTCCTTTCGCTAGCTGTCGGTTGGTGGCTGTTCTTCATTGCAATGCCATTCGCCATCGTGGGTATCGTAGGTTTCGTCTACGAGTACAGCCGCGGCGCACACGCTCACTAAAGCCTTGAGCGCTGATCCAGTACTTATAGTCATCGATGTCCAGCAAGGATTTCGCGATGCTCGCTGGGGCTCAAATGGTAATCCGGAGGCGCTGCAAAACATCTCCAGCCTGGTAGAGCACTGGCGATCAAAGAAACTGCCAATTGTCTTTGTAAAGCACAACTCCAAAAACCCAGAGTCACCACTTTCCCCAAGTCACCCCGGAAACAATCTCGAACCAATTCTTGATGGATCTAGTGACGTTGTGATCCAGAAGTCGGTCAATTCGGCTTTCTACGGCACTCCTGATTTGCACCTTTGGTTGGCCAAGCGGAACTTTAGAAATGTTGTCATCTGCGGGATCACCACGAATCACTGCTGTGAGACCACCGCCCGCATGGCCGGCAATCTTGGCTACAACACCAGCTTCGTGATTGATGCCACCGACGCCTTTGACCTAGTGCATAAAGACGGTTCAGTCACAACTGCCGCTGAGGTCATGCGAATGACAGCCGCCAACCTAGATGGCGAGTTTGCCACTGTGATGACTACTGCAGAGGCGCTGCAGCGTTTTTAGCACAGCTAGTTGTCAGTTAGTGCTGTTAGTATTTGGTTCTTGGCAAGTCCAAGACGTTACTAAACAACTAAACATGGGGATGATCGGTTTCGACATTGCAGTGTTTGCGTGAATGAAGCGGGTCGAGGATGCACAGTTATCTCGTAAACGATCTGTGCAAAACAATAGGTGCCAATACAAAGCGCGCCGACTTCGCCCTAGCTGCTTAAGCTAGCCCCGAAGTCCGTCTGACTAGGTCTGATTTCGTCCTAGACCCAGGCGTCATTTAGAAATCTCGCTGGTTGAGCGCGTCACAGGCTCAATCGGGACTTTTACTGTGACTGGGCCTGTCTGCGTAGTTGCTTCAGACAAATTCAGGGGCCGAGTAGAACGACTTATGAAGCTACACCCGTAGAAGAGTCACAATCTTTGCATTGGACGGGGGTTCAATTCCCCCCATCTCCACGTTACAAAGCCCTGAGCTAACCCTCGGGGCTTTGGCTTTTAAGGGCTGCAATTGAATAAGCTCAAGGGATGATCGAATACCGTCGTCTGTCTGAATTAGAGCTGGAAAAGTTCCTGGAGTTTATGGATGGTCCAGCATTTGAATCACAACCGCAGTGGCGAGGCTGCTACTGCCAGTTCTATCTCAATACCGAGGCCGAGAACGAAGACCCAAACGCCAAAGGCCAGCTCAATCGTGATCGCGCCTGCGATCGAATAGCTAACGGAAAAATGCAGGGATATGTTGCGTTTTCCACATCGGATGATGGGGAAGACGTAGTGGGCTGGATGGCAGCCAATAAGTTCAACAACTTTGTTGCCCTACCGCCGACTCGCGAGGATGTTGCCGCCATCATTTGCTTTGTCATAGAAAAGAAATGGCAGGGGCAGAAGCTAGCCACCAATCTGTTGGACTTTGCCCTAAAGGATCTGCCAAAGCAAGGATTTACAGAGGTGCAGTGCGCGCCCTTGAGCGATCCGGAGTTCAAAGAGTGGGGCTATCGAGGCCCCAGGCCCATGTTTGAGAAGGCTGGCTTTGAGCCGGTTGTGATGGTCGACGACAAGCACCTATTGATGACCAAAAAGCTGTAAAAAAATCCCCCAATCCGAAGACTGGGGGATTTTCTTTGTTTGAGATTTACTTCTTGCCTGCCAAAGCCTTTGGCGTGCGCTTTGGCTTCTCAACTGCAGGAGCAGGGGAGTGGTCGGCATGAGCAAGCTCGTATTCAGCCTTAGATACTGGAGCAATTCGGTCTTCGAAGTAGAAGCTCGAGAGTGCTGCACGAATCTTGCTGCTTAGAGTGATCTTGCCCTGGGCGTTAGGACGAGCCAAGGTTGGCTGGTAGTCCTTGAAGTCAACCAATTTCCATAGCTCGTACTTGTCTACTGGCTCGTGAACCTCGATGTATTCACCGTGTGGCAAACGAACCACGCGACCAGTCTCGCGGCCGTGTAGGGCGATCTCGCGGTCCTTGCGCTGAAGAGCGAGGCAGGCACGCTTGGTTACCCAGTAAGCAATTACTGGACCGATCACCAAGAGAATCTGCATGCTGGTAAGTACGTGGTTCAGTGACATCTGGAAGTTGGTCGCGATCAAGTCTGTCGATGCACCTGCCCAGAGCACCGCATAGAAAGTGACACCGGCGGCACCGATACCAGTCCTAGTCGGAGCGTTTCTTGGGCGGTCAAGCACGTGGTGCTCGCGGTCATCGCCGGTTACCCACTTCTCGACGAATGGGTAAGCCGCAACAATGCCTAGGAACAGAAGTGAGATGACCAGAGGAAGCAAAACTCCCATTGGTAGCACAATTCCAAAGACATACAGGTCAAGGTGTGACGGAGCTAGACGCAGGGCTCCATCCAACCAACCGATGTACCAGTCAGGCTGAGTACCCGCGGATACTGGAGATGGGTCGTATGGACCGTAGTTCCAGATCGGGTTGATGGTGAAGGTTGCGGAAATAGCCATCAGTACACCGAAGACTAGGAAGAAGAATCCACCAGCCTTAGCCACGTAAACCGGCATCAGTGGGAATCCAACGACGTTCTCATCGGTCTTTCCCGGTCCCGAGTAGTGGGTGTGCTTGTGGATGATAACCATCATCAAGTGAACCGCTAGCAGCACGATGATCAGCGCTGGGATGATCATGATGTGCAAGCTGTAAAGGCGAGCTACAACCTCATCGCCTGGGAATTCGCCACCGAATAATCCAGAGGAAATGGAAGGTCCGATGAATGGAATTGCCTTTAGCATTCCATCGATGATGCGCAGACCGTTTCCAGATAGCAGGTCATCTGGTAGCGAGTAGCCGGTGAAGCCAGCACCCATGCCAGCTAGGAATAGGAAGAAGCCGACCAACCAGTTGAGCTCACGTGGCTTGCGGAAGGCACCGGTAAAGAACACGCGAAGCATGTGCAATCCAGCAGCGGCCACAAACAACAAGGCAGCCCAGTGGTGAACCTGACGCATAAGCAGGCCACCGCGAATGTCAAAGCTAATGTCCAAGCTAGATGCGTACGCAATCGACATCTCAGCACCCTTGAGAGGCGCGTAGCTTCCCTCATAGTGAACTGCAGCCATCGAAGGCTGGAAGAAGAAGGTCAGGAAGGTACCTGAGATTAGAAGCACCACGAATGAGTACATCGCCACTTCACCAAGCATGAAGCTCCAGTGGTCCGGGAAGACCTTGCGGCCGAAGTTCTTTAGAACTCCACCCAGGCTCAGACGCTCATCCAGATAGTTTGCGGTGCTACCAATAAAGGTAGTTGGCTTGTTTTCGGTAGTTGTGCTCATTACGACTGCCTTATGTCCCAGAATGATGGCCCTACGGGCTCGGTGAAGTCGCCTTGTGCGACCAGGTATCCCTCAGCGTCAACTTCAATTGCCAGCTGGGGGAGAGGTCTTGACGCCGGTCCAAAGATGACACGGCAGTGGTCTGCCAGGTCAAATGTGGACTGGTGGCAAGGGCAAAGCAAGTGGTGAGTGTGCTGCTCGTAAAGCGCTACCGGGCAACCCACGTGGGTACAAATCTTGGAGTAAGCAACGATGCCGTCATAGCTCCAAGAAGCTTTAGCTGGATCTTCCTTTAGCTCGGAAGGCTCAACGCGAACCAAAAGCACAGCTGCCTTAGCCTTCTGGTTGAGTTTCTCGCCGTGGTCCTCGATGTCCTTCAGGTTCTCCGGAATTACGTGGAACACCGAACCGATGGTGACCTCGGAAGCCTTGATTGGAGTGCCACCCTCGTGCGAGTCGCGCACTAAGCGAACGCCCTTCTTCCAGATGGTGTTCTTCAAGGTGTCGCCAACCTCAGGACCTAGGTCACCAAAGATGACCAATGCTGGGATCGGGAAGACTGCAAGTGCTCCATAGAGGGAGCGTCTGATTAGCTTGCGGCGGGTGAATCCAGACTCCGCATCAGCGGTCTTGATGATCTCAATCGCCTTGGCGCGCATTTCGTCAGAGCTACGAGCCTGGTGACGTGCCTCAGCAACCTCGTGGTCAGGCATCAAGGTCTTGGCCCAGTGCACAGCACCGAATCCAATACCAAGCAGGCTTAGCGCCATGCCGATACCCATCCAGAGGGTGTTGTTGCGGGTGTCGCTCAAATCAGCAATCGGGAAGGCTACAAAGCCCCAAATCGCGATGAAAGCTCCAACGATTGAGATGCCAAACATCACTGCGATCTGGCGCTCCGCACCCTTGGCAAGTTTTTCGCTCTTGTCCGTCATGCGAACGCGGTGCGGTTCGATTCCAGGGTCGGAGATTGGCTTCTGGACGTTGGTAGCTAGACCAGCAGAGTAAACCTTTTCGATATCGCTCATTCGAATTCTCCCTAGTTAGCCTTGGCGCCAAGCCAAACGGTGATTGCAATGATGAAGCCCAAACCAAAGATCCAAACGAACAAACCCTCAGCAACCGGACCGATTGATGCAAGTTCATAACCGCCTACTGAGTCGTTTTCTTCCACGTACTTAAGGTAGGCAATGATGTCACGCTTGTCCTCAGGAGTGAGGTTTGCGTCGTTGAAAACTGGCATGTTCTGCGGACCGGTGATCATAGCCTCGTAGATGTGCTTCTCGGTCACGCCGCCGAGTGCAGGCGCGAACTTACCTTCGGTCAGGGCACCGCCGGCACCAACCGCGTTGTGACACATTGCACAGTTGATTCGGAATAGCTCGCTGCCGTGGGTCATGTCGATGTCGTCACCGGTAGTGCGAAGGTACTCAGCGTCTGGAATGGCAGGTCCAGGAGCCAAGGAAGCTACATAGGCAGCCATGGCTGCAATCTGGTCCTCGGTGAACTGAACTGGCTTCTTGTATAGCTGAGGTCCAGAAGCCTGTCCTGGCATACGGCCCGTTCCAACCTGGAAGTCAACCGAAGCAGCTCCAACACCAATCAAGCTTGGACCGCCAAGAGCGCCCTCACCGTTGGTGCCGTGACAGCTGGCGCAGTTTGCTAGAAAGAGCTTGCGTCCTTCTGCAACCTGGTCAGCACTTGATACTTCGGACTGAACTACGTTGGTTGCAGCTGCGTAGCCGCCACCTGATAGCACAAGACCCAAAAAGATTACGAATCCGATCGCCCAAGGGCGACGGCGCATCGGCTTTTCCTGGTTCAACAGTTTCTCCATTTATTTCAAGATGTAGACGACTACGAATAGTCCGATCCACACCACATCGACGAAGTGCCAGTAGTAGGAGACCACGATGGCGCTGGTGGCTTCCTTGTGGCCGAAGTTCTTGGCTGCATAGGCGCGACCAATAACAAGAAGGAATGCAATCAATCCACCGGTCACGTGCAATGCGTGGAAACCAGTGGTGATGTAGAAGGCTGAACCGTAAGAGTTAGAGCTGAGCGAAATGCCCTCAGACACCAACATCGCGTACTCCCAAACCTGACCGGCAACGAAGATTGCACCCATTACGTAGGTTAGGAAGAACCACTCAACCATTCCCCACTTGGCAGGGGACCAACCAGTGCGCTTTGGCTGCAGGCGCTCAGCGGCAAAAACTCCAAACTGTGCGGTAAATGAGCTGGCAACAAGGATCAAAGTGTTTACAAGTGCGAACGGAACATTCAAAATCTGAGTGTCATTTGCCCAGAGATCTGGTGCACCAGCACGAAGGCTGAAGTACATAGCGAATAGACCGGCGAAGAACATAACTTCGCTGCCAAGCCAAACGATGGTTCCAACGCTGGTGGCGTTTGGTCTATTGATAGTCGCGCCGTGCGCGGCAGGCAAAGTGGTAGCAGACATGGCTAAAGTTTACCCCACCGAGTCGGGCCGAAGCCCCTCCAAAACCATGGAATTTCAAAGAATTTTTGGACTGAGGGGCATAAATTGCCTCGATAGACTTCTGGGATGACTGAACAAAGTTGGCCAGGCACCCTAAGTGCTCTATTGGCGGGGGAGAACCTCTCTAGAGAATCCGCTGGCTGGGCACTTCGTCAGATCATGGCGGGAGAGGCCACTGAGGGACAAATAGGTGCCTTCATGATGGCGCTGCGCTCCAAGGGGGAGACCGTCGCCGAACTAGCCGGTCTGGTCGACGTGATGTTAGAAAACGCGGTTCGCCTAAACACCGGTAGCGATGCGGTCGATATCGTCGGCACCGGGGGAGACCTTTT
>CAZLKR010000018.1:0-25407 GCA_964560155.1 uncultured Aquiluna sp.
CATCTTTGACAAATGGCCAGCTCAAGGGTGCGTGGAAGATATTTCCACCTGGCAGTCCAAGGGCGTCCTCTAGATCCTGAGTGGTCTTGGTCTCGATGCAGGGTTTGCCATTGGCATCGACAAACAGCAGGTCGCGAATATCTTCCGCAAGCACAGAGTTGATAGATGCAACCGCTGCCTCTTCTAGTGCCTGACGCATCTGGTCGTGATTTCTGCCAGCTAGCAGCGAGTGCGGGGTGTGCAGGGCAAAGACGGTGAGAGTCTGAGCGCCAGATGCCTGCAGCTCAGGCCCGAGGATGCTTGGATCGGTTAGCGAGTGACAGTAAATCTCGCATGGCAGTGGATTTGGAATCTCGCCTTTGGAGGCTTGCTCAAAAGCAGTCTGAAGTTGTTCGAAGGTCTCGTTGATGTGCAAAGTGCCACCAAATGCCGCGACCGGATTAGTCCCTGCCTTGAGTCTTGGTAAGCGCTTCAGCAGCATGTTCACCTTGACCTGAGCGCCTTCGATATTGTGTCTAGTTCGATTTCCTAGCAAGGCATCCAGAGTTGGTTTAGCCACGTTGGCGAGAACTGCATCAGCTGTAATGGTGTTCTCGATTCCGTTCTCGACAAACGTGATTCTGCGCTGCTCGCCTGAATCAATGGATAGAACTCGGCAGCTCGGTCTGAGCTCGGCTCCGAGTTCTTTGGCACGCTTTGCCATTGATGTGGTGACCGAACCCATGCCACCAACCGGGATATTCCAGTCGCCTGTCTCATTGCCAATTACGTGATACAAGAAGCACTTGTTTGCCTCCAGAGCTTCGTCGTGATTCGAAGCAAAAGTTCCAATCACCGCATCGGTCATCACAACACCGCGCACTAGGTCGGACTTGAAAGCCTTCTCGATGGTTTCGCCAATTGGGCGCTCGAAGAAGTCTCTCCAAAGCTCAGGGCCAAGAAGTTCTGCTACTTCTTTCTCGGTGCGAAGTGGTTCGAGCACGCTACTAAACAGCTTCTGCGCGATGACTTCGGTCTTGCCATAAAACTGGTTCCAGGTTTCATAATCTTCGGCTGCACCTACCGATTCAAACGATGCCTTTGTTACATCCGAGCTTGACTTGTCGATGAGCAGACCGGACTTGCCATCAATGGTCGGCGTGAAGGATCCGTAGCGCCTAGGTGCTAGTTCAACCTCGAGGTCTAGGTCTTCAATGATTTGCTTAGGCAAAAGGCTGACCAGGTATGAGTAGCGAGACAATCTCGCATCAACACCCTCGAAGGTCTTGGTCGAAACCGCGGCTCCACCAACCACCTCGTGCTGCTCGAGAACCACCACAGACTTGCCAGCTTTGGCTAGATAGGCAGCGGCAACCAAGCCATTGTGTCCGCCACCGATAATCGCAACATCGAAGTTTGCATGGGTCATGCGGTCAGTCTATGGGGAAGGTTTGGTCGTTTAGTGATGCAATGTCGCGTCTTTGGTGCCCTTTCGCATCTCATAGAAATGATTGAGTTTTGATTAGTGTTTAGGTTCAAGATGAAACACCAAATAGCCCTTGCCACCAAACACGGCAAGCTCAATCAGCTCAAGCCAGCTTTCGCGCGCTTGAGCGATTTTGAGTTGGTTGTTGCAGAGATCGATACCGATTTATTTGGCACCTTCTCCGGCGAGACCCCCAGAACTTCATCACCACTGGAAACTGCAATTGCCAAGGCTAGAGCCGGTGCAATTGAACTTGGTTTGGACTATGGACTAGCCAGCGAGGGCACTATCGGACCGAATCCTTCGATTCCCTGGGCAACCGTTGATCACGAGCTTCTGGTTCTGGTTTGTCTGAGCCGCGATCTCAAAATCTATGAGACTCACCAGTCCACAGACATTCTCGCCAAGACTCAAACCTTGGAGCCCGGCTGCGATTTGGATGCAGTGTTTACCGCCTTTGATCTACCAAATCACGCGGTAAACCTCACATACTCGAACAGCGATTCTCATTCGATTGAGAAGGGATTGCGAGATCCTGAGCAATTGCGAACTCGAATTGAATCGCTCTGGGACCAGGGTTTTGAGATACAGCTCGAAAGTGATTTCCGGGCAATGTCTTCACCTTCGAGACAGGCCAACATCCAAGCCTGTGCAGAGAAGTTGGTGGACCGAATCGCATCAAACTGCCCAGGCTGCGACGAGATTGGCTTTGGCAAGATCACTTATGAGTTTGGTGTTCCCTGCTTAAGTTGCGGCGAGGTGAACTCGAGAATCCCACACACCGAGGTGCAGGGCTGCGTGGCATGTGAGTATTCTCAATCCAAGAGCCTGGGAGTCACCAGCATCGACCCATCCCGCTGTGACGGGTGTAATCCGTAATGATTGAGGACATGAGCAACGACATCGCGTTAGCTGCCAGAGCCTTAGCTCAGGGGCACTTGGTCGCCTTCCCGACCGAGACGGTCTATGGCCTCGGCGCAGATGCCACTAACCCTTTGGCGGTTGCAAGAATTTACTCGACCAAGGGAAGACCTCCAAATCATCCGCTGATTGTGCATGTCAGTTCATTGGCTAAAGCTTTGGAGTGGACCAGCTTTCAACCTGACTACATTTCGGCACTGGCATCGGCTTTTTGGCCCGGGCCAATGACGCTGATTTTGAAGCGCTCTGATCTTGCCGGAGATTACATCACCGGATCTCAGGACACCGTGGGCGTCAGAGTTCCAAGCCACCCGGTTGCGCAGGAGCTACTGAGAAACTTTGAGTCTCTTGGTGGCCAAGGCGTTGCTGCACCCAGTGCGAACCGCTTCGGCAAAGTATCCCCAACCACCGCAGAGGCAGTTCAGAGTGAACTGGGGCCATACCTGTCTGCCGCAGATCTGGTCCTGCAGGGTGGTCAATGTGAGGTGGGCATCGAGTCGACCATCATCGACTGCACCTCGTCGCAACCCGCCATTCTCAGGCTTGGAGCGGTTACCGCGTCGATGGTCGAAGAGGTGACTGGTCTGCGTCTAAAGGCCGATGCGGGGGAAATCAGAGTCAGTGGTTCGCTGAAATCCCACTACTCCCCAGATGCAAAGTTGGTTCTCAATCAAACCCCAGTTCCTGGCGAAGGATTGATTGCTTTGGCGAATGTTGAAACTCCAGCTGGCGTCACAAGACTGGCATCCCCTAAGAACTCGCAGGAGTTCGCAAAGCAGCTCTATGCGGCTCTTCGCAGGGCGGATGAGCTGGGACTTGAGCGTGTGGTTGCAATCACACCCGCCGGAGATGAGCTAGCGGAGGCCGTTCTTGATCGGCTAACGAGAGCAAGCACCAGAGGTTAGTTCACCTTCAAGCTGGCGAGTACTTTTTCAATTCGACGAAGCCTGGTATCTGCTGCTTTGGCCTCGGCTACTTGCCTGGCGAACTCTTTACGCTTTGAGTAACTCAGCCCTTCGAATACTTCCCTTAGACCGCTGGAATCAAGGGCAATTACCAAATCATCTGGCATCTCTACAGCCCTTACTCCTGCATCCAGTTCGAGAGTTACCTCAACAATGTCACCGGCCTTAGCATTCGCGGCTTTTCGGTTGGCGGAGGGAAAGACCACACGGCACTCGCCTGCGACACCTACCGCGGTGCTTTGGTAGGTGTGATTGTTGATGGTGATTCTCAGTGGCGCGCGCTTGTTGGTGTTTAGCTCCTGAAGAACCCAATCTGGAATCAACAGCGATGCGTGATTTCCTTCACCGATGACTTCGGTCTTGTAGGTTACGGCCATATCACCATGGTAGCGAGTAGTTGAACCCGGATAAACAGTGACTGTCAGAGCTGGCCAAGCGTGCTTCACAGCTGCAAAGCACAAAACCCACAGGAATCTTTCGGGCTACTGTGAGAGTTTTACCTTTAGGCAATAAATCTTCCGCACCTGCGGCTAACGAGAGAAGCAAATATGAAGAAGCGGCGTTGGCCCTGGATCGTTGGAGTGACCGCAGTGGTTGCTGCCGTGGTGGGTGGATTTATCTTCACCAATCTGAACCAAGTCACTCAGTATGAGACCTATGAGGTCACTAAGGCTGAGGTCATCAAGACCGTATCCGCGAATGGCCAGTTGGCCGAATCGCAATTGCTTGCCTATGGGCCGAGCGAAGAGCCAGTGCAGGTTTCTGCGAATGGATCCACTGCAATCCCCGTGCAGTTTGGCCTAAGCCTTGAGATTGAGGCGATTGAGGTCAGCGCTGGCGATCAGGTCAAGGCAGACGATGTTTTGTTTAGCTATCTAAACCAAATGGGACAAAGCGTTGAAGTAGTCGCCATTGCCGATGGCATAGTTCGTTCTGTCGACACCGCTGAAGGCCTGAGAACCTCCGGTGCTGTTCTAACAGTTGGCAGCGCAGAACCGATCGTTTCGGTATTCGTTAGCGAGTACGACGCTGACCTTGTGACCCTGGGTCAGAAGGCAACCATTGAACTTGATGCCATCAACGCAGTGTTTGAGGGCAAGGTGGTTCGAATCGGGCAGGTTGCACAGTCGGTAAGCGGCATCAAGCAGTATGAGGTTTTGGTTGAGGTAACCGAGATTCCAGAAGGTGCCAGATTTGGAATGAGCGCAACCGCTGAGATCGAAGTTGAGAAGAAGTCAGATGTTCTAGCCATTCCGATGAGCGCGCTGATTGGCGATGTGCCAGAGGTTGAGATTCTGATTGTTGATGCCGAGGGCAACCAAACTGTTGAGACCGTTGAGGTAAAGCTTGGCATTGCCGGCGACAGCCTGGTCGAAATCGTTTCTGGTGTGGCGGTGGGCGATCAGGTCATCACGGGGATTACCGGCACCATCCCAGCACCGGTGAACTTCGGGCCACCTCCAGGAGCCAGAAACAGTGGCTAATCCAGTTGTCGAACTCGAAGGAGTTCGGCGCGAGTATTTAGTCGGCGATCAGGTAACCGTTGCCCTTGATGGCATTGACCTGGTCATTGAACGCGGTGAATTTGTAGCGATTGTTGGACCATCCGGTAGCGGTAAATCGACCATGATGAACCTAATCGGTTGTCTGGATAGACCAAGCTCTGGGATTGTGAAGATTGCCGGAGATTCAACCGGTGACCTAAATGACAATCAGCTCACGGCGCTGAGATCTAAGGCGATTGGTTTTGTGTTTCAGCAGTTTCAGCTGCTGCCAAACACCACCGCCATCGAGAACGTAATGGCTCCACTTTTGTATCAGGGCATAAGTTCTAAGCAGGCCAAAGCGGCCGCCACAGAGATGCTGACTCGTCTAGGTCTTGGTGAGAGATTGAACTTTGACCGCAACCGCCTCTCTGGTGGTCAGCAGCAGCGCGTTGCGATTGCCAGGGCATTGGTTACCGGTCCCGACATTGTGTTGGCGGATGAGCCAACCGGTGCGCTGGATTCTAAAACTGGGGCACAGGTAATCGAACTTTTGCAGCAGCTAAATCAAGAGGGTAGAACCATCATCTTGATTACTCACGACCTAGAGATTGCAGCCAGCGCCCCTCGCCGAGTCTTTTTGCGAGATGGCCTGATTGAACGCGATGAGCGAGGTGCCAAGTGAGACTCTTAGGCACGGCTCGATTGGCCCTAAACCGCATCTGGGCAACCAAGGTCCGCTCGCTGCTAACCATGCTGGGTGTGGTTATTGGCGTGGCAGCAATAGTGGCTTTGACCTCGATTGTTGATGGCGCATCACAGGGCATCAACAAGTCCCTAGCCACCTTGGGAACCAACCAGCTCAACATCACCGCCATGGCACCCGATGCTCTCAGCGAGCAGGATGCCAATGCTCTTGCAGCCCTAGACGGCGTCTCGGTGATGTTCGTGCAGACCTCGAATGAGGGCACCATCGCAACCGCTGATAAGCGAGTGAATGCTCGTTTGGTTGGCGTCTCGTCCGAGTACTTCGATGCTGTGAAGCCAGACATCGCGATGGGTTCATACCTATCGAACAGCAAGTTTGCGGCCGCATCGAAGGACGTGGTTTTTGGAGCCGATGCAGCCAATGACTTAGGCCTAACCGATGAGATGCTGGGTCAGACCGTAAAGCTAAATGGTCAAGACTTCCGTTTGGTTGGCGTGCTGGATGATCAGGCTGGCTTTGGCACCAACGGTCGGGTTTACGTGACCCTGGATGCGGCCAGAAAGCTCTTTAGCCAGTACCCATATGTTTCGAGCATCGTGGTTCAAGCGGAGACTCCTGAGGCAGTAGATGCACTGCAGTTGGCCACTGACAAGCTCCTGCGAGAGCGCTATGGCTTGGGCACCGACACCGATGCTCGCTACACCATCACAAACCAGGCCTCTTTGATTGCAGCGGTTAGCAGCATTACTGACACGCTTGGGCTACTTCTCACCGGCATCGCCGGAATCTCGCTGGTAGTTGGCGGCATTGGAATCATGAACATCATGCTGGTCTCGGTTCGCGAGCGAACCCGAGAGATCGGCGTTCGAAGAGCAATTGGTGCTAAGCAGTCCAACATCCTGACCCAGTTCTTGATTGAGGCCATTGTGCTCTCACTTGCCGGTGGCGTGGTGGGTCTGATCTTGGGTGAGATTGCCGCATACTTCTTGGCCATAATTGGCGACTGGGTGTTCTCCATCCAGCTTGAGACGGTGCTGTTGGCACTCGGCTTTAGCCTGGTGGTTGGTGTGGTCTTTGGAGTTTGGCCCGCAAGAACTGCCGCCAAATTGGAGCCAATCGATGCACTTCGGTTTGAGTAGGAGACAGATGACAATCAAACCCCACGGCATTCACCATGTCACGGCTATCGCGAGCAATCCACAGCGAAACGTAGATTTCTACACCAAAGCGCTTGGGCTTCGTCTGGTCAAGCAGACCGTGAACTTTGATGCCCCGAATGTTTGGCACCTCTACTACGGTGACGAACAGGGATCGCCATCCTCAATCCTGACTTTCTTCCCATGGCCTGGAGTTGCAAAGGGTCGCGATGGTGCCGGCATGACCAGCGCCACAGCCTTTTCAGTCCCGGCAGACTCGCTGGGTTTCTGGGCAAAGCACCTCAGCGATCTCGATATCGACTCTTCGCTAAGCAAAGATGCCGCCGGCAATGACCTTTTAGAACTGCGCGACCACGACGGCATGCGACTGCAGCTGGTGGGAACCGTTGGGGATACCCGCAGTGGCTGGGACGGGGTTGGAAGCATCCCTGCCGAGCACGCTGTGCGTGGACGGCACTCGGTTGAGCTATCGGAGGCGGCTATCGACCCAACTGCTTGCGTGCTGCAGGACTTCCTGGGGATGAACAATGCAGCGGATAACTCCGGTCGAGCAAGTTTCACCATGGGCCAGGGTGCTTCTGGTGCTCAAGTTGAGGTGCTGGGTGGGGTATCGGAGCGAGGCTTGCAAGCTGGCGGCACCGTCCACCACGTTGCATTCAGCGCTCCGAATCTTGCAACGATGGAGATTTGGCAGCAGGAACTTCGCGAGCAAGGTGTAGCGGTCACCGAGATCATGGACCGCCAGTACTTCAAAAGCATTTACTTCAGAGAACCTGGCGGTGTGCTGTTTGAAATCGCAACCGACGAACCGGGCTTTGCTACCGATGAGCCGCTACTGGAGCTTGGTCGCAAGTTGAAACTGCCACCTTGGCTTGAGCCGAGTAGAGCACAAATTGAAAACTCATTGCCAAAGATAAGTGTTGAATAATGGCGAATAACGATCTCACGCGTCCGCATGTGTTTATCAAGGGAACCTCTGCGAGAACCATTTTGGTATTGCATGGAACCGGAGCAGATGAGCACAACATCCTCCCGCTGGCAAAAGCACTTGATCCAGAAGCATCTGTTCTCTCACCTAGAGGCATGCACCTGGAAGCCGGCATGAACCGCTACTTTGAGCGCTATCCGGACGGCACCTTCAACGAGCAGTCAATCGACTTGGCAGTTGCTGAGCTAGCGGAATTCATTGAGGCCGCAGCCAAAGAGTATGGCTTTGCCAAGGGCAACATCTTCGCAACCGGCTTTAGCAACGGGGCAAATACCGCAGCGGCACTAATGATTCGACACCCAGAGCTACTGGTTGGCGCAGCCTTGTTTGGTTCAACTAGGCCTTATGCCCAGGTAGAGAGGGTCGACCTAACCGGCAAGAGAATTTGGTTGGCAAATGGCGATTACGACCCTTACGCTCCAGAAGAAGTGAGTGAGCGCTGGGTCGCCATGTTAACTGACTTTGGTGCAACGGTTACCTGGCTTAGGCACCCAGGTGGTCATCAAATCTCTCAGGACCACCTTCACACAATCTCGAGTGCCTTAGTCATAAGCTAAGGCCATGAACTGCCCACACTGCAATGCAGAAATCCACAACTCCGACTACAACTGCCCTGCCTGCGGCAAGCTGACCGCGAGAACGCGTGAAGAGCTAAATCGCATCGACGCTGGAACCTCTAAAGGTGTGGCCTGGGCAATGATCGTCATGGCCCTGCTTGGCTTTGTATTTGTAATTGCTAACAGCCAAACCGAGTGGTACTCACTAATGAATTACGTGGCACCGGCTCTGGTTCTACTGGTGGGTGTCGGTAGCTTGATTTGGGTAAACCGCAAGAGCAAGTAGCCGCTCTAAGCGCCAACCATCAGCAAGATTACGTTTACCAGTGACGCCAAGAGCAACAGCGTAAAAGTCATTCTTGGCGGCTGCTTCCAAAGCGAGAACCAGCTCGCCAGCCCCACAAGCAACACGGTTGCAAACAAGCCGATTGCTGCACCAACTGGTGGCAAGTCCCTGGACTGAGTCACCACCAAAAGTGTTGCAGCCAAGGCGCTTACCGAGATCACAAAGGCCGATAGGCGTTGCCCCATTAGGTGAGGTAGGGCCCTGACTCCGGTTAGTTTGTCTGCCTGCATATCCGGCAACACATTGGCAAAGTGGGCAGAGACTCCCAACAGGGCGGCTGCCAAAACTGTCCAGCCAGCGACCCAAAACGGCTCACTCGCAGCCATGCCAACAAAGATCGGAATACTGCCGAATCCAACCGCATACGGCATCACTGAAGCCCAGCTGAGTTTGAGTCCCAGGTTGTATGACCAGCCGGCAATCAGCATCACAATCATCGTGATTCCCGCACTGCCCCCGATTGCAAAACCAAAGACCAAAGCCAATGCTGCAGCCGTTAGCGATCCCGCACGCAGCTGGGCAACTCTTACCAAGCCGGTTACGGTCGGCTTGTCGCTTCTGTTGGCTGCCTTATCGCGCTGGTAATCGATCCAGTCGTTGGAGAGTCCAACGGAAATCTGCTGCAGCAGAACTGCTGCGAAGATGACCCCGCATCTTTCCAGGGGTAAACCCAAGCCAACAGCAAGCAGTGCAGAGAAGGATGCAACGGCCAAACAAGGTATTGGGTGGCAAGATCGAATCAGGGCCAAAGCGTTGCTGTTTGCAAATCGCACTTTGCGCACCTCTCAATGCCGAACGAGTCCTAGTTTCACTCATCGCTGAGTGCAACAGTGGTTTATCGAAGAATTTTTGCCGAAACGATAAACGCTTCGGTCGTGATACCAATGTGATTGAACGGGAAGCAAGTGGTGAGGGTCAGAGTCGCATCGTCGGTTGGAACAATCACAGTTTTGTCTGTTCGCTTCACCACTTTGAACTTAGTCACCTGATAGATGAAAGTTCCGGCAGTTGTTTTGATGTAAATCTCATCGCCAGTTTCCAGTTCGCCCAATCGGTTGAAAACCGTGTTGCGGTGACCAGCCAGCACTGAGTTATCGCTCAGTCCCGGCAGCACGCTCTTGGTGTAGTGACCGACCCCCTTGGCTAACTCTGCATCTGAGGTGCCCTCATAGATTGGCCAGCTTAGATCGAGAGTCGGAAGTGTGATTGTTCCAATTTTCTGACCCGTGAGGTACCCGACAAGGTAAAGCGGGGCGGGAGATTCCGTTACTTCTGGCGAGATGGTGGCATTCACTTCATCCGAAAAGGTCAACGGGGAAGTCTCATGGGTCTCAACCGGCGCTGGGGAGGCACTGGGCGTAACTGGAACATCCTGCGGTGGCAAAGGTGCTCTCAGGACAAAAAGCGCCCACGTGACCAGCAGGACGCCAATGACAATCGAAAGGACTTCCCAGAAATGAGAAGCCTTTCGATGTCTATTCAATCTTCTTTACTTCTTGGTCTGGCGTCTTAGAGCCAGCATGACAGTGCCAAGGGTGATTAGACCGATACCAATGCCCAGCGGGATAACCCAGTCGGCAGTCTCGGTGTTTGGAAGTTCGCCACCGGTAACGGTGGTCTCCTCAGGGGTAGGGGTCACCTCTGGAGAGGTGGTCTCCTCGACAGGGGTCTCAGACTCAGTTGGAGTTGCCGTTGGAGTGGCAGTAGGGGTTGCGGTCTCGGTGGCTGTTGGGGTTGCAGTCGGAGTTGGAGTGATGCAGGCATCGTTGGTGATGGTGTTGCTGTCCAGAGTCACTGCGCCATTTAGGGCCAGGAGCTGCCCCTTGAAGATGGCTCCCGTGGTTGCGGTGATCGAAGTGTTTGCAATCACGTGTCCGGTGAAGTCAGAGTTGGTACCAAAGGTGGCCGATGAGCCCACCTGCCAGAAGACGTTACAAGCTTGAGCTCCGTTGATTAGCTCGATCTTGCTCGCACTTGCAGTGGTCAGAGTCGATCCAGCTTGAAAAACAAACACCGTAGCTGGGTCATTTTCGCCATTTAGAACCAGGGTTCCGGTTAGGCCAATCGAGCTAGCGGACTTGTAGACGCCACCCACCAGGGTCTGGCCGCCAAGGTCTCCAGCGATTGTTGAGGCAGGTGTGCGGCCAGCAGCATCGTTGTAGGCAATCAGCGCATCGCTCTTAGCGCCTGCTGTGATTGGGTCAGCAGCCAAGAACTTGGTGCCGCTGGTGGTAACAGTGGTGTCACCGGTGAAGGTGCCGGTCGGAGAGCTACCGATGTTGGCACCGTAGGTGCCGGAAAGAGTGGTCGGACGGGTGTTGGTGATTCCAGAACCAGCAAGAACCGCAAAGCTCTTTGAGGGTCCCAACTGCACCGCAGGAATTGCTGCGGTGGCAACGACGGTGATAAAGATTGTGGTGGCCGCAATCGCGGCGATGCTTCCTGCAATCACAGTTTTTGTGAGCTTGGAAGAGTTTTGTAAACCAGAAATTGAAAACAAGTGATGCCCCCTTTAAGATACTCGCGACATCGTGAGGCGATAAAGCCAACCTACAGTTCAAGACGGCGAAAAAAAGGGCGCTAGAAATCTCGTGAGGAATCTCGGCAATTTGGCACGAAATTCGTCAGCTACCTAAAGTTGATTCGCTTGGCTTCCATGATCACTTTTATGCGGGCTATGGCAGATTTGCCCATCCCATGTAAGGCTGTCAGCTCGGCTAGCGAAATCTTTCTCAGGTCTGAGACTTTGTAGAGTTTGGCATCCACAAGTGCTCTTCGCGCAGGAGCCGAAAGACCAATTTTCTGCCACTCCTGATCGTGGACTTCATAGTCGGTTGAGCCGGCGGACGCGGCTCGTTTCGTGACACGCTGAGGCTTCTGAGACATGCGGAATTACTTCCTGGTTAGTGCCCAGGCATATGCGGCGCTAAAGCCAAAACCCACCAGGGCGTAAGCCTGTGCGAACCAACTTCCGTTGGTAGGAATCGTCAGTGTGACTACTCCAAGACCTGCTGCACAGACCAGCATTAGACGACCAGAGAACAAGACCGCTTTGTCTGTGCCGTGCTTGGCGACCGAAAACATGTTTCCTGAAAGTGCCACCAAGGTAATTCCAATCATTCGCATAGCCCAGTCAAGTTCTGGATTGTTTGGCAGCCAGAGTAGATCGTTGAACATCCTCGGAAATGCGATGAGCACAATGGCGCTAAGTCCAAAGACAAGTGAACCTGCGGTTAGGACTTTGCGGATTGCTGAGATTGAACTTGGCTTTGTCAAAGTGACCACCTCTTCGTGCTCTAAGCCTGTGTTGGAGCCAGTCTAAAGCCAACACTGCGAACCACGGAGATAAGCTCCGGACCACCAGCCTCGCGAATTTTCTTGCGAAGACGAGATGCGTGTGAGTCAACTAGGTGGTCGGACTTCAGTCCGCGGAATGCCCCAATGGCTTGCAAGATCTGCTCACGCGAGAAGATGCGCTGAGGGTTAGCCATTAGTAACTGCAAGAACTGATACTCACTGTTGGTGAGCATCACGACCTTGCCCGAGATGGTGAAGCTATGCTGACTCAGGTCTAGTTCCAGCGGACCCCAGGCCAAAATATTTGCCCTCGGAGCACGCTGAGTTTGCCCACGTTTAATCTGCTGAGTAACGCGAGAAGTAAGAATGCGCTCGACGATTGGCTTGGTCACATAGTCATCTGCTCCGGCAGAAAGCACCATCTCCTCATCAACGATCTCATCGCGTTGGGTGAGCATGATGATGGGGACAGTTGATTCTGCGCGGATCGAACGGCACAGCTGCATGCTCTCCAGTGGAGAGTGTCCAAGGTGAATCAAAACAATGCTGTAATCGCGCTGCCCAAAAAGCTCCTGCGCTTCCAATTTTGATGGGCTGTCGTAGACCACAAACCCCATAAGTTCAAGTTGCAATCTGACCTGGAGTCTGTCCTGGGCGTCATCCTCAACCAAAAGTGCATTTGGAAGATCTTCAAAAGACATGGTGAATCCTTTGAGGATTTAGTGAGGATTTAGTGAGGATTTAAAGAGGAAACCCACAATGGTTGAACATTTGCTCTTGATAATTTGCCCCTCAGAACGTCTGTAGCAATTCGAAACTTGAATCCACGTGACGGCTCTAAAGAAATCTGAGCATTCAGGTACTCAAAAGACTACTGCACAACGTGGCAAAAGCACGGGGAACGGCCTCTGCCGCAGCAGTATCGAAAGAGGCATTCCTGGCCTGCTTAGCAGTATCCAAGAGGGAAACTGTTGCAAATGGTGCCAAAAGTGAGGCAGGGATCACTGGTACCAAGGGGGCAACAGCTTCTCTCTGGAAGCAAACTATCGAGGCGATGGAAATTGGCCCCAGGTCTCCCAGCTAACTACTGACCCAGGTAAGGGCGGAGTTCAACTTTGCGGTTGCAGGCCTTGGATCCGGCTAGTGCCAACTCCAGTGCCTTTTCTTCCGAGTCAGCCTGGATAAGCCAGAAGCCGCTGTAGAACTCATTTGTATTGAATAGCGAACCAGGCTCAACCACGCCAGCACCGTCTCGATTATCGATCAGTGTCGCGGTTCGAGGAGCCCCAATGCCAGCTGCGGTAATCCAGTGGCTGTTGGACTGTAGGTAATCATTGAAAGCATCGATGGCGGCCATTTCGCTTGGGCCACCGCTATTGGTCTCGGTGTCGATTACATAAATCACAAAGCGCATTAGTTTGCCTCCTGGGTTTCCTTATTTAGCCAAGACTTCTCTAAGTTGATGATGAACCTAAAGCCCCAGATTGCCAAAATCGAACAAGCCAATCCACCTGCGATGAATGGAAGCCTTAGGTCAATGCTGGCAAGCGCTCCACCGAGCAGCGAACCAATTGGCATCATGCCCCAAACCAGAGTTCTTCTGGTGCCGTGAATTCGACCAAATAGCTCACCGGGAATTATCTGGTGATAGCTGGACATCAGCAGAATGTTCCAACCGGTGATCACCATCGAACCCACAGTCACCAATGCAGCCAGCACCCAGTAGTTTGGCGAGAAACCCTGAATCACAACCAGCACGCTGGAAATGAGAATCGACCAGGCCATGGTTGTGGTTCGGCCAAAGCGAGTTGAAATCTTCGGGGTGATTACCGAGCCAACCAACGCTCCAACCGCAGGGGCTGCAAACAAGAATCCAAATAGCGCAATCGGGGTTTTGAGGGTCTCGGTCATAAACAGCACCATGGTGGAAGACGATGCTGCAAAGAAGAATCCGATAGACGAGGTGAGCAGAACGAGCTTGAGAAGCGTCTTGTCCTCATATAGGTAGCGGATACCAAAACGAACGTCTTCCCAAAAACCCGTCTTGGCCTTTGGCTCTGGGTTCACCGGGGCGATTGAGTAGACGGTTGGGATAGAAAGCACCAGGAAGACCGCAACCAAAATTCCACCAGCACCGAAGTAGAAAGGCAGTGCGATGGAGGCGGCGAAAAGCAAACCACTGACCGGTGCGCCGATGAATTCTGCGAGGGTGATGCCAACAATCTGCAGGCGAGCATTACCTCTGTCTAGCTGATCCTTGGTTAGCACCTCGGGCATCATCGACTGCAAGGTGGTGTCGTAGATAACCTCACCGACCCCAAAGATAAAGATTGCACCCAAAAGGATTGGCAGGGTGATTAGGTCCAGGCCAACCGTGATGGCAATGATCGTTACCGCGGTAAGTCTTAGGGTGTTGGCAACAGCGAGCATGTTGCGACGATTGATGCGATCTACCAACCCACCAATTGGGATGGCAAAGAATAGCCACGGCAGCATGCTCAGAGCAGCAATTGTCGAGATCCAGAAGGGATCTTTGGTCAGCGTTGTTGCCAGTAGCGGAGAGGCGGTTTTTAGTAGGCCATCTGCCAGGTTGCTGGCTGCGCTGGCGGTCCAAAGTCGCTGGAATGCAGCACTGAACTTGATCTTCGTTGATTCAGAAATTCGTCTTGCCAATCTCTAGTTTTGACCACTAGAGCCTAGCGTTACCTACTCGTTTTAGAGCTCGGTGATAACGATGTCAGCGAGAGCTTTGCGCTCACGAGGAGCCGACTCACGCTGCTTTAGCTCATCGCTCACGTTTGAGAGATCACCCTGTGCTCCGATGGTGATAACGCAGGTTAGCCACGCATCTTCAATGCCGACCAACTGCAGAATTTCATCGTGCATCACGCCGCCCATGTAGTGAGCCTTTAGCCCCATGGCCTCTGCCTCCAAGACCACCTGGCTGGTGGCTAGAGCGTTGTTGAAGTAGGAAGCGTGACGGTCAATCTCGGTGCCATCGGCGCGGAACTTGTCGGCAAAAGCCAAAACGTAAAGTGATGCATTTGGAGCCCAAGCGGCATTGAAACCGGAAAGCGCTCCGGTTGAGATGGCCTTAAAAAGCTCGTCGCCTCGAAGAGCAAAACCAAATCGCCATGGCTGAGCATTGTTTCCAGATGCAGCCCACCTGGCTGCCTCGGCAAGTCTTTGCACCTGCTCCTTTGTCACCTCGTGGGTTGGGTCATAGACCCTTGGGCTCCAGCGATTAGCTAGTAGCTCCGAGATTGCAACGGACGTGTTTGCAGGCTTTTGGATTTTGCTCATGGTTATTCCTAACAGCTAGTTATTTCTTCGACTTCCCAATTGTTCTAAGCATTGCTCTTGAGGCAATCAGCGTGCCACCCAGCACAGCAGGTATTCCACCGCCGGGGTGAACCGAAGCACCGACTCGCCACAGTCTTGGACGAAGGGGATTGTGATACTGCGGATTGTTGAAAGGCCCCGACTGCCACAGCGGTGAGGTTGCTCCGTAGAGGGCTCCGCCGGCGGCACCAAACTGGGCAAAGTAATCCGGGTTCAAGAGCTCATACTCTTCGAATAGCTCATCAATAGATACCTTGAGGCCAAGCTTTTGCGAAACCCGATCCAGTTCGTTTCTAACCCACTCGCTATTGAGGTCATGCTTTTTGCCATCGGCAGGGGCAGTGAGCAAAACAGCGACGGTGTCCTTGGTGTTCGGGTAGATTTCGCCGGCACGGTAGTAGTTCACAAAGGTCATGGTCTGCTCTGGTGGCAGTGCACTATCTAGGCTTCGGTGCAGCTTCTCGGCATCATCAGGCATGATTACCGAGTGGGTGACCACATCTTCTGGAAGCGATTCTTTTAGCACGGCATAGATTGCAACCCCTGAGCAGGAGCGGTGCTTTGCTAGGCGATTTGGCCTGCCGGTCTGAATCGACTTGAGTACCCCGGGGTCTAGTGAGCTAACCAGGTGATCGAATTCGTAAACACCAGATTCTGTTTTGACAGACCTTTTACCAATCTTGGACACAGCGGTCCCAAGCTCGATCTTTGCCCCAGCGGCAATTGCAAGTCGGCTTAGCGCCAATGCAATTTCATTCACGCCACCAACTGGGACCGAGATGCCCTGCGATGCCATCGCAGCGGTCATCGATGCGTAGAGCGCGAGAGAGCGGTTTGGTGAGACGCCAGCGTTCAAAGTGTGGATCGAGATGACCTCTTTGAGAGCTTGCGGCATGTAGCCAAGGGATTTTAGGTAGCTGGAGGTGGTGAGCCTAAATCCATAGACCTTGGCCATCTTTGCCAACGCCGGCAGAGCACTTTGGTCAAGCGGATGAGAGGTGAGCAGTTTGGAGATCGATGGCGTTAGCGCATCGTGCTCTTTTGAGAACTGCGTCCAAGCGTCAAACCAGTGGTGCTCGGTCTTTACCGGCAGATCGGTGACGTGATTTCTGAGGTAGTAGCGACCAACCTCTTTGAGCTTTGTGAAATCCAGGTTGGCGTGATCTTTGGCTTTGATTGAACCAAGTGAATCAAAGGTGTCTAGAAACTGCTGCCACACCTCTGGGAAGGTCACTAGTGCCGGACCGGTATCCATCCGCTGACCAGCAAGTTCAATTCTTCGAGATTTGCCACCCAGCCAAGAGTTCTTCTCTAGAACCGTGACCTCATGCCCGGCCTGTGCCAATAGCGCTGCACTGGCAAGTCCAGAGAGCCCAGCTCCGAGAACGACAACCTTGGCCACTAGTACCAGCCGAGAACAATCGCAGTTACCAGCTGGACACCCGCCACCGCGCCGGCTGCATATGGGAAGGCAATCGAATACTTATAAACATCGTGAGCACGCTTCGGGGTTGGTTGACGCCAGACGGTGAGCACTAGGTAACCGGCGATCAATAGGTTCACAATTGCCACTGGGATATTCACCATGGCAAACAGCACGGTCGAAACCGCCCACCAGAAACCTGACCAGATCAGGGTCTTCTTTACCCCGAGGTGAACAGCTGTGGTTTGGATTCCGGTGTCAGAATCCTGCGGAATATCTTGGATTGCATCGTAGGCATGCTTAGCAATAGACCAAGCCATCAATCCAAACACTGCTAGCCACAGCGGCTCATGACCTAGTGCCAATGGCACAAACGCCAGCGGGAAGGCGTAGTCGGTGTTGGAGAAGCTGTCCAAATATGGGCGAGCCTTGAACCTCAGCGGAGGTGCCGAGTAGAAGGTAAAGAACAGGCTGTATGCCAGCATCCAGGCGGTTGCCTGCCAAGGCAGTGTGATTGCAAAGTAGGCCAAGAATGGCACGTTGGTAAGGATTACTCCCCACCAAATTGGCTTCACCTCACTGGGTGAGATGTGAGCACCCTCGTAGCCACCCTTGCGGGCGTTGATGTTGTCGGTTTCCTGATCGAAGATGTCGTTGATGCCGTAGATCAACAGGTTGAAGGGCAGGGTGACCCAAATCAAGATTGGCAAGACGCGCCAGTCCCAGAGGTAACCGGCTAACCACATTCCCATCACGGTGGTGCCAATGGTGTTTACCCAAAGGACGGGGCGGGAGATAACTAATAGGCGTCTAAGCACCCCACCAGCCTAAGCCCAAGCCAGTAGATAATTAGCTATGGGCAAAAAGCGAATCTCGGCTACAGAGGGCGAAACTGCGCTTGCCAATTTGCCCGAGCAGTTGCCAACCGCGGTTCGCTATCTTTTGCAGGAGATTGAGATTCGTCACCCGGGCGGAACGATTGAACTGCGGGTTCCACCCTTTGGGGCGGTGCAGTGCGTGGCTGGTTTAGAGCATCGTCGCGGGACGCCACCGAATGTGGTTGAAATCACTCCCGAGCTTTTTGTGCAACTCGCGCTGGGCCAAATTGCACTTGAGAACGTTCCAAATGGTTCTGGTCTGACGCTTTCTGGGGCCAGAGCCAACGAGATCGCCTCGGTCTTCAAATAAATCAAGCCTCGCATTTGGCCAAATCGGGCAGATGTGCGGGCAATATCTTGTTTAATACTCTTGTGACCAAGCCCAAGAAAATCCTGCCCGAAGAGGTAGAGATTCGGCGAGCACCAAAGATCCTGCCCTGGGCCCTCACGGGAGCAATTTTCGGGGCAATCGCAGCCTTTGTGGTTTTCTTGTTTATCCCTGCAGATCAGCGCTCAAACGAAAACATTCTTGGCCTACTAATTCTTTCTTTTGGCTCACTTGGTTTCGGACTTGGGCTGGCTTTCGCTTTGGCGATTGACCTAATCACCTCCAGAAAGACCAAGCGAGCCCTGGCCGAAAGATCTGATCAGTGATGCGCGGCGATGGCCTGCTAAACCACGACATCCTTCCAGGTGAGAAGGGTCCTCAGGATCAGTGCGGCGTCTTTGGAGTTTGGGCTCCCGGCGAAGAGGTTGCAAAACTTACCTACTTCGGTCTCTACGCGCTTCAGCACCGCGGTCAAGAATCGGCTGGTATTGCAACCTCAACCGGTGAAAAGATTCTGGTTTACAAGGACATGGGTTTGGTGTCCCAGGTCTTCAATGAGGCAGCGCTTGAGTCACTTCAGGGTCACATCGCAATTGGCCACACCAGGTATTCCACCACCGGCGCATCGCATTGGCGCAATGCGCAACCAACCTTGGGTAAAACCGCATACGGCACCATCGCACTGGCCCACAACGGTAACCTCACCAATACCTCTGAGCTACTAGATCTTCTAGAGCAGCGCTACCCAAATCACGAGTCAGAACTGCGTGGCGGTAACACCACCGACACCGCAGTCCTCACCGCTCTGCTGACAGGTAACCCAGATTCCTCGCTGGAGGCAACCGCCCTAGAGCTATTGCCGCTAATCAAGGGTGCCTACTGCCTCACCTTTATGGATGAGCACACCCTCTATGCCGCAAGGGATCCTCAGGGCGTGAGACCACTCGTGCTGGGTCGCCTAGAGCGCGGCTGGGTAGTGGCATCTGAGTCGGCAGCGCTGGATATCGTGGGTGCTTCGTTTGTTCGCGAGATCGAACCGGGCGAACTAATTGCTATCGATGAGAACGGTCTGCGCTCGACGAACTTTGCTCCTAAGAAGCGTGCCGGCTGCGTCTTTGAGTATGTCTACCTGGCAAGACCAGACACCGCCATCAATGGTCGCGTGGTTTACGAGGCCAGAGTCGAGATGGGTCGAACCCTAGCCAAAGAGCATCCGGTTGAGGCTGACCTGGTGATGCCAACCCCAGAGTCTGGAACCCCAGCTGCGATTGGTTACTCGGAAGCATCCGGGATTCCATTTGGCCATGGATTGGTGAAGAACGCCTACGTCGGTCGAACCTTTATCCAACCATCCCAAACCATTCGCCAGCTTGGAATCAGGCTCAAGCTCAACCCACTGCGTGAGGTTATTGCCGGAAAGCGTTTGATTGTTATTGACGACTCAATCGTTCGAGGCAACACTCAGCGCGCACTTGTGAAGATGCTCAAGGAAGCGGGAGCTGCTGAGGTTCACGTTCGCATATCTAGCCCACCGATCACCTGGCCATGTTTTTACGGCATTGACTTCGCATCGCGTGCCGAATTGATTGCTTCTGGTCTTGGGGTTGAGGATGTTAGGAAGTCTCTGGGAGCGGACTCGCTGGGTTATCTCTCCAAGGAGGGCATGATCGCAGCCACCAACCAGCAGGAGCGAGAGCTCTGCACTGCCTGCTTCACCGGTGAGTACCCAATCGAACTTCCAGCTGCAGAGCGCTTGGGCAAGAACCTACTCGAGCGAGGCGTGGCAACCATCCGCGAGGAAGGTCACGTGCACCCAAATGCCTAATCCCTATGCCGCATCAGGAGTCGACACCGAGGCTGGAGACAAAGCCGTAGAGCTAATGAAGGCGGCGGTGACTGCCACCCACAGCAACCTGGTACTCGGTGGCGTAGGCGGCTTCGCGGGCATGATCGATGCCAAGTTTCTAAAGGATTATGACCACCCAATTCTTGCCACCTCAACCGATGGCGTTGGCACCAAGGTTGCAATCGCCCAGGCGATAGATAAGCACGACACCATCGGTCAGGACCTGGTCGGCATGGTGGTGGATGACATCGTGGTGGTCGGCGCTCGCAGTTTGTTTATGACCGACTACATCGCAACCGGCAAAATCGAACCGACTCGCATTGCAGATATTGTTCGCGGCATCGCGCAGGCTTGCAAGGAAGTTGATGTCGCACTGGTTGGTGGCGAAACCGCCGAGCACCCTGGACTTTTGGGCGAGCACGAATACGACGTTGCCGGTGCAGCGGTTGGTGTGGTTGAGAAGTCAAAGATGCTTTCGGCTGATCGGGTCCAAGTTGGTGATGTGGTTTTGGGACTGGAGGCTTCCGGCCTGCACTCCAACGGCTACTCACTGGTTCGCAAAATCGTTGCCGACCGTGGTTTGAAATACACCGACACCGTTGCAGAGTTTTCCAGGACCCTGGGCGAAGAACTGTTGGAGCCAACCAGGCTCTACACCGGTGTTCTGAACAAAGTCCTTGATCGCTACTCCGGTCAGATTTCGACCATGAGCCACATCACTGGCGGTGGCATCGCGGCAAACCTTTCGCGAGTCTTGCCGCAGACAGTATCGCTTGATGTTGACCGCAGCACCTGGAGCCCAAACCAGGTCTTTAGGGTGCTTTCCAGCTGGGGTGGTTACGAGCTAAAGGATCTCGAATCAACCTGGAACCTAGGTCTTGGTTTTGCAGTTGTGGTTCGCAAGGATGCAGCCAGTGAGATTCAGTCCATGATTAGCGAGCTTGGGATTCCGGCTTGGCAATTAGGCATCATCGAGTCAACCGCCTGCGACGCAGAACTTCCTGGTTATGTAACTGATGCCAAGGGTGTACGCGGTGGCGCGGTTCGACTAGTCGGCAACTATGCCCAATAAGAAACTCTTCGCAACCATCGCAGTTGGTGTGGTGGCAACCATCTCAGCCTTTTTCGTTGGACAGTCCCTATCAGCTCCCAATCCTGAGCCAAGAAGCACACCAAATGCACTGTGCTTTAGAGATACTGCGCCGGATCAGTTTTCACCCAAGCACGTTGAGACCAAGTTGATTGCCTGCCAAATTGTTGGCATGACCAAGGCCGAGGCAATTGCCTACATCGAGTCTTTTGATTTGGTTCATCGAATTGCGATGGAGGATGGCGACAGCTTTGCTCTAACTGAGGACTACACCGACTCCAGAATCAATCTTGAGATTGTCTATGGTCTGGTGGTTGGCGCTACCGCCTGGTAATTAGTCTTCGTCTAGCTTGACGGTGCGCTCATCGCCAGTGGCTGGCTCGTCGTCTTCGTCTTCGTACAAATCTGCCCACTTGTCCTCGTAGTCAGGTCCATCTTCTGGGTTCTTGTGACCTAGCTCGGCTTCGAGCGCGGTGTAATCGGTAGCTGGGCTGTAGTACTTCAGCTCGCGAGCGACCTTGGTGTTCTTCGCTTTTTGACGGCCACGCCCCATGGCGAGCCCCCTTAATCTCTTAGTGATCTGAGAACCTTGCGGCACCCAGGGAAACCTATGAATTCTGCCGTTGATTGTAGCAGGGCTAGCGAAGCGTTGCAGCCAGCATTACAGCAAGCAGTGGGGCAACGAGGTTCAGAACCAAGGTCAGCATGGCTTGAATCAGGCGGCCGCGGTGGTAGAAATCAAAGCTGGCCTTCATTGCGGTTGAGAATGTGGAGAGCCCTCCGGCAAAGCCAATGCTTGCGATTGCTAAGTAGTCCGCGGTTAGCCCCGGACCCAGTAGCAACCAGACAATCAAGCCAGCTGCAAGTGAGTTTGCTAGGAACAAACCAAAGGGCAGCCAGCCATCGAGTTTGCTAAGCAGGGCCCTGATTACCGAGCCGATACCGCCGGCCACGCCGATCAGAAGTAGTCCTAGAAACCAGTCCATCAGCTGTTTTCCTTAGCTGCCTTGCGACCGGTTTCAAATCCAGCCCAGTAGAGCAGGAATCCTGCCGCCACCATCGAGTAGACCTCGACGCCAATGTTGTGACTGTCCATCCAAAGCGTGAGTGCAGACATGGTCGTAAAGGAACCCGCAAAGCCGACACCCCATAGGTTTCGGCAAACCTCAGTCTGGAAATAGGGATACCTGGCAGTAAGTCCAAGGAAGAAGGTGCCGGCTAGATTCACCACAAAAAGTGCCACTAACTCGGCGACCGGCTGCCCTACAAGTGAGTCCATCGCCTCAAAAATGAGGTAGCGGAGTATGGTTCCGAGCACGCCGCCCAGGAAAACGTAACCGAGTAATTTGGCTTTGATTGGCACCTAATCAACCTAGCGGTTCTTGGCTTGCTACGCTCTAGAAATCATGAATGACAAAAGTTTTATCGCCGGAAGCTACTACCAAAACAATTACAGTGCGGAGGAGAATCAACAGTTTGCTGCCAAGTTTGAGGCCATCACCTTAGAGATGGTCGAGCACCTAAACAACGGTCTTGGCTACGACTCAGTTGAAATGCAACAGGCCGTCCAAAAGCACTACGACTTTTGCCTTCAGTTCTGGACCCCAAACAAAGAGACCTATAAGTCGTTGGCGATGAGCTATGTGCTGCCAACTGGTTTCAACGAGACCTATGAGGGATATCGCGAAGGCCTAGGCAAATACATCTACGATGCGGTTTGCCACTTCGCCGACACTACTCTTTCCTGACTCGACTCGACAGGTTGAAGGTAGAGCCAAAGCCCAACAGCAAGAAGATAGCTGCGGCAAAGGCAGCCCACTTCGCACCATCGGTAAATGCCTCACCAGCTGCAAGTTCAATCTCGTCAGCGATACCTTGCGGAACCTGTTGAGCCTGCAACCCTTCGCTTAGCTGAGGGATCGCGCCACCAGCAGATTCCACCACCGCGTCAACCAAGATCACGGACTGGCTGGTCTCAACCTTTAGATCAGCGAGTTTGTCCTCGAAGGAGACCTGGGTTCCGGTGAAAAGCACGGTTCCCAAAACTGCGATACCAAGAGCCGAACCGATTTGGCGAACCGTGGATTGTGAACCAGAGCCCTGGCCAATCTTCTCCATTGGCACATCCACCATGATCACACCGGTTAGCTGGGCGGTCGCTAGACCAATACCAATACCATAGACAAAAAGGAACGGTGCAACTCCTGCCCAACCGGCTTCCGGTGAGGCAAAGAAACCAACTCCGGCAACACCGACAAGCTCAAGCAGCACACCAAGCTGCACCGCTCGGTGAGCAGGTAGCTTTCCAGAAAGCGCTCCACCAATACCTGATGCCACAAACGCACCACCGGCAAGCCACAGCAGCACCAAACCGGAGCTGATTGGGCTGAGGCCAAGCACGTTCTGCAACCAAAGTGGAATCGCAAACAGGATTCCAAACTCTCCCATCGAGATGATCATCGCCGCAATCGAACCGTTTCTAAATGATGAGATTCGGAACAGGTTCAGATCCAGCAGCACGTTCTTGTGCGCGGCTTCGCGCTTGCGCTCCCACAAGACAAACAGCACGGTGGCCAGTAGCGAGATAGCGAGTGATACCGGGATGACGGAGATTGCATCCGCCGGCCAAACAAAACCGAAGAGTTGGAACTGGTTGTCGGTCTGCTCCCACCAGCCATAGACGCGACCCTCGATAAGACCAAACACCAAGGTCGAGAACATAACCACCGAGATCAAAGCGCCGACCCAGTCGATGCCACCCTTGCGCTGCTCAGCCTTGGATTCGCCAAGGAAATACATCAATCCAGCGATGATTATCAGACCAAGTGGCAGGTTGATTAAAAACGCCCAGCGCCAGTCGAAGTCAGTAGCTAACCAGCCACCAAGCACCGGTCCAACCGCAACCATTCCACCGATGGTGGCTCCCCAGATAGCAAAGGCGATACCGCGCTCTTTGCCTTGGAAGTTTGCGTTCACCAGGGAAAGCGTGGTCGGCAAAACCATCGCACCACCGATGCCCTGAACCACACGTGCCAGGATCATCGCCTCTGCGCTTTGAGTATTACCAGCCCAAACCGAGGCCGCCACGAATATCACAATGCCAACGACGAGTAACAACTTGCGACCGTAGCGATCAGCTAGCGATCCCCAAACCAAAAGCAGCGATGCAAATACCAGCACGTAGCTCTCTTGCACCCACTGCACCTCGGTAGAGGACAGTCTGAGGTCTGCAATGACCGCAGGAAAGATGGTGTTGACGATTGTGCCGTCGATGATGACCAGAGATATGGCCATCGAGATAAAGACCAGGGCGACCCAGCGGTTTTTGGTTTGTGACATTTAGATCCTGACTTAGGCGGGTTTTCCAATTGCAATTAGGACACATGCCCCAATGGCTAAAACAATTCCGAGTGATTGGCTTTTCGCAATGCGCTCTTTAAGCACTATACGCGCCAGCAAAATGGTGCCCACCGGATAAAGGGAGGTTAGCACCGCCGCAATGGCCAACTCGCCGGCACGGGTGGCGATTAGGAAAAACACATTTCCGAGCACATCGCCCGCTCCGGCCAAAAGCACCAACCAGATCAGCGAGCGAGAAAAGATTGAGGTTTCTAAGAACTGCTTCGGGCGGTATTTGAAAAAGGCAAAGGTCAATCCGGCAAGCATTAGTGCGATACCCACGATGCGCATCACGATCAAAGTCGCAAGCCCGCTGTCACTCGGTGCGGCATCGAGAAACACAAAGATTCCGGCAAAACCAAAACCTGCACCTAATGAATAAAGCAATGCGCGAGCAGATGGGAGGCGGAAATCCTGACCTGGAACAAATGCCACCAAAACCACAGCCACCAAGACCAGACCAATCGCAACCAATGCAAATGGACCAAGCTGAGCTCCGGTTGCCAGGTCGTAGATGACAGGAATCATTGCGCTGATAACCGCGGTCAAAGGGCTCACGATGGAGATTGGCCCAAGTGCCAGGGCTGCATATAAGCAGCTGATTGCGATGCCGGATGCTATTCCGGCATAGATGCCGGCGGTGATGGATTCTTGGCTGAAAGTTGCACCAACGAAGAAGCTCAAACCGATTGCGATAAACAGTCCAAAGATAAAGGCGATTGTGGTGACAGCGATGGCTCGAACTTTTTTGGCGGCGAGGGCTCCGACGAAGTCGGCTAGGCCATAAGAAAAGGCGGACAGTAGTCCGAAGATTATCGTCACTGTCCGCCTCTCTGTGCGGTGGCTCCGACCGGCGTCGATCCGGTGACCTAACGATTTTCAGTCGTTCGCTCTACCAACTGAGCTACAGAGCCTAAAGGTGGTTTGACCCACCCCCATTCAATAAAAGCCCTCATAAGAGGGCTTCTATTTGAAGCGACCCTGACCGGACTTGAACCGGCGACCTTCGCCGTGACAGGGCGACGCGCTAACCAACTGCGCTACAGGGCCTCGTTGCTACGAGCCTACAATTTGTGACCCCAACGGGATTCGAACCCGTGCTACCGCCGTGAAAGGGCAGCGTCCTAGGCCACTAAACGATGGGGCCTACAAAGAGTGGAACTTCATAGCACCAGCTATAAACAGTAGCCCCCATAGGACTCATTTAGCAAC
>CAZLKR010000019.1:0-24874 GCA_964560155.1 uncultured Aquiluna sp.
TCCTGGGCATCGCGAATCTCAGATTCACCGGATAAAAACACCAGCACATCGCCGGCTTCTTTCCGCTCTAATTCCTTCAGCGCCGAAACCACACCGTCTATATAGTCATCAGCCGTGGTCTCGGCATCTGGGTCTGATTCGCCCTGCTTTTCCGAGAGCACCGGGCGGTAGTGAATCTCGATAGGGAAGGTGCGGCCACTGACCTCGATGATGGGGGCATCGCTGAAGTGCCGGCTGAATGACTGCGGGTCAATGGTTGCCGAGGTGATGATGACTTTTAGGTCTTTGCGCTTGGGCAGCAGCTGCTTGAGGTATCCAAGCAAGAAGTCGATGTTCAGACTGCGCTCATGGGCCTCATCGATGATGATGGTGTCGTATTGCCTTAGGTCCCGATCGTTTTGCATCGCATTTAGCAAGATGCCGTCGGTCATCACCTTGACCAGGGTCTTCTTCGAGGAAGTATCGGTAAAGCGGACCTGGTAACCGACCTCTTGCCCAAGCTCGACCTTGAGCTCCTCGGCTATGCGTTCTGCTACCGAGCGGGCAGCGATTCTCCTGGGCTGAGTGTGTGCGATGGACTTTCGGCCCAATTCCAAGCACATCTTAGGAATCTGAGTGGTCTTACCAGAGCCAGTGGCACCGGCAATCACAACCACTTGGTGGCGCTCAATTGCCTCGAGAATCTCTTCCCTGAGTAGCGATACCGGCAGATCTTCGGGATAACTGAGGTTGAGCAGTGTTGCATTCAATTGCCATCAACCCCTTAGTTCGCTTTGAGATTACCAAACAGGTCCATTCCAACAGGCCAAACAAGTTACCCAAACGTTACCAAGTAGGTGAATAACTGCTACCAACTTGCTGTTAATCCTCTGTGAGTCGAGCAATGTGGCCGACTCGCCTGAGCTAACAAAGCTCGACGAGTGGACTTCTGACTTGTAAAAGCTAAAAAAGTCATCGAAAGGACTTTCGAAATGGATTCAATGATCAGCGAGGGCGGATACAGCATCGTATTCAACATGCTCTCCATGGGCATCGCAGCAATGCTCTTCACCACCATCTTCTTGGTGATGGCAAGAGACCGTGTACTACCTCGTTACCGCATGGCGGTAATGGTGTCGGCAACCGTTACCGGTATCGCCGCTTACCACTACTTCAGAATGTTTGACAGCTTCCAGCACGCATTTGGACCAGACGCGATTGAGGGTTACACCTACAACGTGGGCTACCGCTATGTTGACTGGCTACTAACTGTGCCACTGCTATTGGTGGAGACTGTTGCCGTTCTAGGTCTAGCACGTGCAATGCAGTCGTCACTACTAGTTCGTCTAGTTCCGGCTTCAGCGCTAATGATCGCACTTGGTTACCCAGGTGACGCTCAGCTAGACATCATGGGCATTCCAGCATCTGTCTGGGGTCTACTATCGACCATCCCATTCCTATACATCTTGTACGTACTATTCGTTGAGCTAGGCAAGTCCCTAGACAAGCAGTCCGCTGCTGTTCAGCGCAAGATCAAGGAACTACGTTTGCTTCTTCTAGCAACCTGGGGTGTTTACCCAATCGCGTTCATCGCAAACATGAACGCAACTGGATTCGACGAGGGCGGATTCGTTCTTCGCGAGGTTGGCTACTCAGTAGCTGACATCTTGGCGAAGTGTCTATTCGGCCTAGTTATCTTCACCATCGCTCGCATCAAGAGCGCTGAGGATGACGCGTCGTATGCGAAGACTGAGTTCAAGGACTAAGAAAAGGAGATGACTCTAATGTCAAAAATCAACTGGGACGTTGTTCAGGCGATTGCGCTAGTAGGGATGCTTCCAACGATGTTGATCATTGGAGCCCTTTTCCCAGCGTTCTTCGCTAAGTACTAAGCACAAAAGGAAATCCCCGGACCGTAAGGTCCGGGGATTTTTCTTTAAGCCCTAGTCGAACCACTGGGTTGGTGGTCCAAGGAAGAGTAGAAATGCGAAAACAGCTGGGACTGCCGCCAACAGAATTGCAAGTAGCAGCACCGGTCTAGCAATGAACCAGCGATAGAGACCATCGATAAAAGATGCATCCCTTGGGTGATCGCTCTTAGTAGTTCTCCAACCACCCTCAAGCGATGCAGTCTTGATAAGGCTGCGCTCGAACGGAATGGTTGCAAATGGCACGATTGCCAAAAGCACCGCGGTGGAAAGCTTGCCAAAACTCCAACGCTGGTTCAGCCCCACCAACAATGCGGTCACGGCGTAGCCGAGGAACACTGCTCCGTGGATGCTTCCGGCAATTGTGACAACGTGAGGGATCGGGTCCCCGGCAGCGCGAATAATCAATGCAGAGATAAGTAGCGTCCAGGTGATTGCCTCACCCTTTGCAAACAGCAGGAAAAGTTGCTTCGGTTTCACATAACTCCTCTGGTTTCCCCAAAGAGTTTATGCTCGAAGTGCCTTTGCCAACTCTCTGAAGTGCTCGACCATCTTGTCCATGTCCTTCTGAGTGTGCATTAGTGAGACCAACCACTGCTCATCTAGCCCCGGAGGGGTAATGATGCCGCGGTTGATGCCCCAGAGCCAGCTCAGCTCGGCAACACCAAAGTCAACATTCTTGAAATCGCGATAATTGCGCACTGGAGTTGCGGACCAAGTAATAGCACCCTTTAGACCCAAGCCGATGGTGTGAGCTGGAAGCTCATACTCATTGATGATGGCGTTGATCTTGTTCAAGGTATCGACGTTGATCTGCTCAGCTTTGGCCATAGCCTTTGGCGTTACCAGCTCTTCAACAGCCATGACAGCAGCGAGGACCAGCGGGTTACCGTTGTAGGTTCCGTAGTGAGCCATGCGTCCATCGACAACTGCGTCCATGTACTTCTGCTTGCCACCAAAAGCGGCAACTGGCAAACCGCCACCGATGCTCTTGGCCAAAGTAATAAGGTCAGGCTCAACGCCGGTTCGACCGGCAGCGCCGGCCTCTCCGGCGGTAAGTCCGGTCTTTACCTCATCAAAGATCAATGCAATGTCGTACCTATCGCAAAGCGCTCTAACCGCAGGTAGGTAGCCCTCATCTGGAAGCACGATAGAGATGTTCTCCATGATTGGCTCGAGGACGAATGCTGCGATCTTGTGCGCGTTCTCGCTCATGATCTTCTCTAGGTATTCGAGGTTGTTGTAGGGAACTACAAAGACCTCGCCTGGCTCGACCTCAGATGGAACCTCTGGAGTTGGCGCATTGCCGTCTCCAATGTTCGCAAGCTTTGGCTTTACCGAAACCTGAAGTGGGTCGTATCCACCGTGGTAGCCGCCCTCAAGTTTGATGATTGCCTTCTTGCCATTGGCAGCCCTGGCGGTGCGAATCGCATACATCAGCGACTCGGTGCCGGAGTTGGTAAAGCGAATCATGTCTAGGTTAAAGCGCTTTTTGAACAACTCAGCCGCGATAGTCGCAGTTGGTGAAGGGGTAACAAACAAGGTTCCGGTGTGCCTAAGTGCACGCTTGACGAAGCGAACCACCTTTGGATTAAGGTGTCCGACCATCATGGCTCCAAAGCCCATGGATAGATCCAAGAGCTTGCGGCCATCGACGTCGGTGACGTAAGCGCCCTTAGCGCTTGCGATGGAAATGGGGTATGGGTCCCAGTGTTGGAAGCTTGAGGTCACTCCCAGGGGAAGGGCTTTGCTGGCACGTACGTTTTCTTTGCCAGAAAGATTTGTAGTTTTTTGAAATAGCTCCCACTCTTTGGCGAGCAGCTCTTTAACTCTGTCTTGATTCAGTTCTCTAGTGGTTGTAGGAACCACTCGGTATCCAGCAGGGTCGTGTTTTGGGTTATTCACTTGTGACACGAGTATCACTCCTTTGTGTCCAACCACTCTCGCACACACTTTGAAAAAACACCAATTGGCCTCTAGTGAGTTTGTGAATAACTTTCTAAAAGCAGATTTTTGGCTACTGGTTTAGGAAATGAAACCACTCAAAATTTGCATATACCTAAAGGTCCAATCCACTCGAAGCTGAAAGGCCAGCCATGCAGTTGCTGCTCGCCGATCAGTTCGGACCTCATTTTGAAATTGAAGACCAGCTACTGCTTCCGATCGTTGATTCGCAATTCTCCAAACGCAACTACCACCGACAAAAAGCTCACCTAATCCGCTACGCCCAATACGCCAGAGCGAGATCCAGCAATGTTGAAGTTGTAAAACTCGATAGCTATCGAGAGCTAGCAAACCGGACAGATCTCACCAGCATGGTTTCCGGTTCCTCCAGATCTTTTGATGCTCTGGCAGATTCGCTAGGCATTACCAAACTGGAGAATCCGGGATTTTGTTCAAACCGTGCAGACTGGCAGGACTACTTAGCCGTTGCCGGCAAACGGCTTCGGTTAGAGGACTTCTACCGCTTGCAGCGCAGGCGACTTGGCATCTTAATGGACGCGGGCGAGCCAACCGGCGGCAAGTGGAATTACGACGAAGAGAATCGGCTTCCTCCCCCAAAGCCTGGCCTTGGATTGCCGCTTCCCTATCGGCCACTGGAAGACGAGCTAGATACTCAAGTAAGGCAAGAACTTGATGAGCTTGAGCGAAGCGGAAAGGCTTCGTTCATCGGGCAAGACGGACCAAGAATTTTCCCGGGCGATCGCCAGCAGGCACTTGCGGCACTGACAGATTTCATCACCAACCGACTGGATCTATTTGGGCCCTATGAAGATGCAATGGACAGCCGAGATTGGACCATGGCTCACTCGATGCTTTCGGTGCCGATGAATCTGGGTTTACTCTCTCCACTCGAAGTTGTTGTAGCTGCTGTCAATGCACATGCCCAGGGCAGCGCTCGACTTGCAAGTGTCGAGGGCTTCGTTAGGCAAATCATCGGTTGGCGCGACTACGTCTGGCAGCTCTACTGGCACTTTGATGAGGATTACCAAAACCTAAACGAGCTTCAAGCAACCGCTGAGATTCCTTCCGGCTGGCAAGACCTGAGTGCGGAGGGCATCACTGCCAATTGCCTTTCCAGCACGCTGAGGGACATCAGCGAGCGGGCCTGGAGCCACCACATTCCAAGGCTTATGGTGCTGGGTAACACGGCACTGCAAAGAGGGTTCGACCCCAAGGCCGTTAACGATTGGTTCATTGATGCATTTGCGGACGGCACCCCGTGGGTCATGCCGGCAAACGTGATTGGAATGTCGCTCTACGCCGATGGCGGCAAGATGTCCACCAAGCCATACGCATCTGGTGGCGCATACATAAACAAGATGAGTAACTACTGCGGATCTTGCAAGTTCAAGCCAACCGTTCGAGTCGGCGAGGATGCCTGCCCGTTCACTGCCGGCTACTGGAACTTCCTGAGTAAGAACAGCGAGCGACTCAAAACCAACCACCGGATGAGTCAACCGATGGCAGGACTTCGGCGACTAACAGATTTAGAACAATTACTGGTGCAGGAACAAAATCGGGAATCGCTATGAAAGACGGTAGGTTCTAGAGCAGATGCCAAACGAAATCTCCGCTGGACTCACGATTCTCAAGGATGAGAGTGGGCAACCCGCGCTCTGCTTGGTTACCGGTGCTACCGGCTACATCGGCGGTCGCCTGATCGCTCAGCTGCTAGATGCCGGCTACCGCGTCAGAGTGCTAGCAAGAAATGCACAGCGCCTGAAGAACCACACCTGGATAAACCAAGTCGAGTTAGTCGAGGGCGATGCCAACAGTGTTGAGTCGCTAAACGCTGCACTCAAAGGTGTATCGGTGGCTTACTACCTACTTCATGCATTGCTGGTCAAAGGTGACTTCGAACAACTCGAGCGCACCATGGCGCAGACTTTTGGCGATGCTGCCAAGCGCAACGGTGTGGGCAAGATCATTTACCTCGGTGGCATCATCACCCCAGGTCAAGAGGCATCCCCTCACCTGCAAGCCAGAGTCGATACCGGACGCATCCTCGCCCAAAGTGGTGTTCCGACTTTTGAACTTCGAGCCGGAGTTGTTATTGGCTCTGGATCGGCATCCTTTGAAATGCTTCGCTACCTAACCGAGCGCTTGCCGATCATGACCACTCCGAAGTGGGTGAAGAACCGCATTCAACCAATTGCCGTTAGAGATGTGCTGCGCTACCTAACCGGCTGTGCAGGTTTGAAGGCAACCGATGCTGGCATCTATGAGATCGCAGGGCCAGAGGTATTCACCTATGCGGAGATGATGCAGGCCTATGCCAAGGTCGCAGGACTTAGAAAGCGAATCATCATCCCGCTTCCGGTTCTGACTCCAAAACTCTCAAGCGGTTGGGTTGGGCTTGTAACACCGGTTCCAATCACCCTGGCAAGGCGCTTGGTGGACAGCCTAAAGAACGAAGTTGTAGCCACCGACAGCCGAATTCGCAAACTGGTTCCAGATCCTGAGGGCGGACTCACCAACTTCGAAAGAGCCGTTGGTCTTGCCTTGGTAAAGATCAAGGAAGCTCGGGTAGAGACCCGCTGGTCGGATGCTTCCTCCCCTGGAACCCCATCAGAACCACTGCCGACCGACCCCGATTGGGCAGGTGGCTCGCTCTACAAAGATGTCCGCATCACCCACACCCAAGACTCTGTCGCTGAGGTTTGGAGACGAGTCGAAGCCATTGGTGGAGACAACGGTTACTCGACCGCCAGCTGGGCTTGGGAGCTGCGCGGCATCATGGATCGGATGGTTGGTGGAGTTGGACTTAGACGAGGAAGACGTGACCCCAATCACCTAGAGGTTGGCGATGCCCTGGACTTCTGGCGAGTAGAGCAGGTCATCCCAGAAAAGCTATTGCGGCTGCGGGCTGAGATGAAATTGCCGGGTCTCGCTTGGTTGGAATTTGGCCTAGAGGTGGATGAAAAAACCGGTGGAGCAATCTTGACCCAGGTCGCCATCTTTGCTCCGAGAGGACTATTTGGCCAGCTCTACTGGTGGGCAGTATGGCCAATGCACGGTTTGGTTTTCCCATCGATGGCTAAATCCCTTGCCCGCTCCAATAAAGTAACCAAACGCTCCTAAAAAGTTAGTTGGTACCAAATGGCAAACGTGCGCTGGGCAATGGTGGGAACCGGCCTGATGGCCGATCTAATTCTTCGAGACTTTCCGCTTTCTGAAAACACCGAGCTGGTTGCGCTGGTATCTCGCGATAAAGAGCGAGCGCAAGCCAAACTTGCCGAAGTTGGCATCACCGCTCGGGCATTGAGCTTCGAAGAAGCCATTGCAGATAGCGAAGTTGACCTTATCTATATCGCATCCCCACACTCTGAGCATTACTGGATGGCAAAGGCCGCGCTAAATGCAGGCAAGCACGTCCTAATCGAGAAATCAGTGATGGAAAATGCCGACCAGGCCGAAGAGGTTTACCAGCTAGCGCGCGATTTGGGCTTGTTCTCAATGGAGGCGATGTGGACCAAGTTCATGCCGCTTCACAATCAACTAATTGAGTTGGTTCGTGGCGGAAAGATCGGAAAGCTTCGCCTAATCGAAGCAAACTTTGGATTCAGCAGAACTTTTGATAACAACCACAGACTTTTCAACAAAGAACTTGGTGGTGGCTCATCGCTTGACCAAGGCGTCTACACCACCACGCTGAACCGCTGGTTTGCCAACAGCCCAATCAAGGCTCAGACCACCGCTGGTTACAACTACCCGAACGGGGTCGATGCCCTCGCGATGACTAGTTTTGAATTTGAAAACGGAGTCATCGGTAGGGGCAACTCATCGCTCGGTACCGCTCTCGGTATGGCCGCCAGGCTGGTTGGTGACACAGGGATAATCGAGATTCACGAAGCGTTTTGGAACACCACTGAGGCCACAATCAAGACCTACGAACCAGACAGCGACCAGGCCAATACTGAGAAGCTTTCTATCCCACGCAAGGGCGCTGGCTACGTTCACATGATTGAAGCGGTCAGCGCTTCGGTGTTACTAGGTGAACTGCAGAATCAACATCACACTCACGAGTTTTCACTCGAAGTCATGAGATCACTGGACACCACCAGGCAGCAGATCCGAAACTAGCTGTTTTCGTTGGTCTCGAACTGCCCTTCGGAGTCGAGATCATCGTCTTTGTGACCCTGGCCAAAGCCTTCACCGCGATCACCGTGGTAGCCATCTCGGTCGTCAAACTCCTGGTGGTCTCGGCCATCTTCATCCCCGCGCGATCCAAATGCATCATCGCCTTCTGGCGAAAACTGCTCTGGATTTTGCCCGTTTGGCTGTTGTTCGAACTGAGACTGCGGTGGCTTGCCCTGCATGATGTTTGAGTTAGGGCCAATAGAACTAAACCCAATCGCTGTTGCGGCTATGAAACCTACGCCCAACACACCTGCCGCGGTTGCGATTAGCACAGGCTTGGTGAGCCTCTTCTTTTTCACGTCTTGATACTGGTAGACGTCTTTTTCTGATTCGGACATTTAGCCCTCCTTTACTGTTGTGAAATGAGTTTCTAGAGCAGAAAACCCATCAGTTCTTTGCTCTGTTCCGTCTGCATAAAGCAGCATGGCTTCTAATCCTGAGTTGGCACAAGTTGCTAGCAATTCCGGCCCCTTGGAGAAGAGGGCGGTGGCCCAAACATCTGCTGAAATAAGATCTTTTCCGACTACCGTGACCTGCACCAAAGCTGAGTTTGACCCCCAGATGTGGTTGCCGCGTTCGGCGCTCCCACTGGTTGCTACCGCTCGGAACGGTGTGCCGGAAAGATCGAGAATCCAGCCGGCTTGAAGGCCAGTGGTCGCAATCGAAGTCGGTCGTGCGATTCCCACTCGTTCGAGTTCGTAACTCACCTGCGGGCCCATAAACACATCTCCTCCGGCATTGAGGGTGAAATCGTGGATGCCGTTGGCAATCAAGAAATTGCATGCCGCTTGTGCGGCCCAGCCTTTGACCAAACCCGACGGATCCCACTTACCATCAAGGCCAAAGGAGTTGAAGCCACCGTCGGTTTTCTCCTGCCAGCTCAAGCAATCTCGGTAAATTTGCTTGATATCAAAAGAGCTTGCCGGGAGAGTCAATTCACCATCGCGAATTCTGGAAACTTCAGATTCTGGTTTGTAGGTGGAGAACGTTGCATCCGCTTCGATCAAGAGCTGATGAGCAAGTGGCAACAGTGCGCTTACCCGTTGGCGATCTTGCGCCGCAAAAGTGAATCTGAAAATGGTTCCCATGACTTCAAAGTCATTAATCAGAACATCCATTAGAGACCTGCCTGATTCAGTGCATCGGTCAACGCTTGCTTGAATGCCATCGATGTGAATGTTGCCCCCGAAAGGTTTCCAAAATCAGCGCTGCCAGCCTGTAGCGCTGCATCAACCAGCATGGGTGGGGCCTGGTCATAACCACGACCGTGAGTGGTGGCCTGGAGCAAGTTGATGGCAGCTAAGTGACCTGATTGAACGGTCACCTCAAGTTGAATGTTGCCATAGCGGTAACTGACATTGGTCGATAGGTAGGTTCCGTCAGCCGCCGTGGCAGTTGGTGTCGGATCTGTAGTCGCAGCAGGCGCGGTGGTTTTCTCAGGTGTCACGCTCTGAGTTGGTGTCGGCTCTGTTGCAGCGGAAGCATTGGTCTGCGTTGGAGTCACTTCCGCACTCGGTGTCGGATTGCTGCTAGCAGTCACTGCACTGGTTGCTAAGGCAACCGAAGACTGTGCTGGTTGGTGGCCAACCAAGTATGAGGTTGCGACTGCGCTTAGTCCAACAATTCCCAACGCAAAACGGGTTTCTTTTCTCACCAGGCGTACTCCTCGCTGTGAATGGATGTTTGGGGCAATCCAAGTTTTCTTAGGCTTTCTTCGACTCTTTCGGTGAACTCCAGAGGTCCGCAGAGGTAAACATCTGCTTCGCGTATCTTTGGGAAAAGCATGAGTAGCTGATTCTCATCAGAGATGTTGGAGTGGCTCAGCCAGTGCCCGTTGCTTGGGCGCTTACCGCTTACAACCTCAAGGTTGTGACCCCTTGTTTGGGACAGTCTGGTGAGCTCATCAAGTAGCGGTGCGTCGGCCTCATCTCTGGTCCGATAGAGAATTGAGATATCTCCCGCCGTTGCGGCCAAGCCTTCAGCTAGGGCTCTCACCGGCGGAATTCCGATGCCGGCAGCAATCAAAACCACGTCACGCTTGGTGCGCATCTCTTGAGTGAAGATTCCAAACGGACCGGAGAGAATCACTCGGGTGCCCCTGCCAATGCGCTGAATCATTGCGGTGGCGTCGCCACGCATCGCAATTGTGAATCGAATGGTGTCTTTGGTTGGAACTGCAGAAATTGAAAATGGGTGAGCCTGACCCCACAGCTCCTCGGTGAGAAAGCGAACCTGAAAGAACTGTCCGGCCTGAGCACCGAACCTATTGAGCTTGCGACCGCGAATGTAGATAGAGACAGAATCTGAACTCTCTCTGACAACGCGATCCACCTTGGTATTGGCCAAAAGCGATTGACCCAGTGGGTACAGCAGGCGGAAAAACAATATGTTGAATCCAACAAACACATAGGCGAACACCCAGATGGTGTTGTGCACCTGATTCACCAAATCCGTTCCCATGTTGAAAACGTGTGGGATAGCAAAGAGCACGCTTAGGTAAGACAAAAGGTGCGTTACAAACCAAGTCTCATACTTCAACCTGCGGCGCACCGCCTTGAATGAGGACACCACTACCAAAATCATCAGGACAGTAGCAATGGTTGCGGTCAAGAAGTCCTGAAAGGTGAAAACCAGAAAACCAAGTTCGGCAACAACATTTCGACCGTCAGTGATTGCATAGCTGATTAGCGAAGCAGCGAAGTGGGAAAGGATTAGGTAAAACGCCCATTTGCCAAGCTTCTTGTGAGCCAATGTCGCAACATCCTGGCCAAACTGCTTATCAATCCATGGAACTCTGGCTGTTAGCAACAACATCACGAGAAGAAGTGCCGTGCCCAACAACGAAGCAATTCGGCTTAACGATTCCAACGCCGATGGCAAATCACTTACTCGGTCTAAACCGCCATCCAGCAAAAACATGACGATGTTGGAGATCACAAAAAAGAAGGCGCTGGCCTGAATAAGCTCGCGCCTAGATTGAATACCTGCCAACTTGCCTGGACCGATTTGGACCTGGTTCTTTGGCTCAGCTATTGTCTTCACACGAAAACAGTGGCAGAGCGCCCTGATGGTTATCTGGAATTAGTCTGAGAATTAGTTGACAGTTACTTTCAAGAAATCTGAACTCTCGAGATCAACTGGTTAGGCTCGCTCCGCACTGGTAAAAGCGGTACACCAGGTTATCCATAGCGATGCGATGGTTGGCATTCGCTCGGTCTGCCAGGTTGTAAATCGTGAAAATCAACTCGGTGCCATCTTTAGCGGTGAGGAAACCAGCTAGCGAGTAACCAGTGCGGATGTAGCCAGTTTTGGCAATTACCTTGCCCTTGGTTTCAGCCTTGCTGCCGGTTGCAAACCGAGACCTTAAAGACCCGCTATCACCAGAGACAGGGAGGCCTGCTTCCAACGCTTCGTAGTCACCAACACCTTGATTCACCAGCACCAATAGGTCATTAATCAAAGCTGCAGGAACCTGGTTCAATCTTGATAGTCCAGATCCATCCACGATAGAAATCTTCGAAACATCCAGCCCTCTGGCCTTTAGAACTCTTTTGTAGAGCGGGGTTAGGGAAGCCATGCTGCCATCGAGACCATATTTGATGGAGGCTACTCGAGCCAGCGCCTCGGCTATTGAGTTATCTGATACCCGCAGCATGTTGGCGACCAATTCGCTCACCGGGCGGGACTGCACGCTAGCAATCACGACCGAGTCGGTTGGCGCTTTGGCGGAAGTTGCAGTGATTCCAGTCGCAATGCCCAGTTTGTTTAGGGATGCCACAAACAAGTCCCCGGCTTGCTTCACCGGTGTTGCGGTGCGCATGGCCAGCCAGCTGTTTGGATTGCGAGAACTTGTAAGGCGCGCCGCATCAATCTGCAGCGCTGACACCGGCGCCATGTATCCAGAAGATAGACCGAGTTTGCTCCAGGTGGGGTGCCACTCTTTGTCGCCACCAAACAGCGTGCTGTCTACCGATACCGCAGAGATTGATACCGAACTTGATTTGGCCCAGGTTGCAATCTGACGAGTTAGTGAATCTAGCTTTGGAGCCTTGGCGTAGTAGGAGGTTATGTTGCCCGGCATGCGAGACAGGGTCACATCTCCAGCGCCAACCAAGTAGATCTTCCCCGGTTCACTTGGGCTAACCATCACGCTTGTGGTGATGCGGTAATCCGGCCCCAAGACATCTAATGCCACGGCAGCAGTCAGCACCTTGAGCACGGATGCCGTTCTAGCCGGCGTATCTTCTGACTTTGCAAACAACGTCTCACCGCTGGCGGCATCCAGTACTTCAACGTGAAGTTGCTTGATGTTTTTTGAGGAAAGCTGCTTGTCTAAGGTGCAGCTAGCGTGAGCGGGCGTTGGAAACAGCGCCGTGATTGCCAAGGCGACGGCGAGTAAAAGGGATTTGGATCGAGTTTGCATGCTTGGGCAAAACTAACAGCTCGCGAGAAATACCAGCCTCTGGCTCGCCAAAGTAGGGTAACCTAGTAGAAATTTCCGCCCATTGTTGCGCGTAGAGCCTGAGTAAGTTTCCACCCCATTTCTAAAAGGAATTTCATGTCAGACAAAGCAAATATTGGTGTTGTTGGTCTTGCCGTTATGGGCTCCAACCTTGCCCGCAACTTGGCATCTCGCGAGGGCAACTCCGTTGCCATCTATAACCGCTCTGTTGAGCGCACTGACCTACTGGTCAAAGAGCACCCAGAGGCAAACTTCATCGCAAGCGACAGCATTGACGCCTTCGTAGCATCACTTTCTAAGCCGAGAACCGCAATCATCATGGTTCAGGCTGGAGCTGGAACCGATGCCGTAATCAACCAGCTAGCGGAGCGATTCGAGCCAGGCGACATCATCGTTGACGGCGGAAATGCACTTTTCACCGACACCCTTCGTCGTGAGAAGGAAGTCAGCGCCAAGGGCATTCACTTTGTTGGTGCTGGTATCTCCGGCGGCGAGGAAGGTGCTCTCAAGGGTCCTTCGATCATGCCTGGTGGAACCGCAGAGGCTTACAAGACCTTGGGTCCAATTCTTTCCTCGATTGCTGCGATTGCCGAAGGTGAGCCATGCGTTACTCACGTTGGCACCGATGGTGCTGGTCACTTTGTAAAGATGATTCACAACGGCATTGAGTATGCAGACATGCAGCTAATCGCCGAGGCTTATGACATCTTGCGCCAGGCCGGTGGCTTCTCCCCTAGCGAGATCTCAGGAATCTTTAGCGAGTGGAACAAGGGTGAGCTTGAGAGCTACCTAATCGAGATCACCGCCGAGGTGCTAAAGCAGGTTGACGCTAAAACCGGCAAGCCATTCGTTGACGTGGTGCTTGATGCCGCGGGTTCGAAGGGCACCGGAGTCTGGACCGTTCAGACCGCGCTAAACCTAGGCACTCCAGTTTCTGGCATCGCCGAGGCAGTATTTGCCCGCAGCCTTTCCTCGCAGTCCAGCCAGCGTGCTGGAAACAAGTCGATGGCAAGCCACACCACCAAGTGGTCGGTTGAGAACAAGGCGGCTTTTGTTGAGGATGTTCGCAAGGCGCTGTATGCCTCCAAGATCATTGCTTACGCGCAGGGCTTTGATGCGATTCGTGCCGGCGCGAAAGAATACAACTGGAACATCAACCTCGGTGCAGTGTCCAAGATCTGGCGCGGTGGTTGCATCATTCGTGCCCAGTTCCTAAACCGCATCGCAGATGCCTACGGCAAGAACGAGAACCTACTCAGCCTGCTGTTTGATGACTACTTTGCCAAGGCAATTGACTCATCATTGGCATCTTGGAGAAGTGTGGTAGCCCACAGCTCACTAGCTGGTATTCCAAACCCAGCCTTTGCATCTTCGCTTAGCTACTACGACGGTCTCCGTGCCGAGCGCTTGCCAGCGGCTTTGGTGCAGGGACAGCGTGACTTCTTTGGTGCTCACACCTACAAGCGAGTAGATCGCGAGGGTGTGTTCCACACCCTTTGGTCCGCAGATCGCTCGGAGATCGAAACCACACCTTCTAGCCACTAGATTTCATTAGGTGAAATCACACTGGATTTGGAAGTTCCTTCCAATGGCCCTGATCTGGGGCTCCAGTTTCTTATTCACCGAACTCTCGCTTAGATTCCTACCCTTTTTTGGTGTCGCGTTTTGGCGCACCTTCCTGGGTGGGCTGGCGATGTTTGCATTGGTGTTTTTGCTAAAGCTGCAGCTTCCCAAAGGCACCCAGTGGTTCCACCTGTGGGTCGCGGGTGTGCTGATGTCGGCAATACCGTTTTCGCTTTTTAGCTTTGCCCAGCAATCAACCACTTCATCGCTGGCGGCAATCATCGGAGCTGCCACCCCGATTTTCACATTGCTTGCGATTCTGACGATCTACCGAACCGAGACGGTAACCATCGTCGCAACCATTGGTTTGGCGGTTGGGCTTATTGGTGTAGCAATCACTCTGGGTGTTTGGGAGGGCTTTGGGCAAAACGATCCGCTGGCTATCGCAGCCCTGGTTTTGGCAACCATCTCATATGGCATTGGCGGGCCATACATCCGAAAGTTTGTAACCCCAATGAACCTCTCGGGTACTTCTACAGCGGCAGCTCAGGTATTCTCCAGTGCGATTACCCTCTTGCCGCTTTACCTCATTACTGGGCCGCTCATTACGCAAGCTCCAAGTGTTGAGTCCCTGCTTTCCATAGTGGCGCTGGGGGTATTGGGGTCAGGCTATGCCTATCGCTTGTTCCACGACGTGATCCGAGACGCGGGTTCTACCGTCGCCTCCACAGTCACCTTCACCAACCCGGTGTTGGCAACCGTCTGGGGAATCCTGCTGCTTGGCGAAGAACTGCACTGGCATGAACCAATCGGTGGAGCAGTGGTTATCTTGGGCGCTTGGTTAGCGCAAAACAAAAAAACTAAAGCGTAGTTGCGTAACCGCGCCAAACCACCGTTGGCTTGAAACCCTGGTTTTCATAAAGCTGCAGCGCTCCGGATTCATTGCCGGTGTCAGCCCCAAGACCAATTGAGACATAGCCCTTATCGGCAGCGTGAGCAATCCCCCACTGCAACAACAGCTTTCCGATACCCAAGCCACGGAACTTTGTGAGGACACCGAGTTTGTCCACCCAGCCGCCATTCACATCCGAGCGACCATCACTGGAAATCAGGAGGCCCGCAGGTTCCCCGTTCACCTTTGCCACAAAGGTGCCCATGGGATCAAGTTGTGGTTCTGCCAATTTCTCGGCCAGCCAGTCACCGTGACCAAGTGGGATGTAGCCGAAGTGTCCGGCAAAGGATTCGGTCTCGAGCTGGTGCAGCAGCTGCGAGTGCTCTTTGAGGTCAACCTGCTCAATCGAAACTCCCTGGGTAAGTTGCGGGAAGCCTATGGTTAGCGGTTCTTTAACCATCTTGTAGTAGTCGCGGTTGAAGCTCAGCCCGCTCTGTTCGAATAGCTCGAGTAGGTCAACGTCTAACTTGTTGCAGAAGGTCCTAACTTCATAGCCTTGGCGATTTTCCCTCAGCCAGGACAGTCCTGCGTTAAATAGTTCTTTGGTTTGCGCCTTGGTTCCGATTGTGAATAAGTCCGGTTCAACGCGGTTTCGCGGAGTCGAGGTTTGGATAAACAGCACGGCCTTGATGCCGTCATCTTCTAGCACCAGGGTGTGGGCAGGTTCCTCATAACCCTTTAGAAACTCATGGATCTCGCTAAGTGGCATTTCCTCGAACTCTGGGTCCACCCTGAGTTCGTGACCGTTGCAAACGCCTAGTAGCTCTTTGGCATCAGCCTCGGTGGCCAACCTAATCATGATCCGGACGTGCCTCGCGAAGATCTGGGACGGTCCAGGGTCGGACCACGAAGATGATAACAAGCAAGGAAATGCCAAACAACGCAAAAATCCACCAGCCGACATCGCCAGTTGAGGTGGTTGAGAGCTGCGAGTAGACAATTGCCGCAACCGATGTAGAAACAAAGTTCATGGTTCCCATCAAGGAGGAAGCAGTTCCCGCTTCAGACCCGTGCTTCAAAAGCGCAATGGTTGGGATGATGGTTGCCGGTGCTCCGAACAGGAAAATCACCACAAAGAAACCGATCTCGGCCGCCATCAAAGTGGTGCCCGAGGTAATGATTAGCGACATTCCCCCAAGCATGGCCAAGAAGATGAAAACCACCATCAGCCACTGGGCCCTGAAATACTTCGCCATCAGGCCGCCAAACTGCACGCCAAGCCACAGCCCGATCGAGTTCACCGCAAACCAAACCCCAAAGTCAGGTGCACTGAGTCCGAAGTGATCCTGGTATAGGTAGGGCACGACGTTTAGGTAGCCAAACAGCGCGCTGATCAAAAGCGCTGAGACAATCATGAGCCCTACGTAGATTCGGTCTTTGAGGACCGACTGGAAACCACGCAGCAGGCCGGTCAACGACGGCGAGCGCCGCTGCGCCACCGGCAAGGTCTCATGCATAAAGAAAAGCGAGAAGATTCCCAGAGCCAGGCCAAATAGCCCAAAGGTCAAAAAGATCAGTTGCCAAGGACCGACACCAACCAGCTGTGAACCAACAATCGGTCCAATGATTGGAGAGAGCGACTGAACCATAAAGATCTTGGTGAGCATCTTGAGCATTGGCTGGCCGTGATAAAGATCGCGGACGATTGCCCTGGCCACAACATCGGCGCTTGCGGCGAAGAAGCCCATCGCGAATCGAACCGCGATAAAGAAGGTGAGATCCGGGGAGAAGAACAAGGCGATAGCGCTAATCGCAAAACCAAGGGTTGCCAAAAGCAAGAGCGGTCTGCGACCGAATGCATCAGATAGCGGTCCCGCAAACAGCTGGCCAAAGGCCAAGCCAATTGTTACCCCCGATAGTGAGGCCTGGATTGTGCCATTAGCCACCCCAAAAAACTCTCCGATCGCTGGAAAGGCTGGAAGGTAGGGGTCGATAGTGAAAGGGATCAGGCTCATAGAGCACCCGAGCATGAGGATATAAATCAGAAGGTTTTTGCGATTTAGGCTGTCGCCTGAGTCTATGACTAAGCCCCTAGCTGATTTTGAGAGGGCTGTCTGCACCTAACGAGGATAGCCGGTGAGGCGGGTCTTTCTTCGACGGGCACGAGAAAGCCGGATTTTCCAATCTGATTTCTAACGATTTCTTTATAAATGTCAGAACCCTGAGGTCAAATTGAGTCAGAAAAGCCTTATTTCTACGACCAGTAAAAATAACTTTTTGACACTTTTGGCAAACTTCCCGCGACACGCGGGATTGGCTACTGCCTTAAAGTTCAAGTTGTGGGTTAATGTTCGAGAAATAACTAAATAAGTGAAAAAAATCACGTGTTGCTACTACATCTAGTGGTTAAGTGCTAATGTTGTAAATCCACAGTTTGCGAGATTTTTCACAAAAGTTTGCTAAAACCGGGCCTAAAAAACCCACTTATCCAGGAGGAACACCAATGGCGGTGACCGTTTACACGCTCCCAGCTTGCGTTCAGTGCGACAGCACTAAGCGCATGTTGCAGCGCAACCAGATTGAGTATGCCGAGGTCGACATGTCTCAGGACCCAGTAGCTCTAGAAATGGTCAAGACCATGGGTTACACCGCAGCACCAGTAGTCGTTTCAGGCGACGAGCACTGGAGCGGTTTCCGCATGGACAAGATCCAAGCCATCTCCGCTTAGTTGAGGTGATGAGATGTTCGATGTTGTTTATTTCTCGAGCGTCTCAGAAAACACCAAGCGCTTCGTAGACAAGCTCGGTGCTACCGCCATCCGGATTCCATTGAAGTCCGAAGAAGCAGCCGATTTTGTACACGATCGGGACAGCGTTCTCGTAGTCCCCACCTACGGTGGCGGAAATGACGGTTCCACTGTTCCAAAGCAAGTAATCAAATTCTTGAACAATCCGGTAAATCGGAAGCACATCAAGGCGGTCATTGCCGGAGGAAATACCAATTTTGGTACCCACTTCTGCAAGGCCGGCGACATAGTCGCCAGCAAACTCGGGGTTCCGGTGCTGTATCGGTTCGAGATCACTGGCACCCCAGAAGACGTATTAGAAGTAAAAGAAAGGCTGGCCGCACTGTGGCAAACCAACTAGTAGAAGTAGCTGATGACCAGGGAAACCTAACTGGCAAGCAGACCATCGAAAGCGCGATGTCCTATCAAGACCTCAACGCGATGATCAACTTGTGGGGTGCTGATCAGAAGCTTCAGTTGGAGAAGGACAAGCTCGCGGTTCGCAAGTACTTCCTAGACCACGTAAACCAGAACACTGTCTTCTTCCACAGCCTCAAGGAGCGTCTGGACTACCTGGTTGAGAACGAGTACTACGAGAAGGAAATCCTGGACCAGTACTCCTTCGAGTTCATCGAGAAGCTGGAGAAGCTGGCCTACTCCAAGAAGTTCCGCTTCGAAGCATTCATGGGTGCCTACAAGTTCTACACCGGCTACGCCCTAAAGACTTTTGACGGCACTCGCTACCTAGAGCGCTTCGAGGACCGCGTTGTAATGGTGGCGCTGACCCTTGCAGCCGGTGACGAGACCACCGCAATCAACTTGACCGAGGAGATCATCTCCGGTCGTTTCCAGCCAGCAACCCCAACATTCCTAAACTGCGGTAAGAAGCAGCGCGGTGAGTTTGTCTCCTGCTTCCTGCTTCGCATCGAAGACAACATGGAGTCGATTGCCCGCGGCATCAACTCAGCACTGCAGCTTTCCAAGCTCGGTGGCGGTGTTGCACTATCGCTATCGAACGTTCGCGAATACGGCGCACCAATCAAGAAGATTGAGGGCCAGTCCTCCGGCATCATCCCAGTGATGAAGCTATTGGAAGACAGCTTCTCCTACGCCAACCAGCTAGGTGCTCGTCAGGGTGCCGGTGCGGTTTACCTAAACGCTCACCACCCAGACATCATGCGCTTCTTGGACACCAAGCGTGAGAACGCGGACGAGAAGATTCGTATCAAGACGCTTTCCATCGGTGTGGTTGTTCCAGACATCACCTTGGAACTTGCCAAGAACGGTGAGGACATGTACCTGTTCTCCCCTTACGACGTTGAGAAGGTCTACGGCGTTCCATTTGGTGACATCTCGGTTACCGAGAAGTACAACGAGATGGTCGATGACCCACGTATTCGTAAGTCCAAGATCAAGGCTCGTGAGCTATTCGAGCGCATTGCAGAACTTCAGTTCGAGTCTGGCTACCCATACGTGATGTACGAGGACACCGTAAACGCTGCTAACCCAATCCAGGGCCGCATCAACATGTCAAACCTCTGCTCCGAGATCCTGCAGGTGAACACCCCAACCACCTACAACCAGGACCTTAGCTATGACGAGATTGGTAAGGACATTTCCTGCAACCTAGGCTCAATGAACATTGCCATGGCAATGGATGGCGGCGACCTAGGCCTAACCGTTGAGACCTCAATCCGTGCGCTAACCGCAGTTTCTGACATGTCAAACATCGAGAGCGTTCGTTCGATCTCGGATGGCAACCACAAGAGCCACGCAATTGGCTTGGGCCAGATGAACCTGCACGGCTACCTAGCTCGCGAGAAGGTCCACTACGGTTCCGAGGAGTCGATTGACTTCACGAACATCTACTTCTACACCGTGGTTTACCACGCCATCAAGGCATCCAACAAGATCGCCATTGAGCGCAAGAGCTACTTCCACAACTTTGAGAACTCAAAGTATGCAAGTGGCGAGTTCTTCGACAAGTACACCGACCAGGTCTGGGCACCAACCACCGCGAAGGCTAAGGAGCTGTTTGCTAAGGCAAACGTTGCTATCCCAACCCAAGAGGACTGGAAAGAGCTAAAGGCTTCGGTTATGAAGCACGGTATCTACAACCAGAACCTGCAGGCAGTGCCTCCAACCGGATCGATCTCCTACATCAACAACTCCACCAGCTCGATTCACCCAATTGCTTCTCGTGTTGAGGTTCGCAAGGAAGGCAAGCTAGGTCGCGTTTACTACCCAGCTCCATTCTTGAACGAAGAAAACTGGGAGTACTACGAGGACGCCTACGAAGTGGGTCCAGAGAAGATCATCGACGTCTACGCAGCTGCAACCCAGCACGTTGACCAGGGTCTATCACTAACCCTGTTCTTCAAGGACACTGCAACCACCCGCGATGTTAACCGTGCACAGATTTACGCATGGAAAAAGGGCATCAAGACCATTTACTACATTCGCATTCGACAGGCTGCTCTTGAGGGCACCGAGGTCGAAAACTGCGTCAGCTGCATGCTCTAAGGAAGAGGGAAATCAACATGGCTACCAAACTGATTACCAGACCTATCAACTGGAACAAGATTGAGGACTCCGTAGACCTAGACGTCTGGAACCGTCTCACCCAGAACTTCTGGCTGCCTGAGAAGGTCCCAATCTCCAACGACGTTCAGTCCTGGGAAAACCTGCGTCCACACGAGCAGAAGCTGACCATGCACGTGTTCACCGGACTAACCATGCTGGACACCATCCAGGGCACCGTTGGTTCGATGAGCCTGATGCCAGATGCTCGCACCCCTCACGAGGAAGCGGTTATCACCAACATCGCATTCATGGAGTCGGTACACGCCAAGAGCTACTCGAGTGTGTTCTCAACCCTTTGCTCCACCAGCGACATCGATGAGGCATTCCGTTGGTCAGAAGACAACCCATACCTGCAGAAGAAGGCCGAGATCATCTTGGGCTACTACCGCGGTGATGACCCACTGAAGCGCAAGGTTGCCTCCACTTTGTTGGAGTCCTTCCTGTTCTACTCGGGCTTCTACCTACCGATGTACTGGTCCTCCAGGGCAAAGCTAACCAACACCGCTGACCTAATCCGTCTGATTATTCGCGATGAGGCCATCCACGGTTACTACATTGGCTACAAGTTCCAGCTCGGCTACAACGAGTCTTCAACTGCCCGCCAGGAAGAGCTAAAGAGCTACACCTACGATCTTCTCCTCGAGCTTTACGAGAACGAGGTTAAGTACACCGCAGACCTGTATGACGAAATTGGGCTAACCCACGACGTCAAGCAGTTCCTGCACTACAACGGCAACAAGGCACTGATGAACCTTGGGTTTGACCCACTGTTCCCGAAGGATGACTGCCAGGTCTCCCCTGCGATCCTCAGTGCCCTAAGCCCTGCCAGCGATGAGAATCACGACTTCTTCTCTGGCTCCGGCTCGTCTTACGTAATTGGTAAGCACGAAGCCACTACCGATGACGACTGGAACTTCTAGGGGGTATCCATGGACTGCAATTGCGCTAAGGAGACTTGCGGCTGCGGCGGCAAGCACTAAATAAGCATTACTAAAAAGCCGGCCGGTTTGTAATTGGCCGGCTTTTTTGACCCAGAAAGGAAAGCCAAATGGAAAGCGGACTGCTGCTTGCGTTTCTAGTAACGCTCGGGGCTGGACTTGCTACCGGTATTGGCTCCACGCTGGCCTTTTTTACCAAGACCACCAATAAGTCTTTCTTTGCGGTTGCCATGGGCTTCTCCGCTGGAGTGATGGTCTATCTATCCTTTGTTGAGATTCTCCCGAAGTCCACTGCATACATAGCCGAGACCAATACCCCCGTGCAGGCTTCTGCAATCGCCGCACTGGCTATGGTGTCCGGAATGATCGTCATGGCGATTATTGATGCTCTGGTGCCCTCTGGAACAAATCCTCACGAGAATACCGAGATTGAGTTGCTTGGCAGCGACGAGGAGAAATCCGAGGCTCGAGCCAACAAGATGCTGCTGCGCACTGGGCTGTTTGTTGCCCTCGCCATTGCGATTCACAACTTCCCAGAGGGTCTTGCGACCTTCTTGCTGGTGCTGGATGACCCGCAGATCGGTATTGGTTTGGCAATAGCGGTTGCTCTGCACAACATTCCTGAGGGCATTGCAGTCTCTGTGCCGGTCTATTACGCCACAAAGTCCAAGGTGAAGGCATTTAGGCTCAGTTTCCTATCTGGACTTGCAGAGCCCGCTGGAGCGGTTATTGGCTACCTATTGCTGGCTCAGTTCCTAGATCACTTTGTGCTCGGCATCTTGTTTGCCATGGTTGCCGGAGTAATGGTCTTTTTGGCAATTGACACGCTTTTGCCGACCGCTAGAAACTCGGCTCGCGGTCACCTAAGTGTTTATGGCTTTATTGCAGGTGTCGCCGTCATGGCAGCCAGCCTGGTACTACTTCGACTTTAGATAATTCCAGTTAGGTTCAAGGTCACCAGCAGCATCACAATTCCACCGATTCGGTAGACCATGCGGTTGCGCTTTCCTAGTCTTTCTTCATCTGGCGTTGCACCCTCGCGTCCGAACATCGAAAGAATGCTCAAAACCAGCAGTGGCAGTGGGATAAGCACGAAGCTGAACTCCGCATAGGCAGGGGTTGCACCCAACCAGATTGCCAACAGTGCCGAGGTGCTGGAGGCAACCAGGATGGTGAAGGCCAGGCCTGGAACACCGGTTGGCAAGATGCGCCATAGCCATGGCACGTTCGGGAAGCGGTCCTGGTACCAGCCGATAACGGTTGGAATCAAGAAAAGCGCTGAACCTACAAACGCTTGCCAGCCAAAGCCCACAATCGCACCGGAGAGCACAACCCAGATTCCATAGCGAACCAGCAGCGCAGCCGCCTTCTGGATCAGTGGAGAATCTGGCACCTCGGTTGGGTTGATCTTGTTCAAGCGCGCTGGGTAGTAGCGGGCAGCGCCCTCTTCCAGCAGCACCCTCAACACAGCCGCAATCGCAATCGCGATTCCGAATTCGTTCACATGATTTGCCATGTTCAGAGTCAATCCCGAAATTGCGGGCATCACTGACACCATAGTCATCACTGACCAACCAGCCATTAGAGGAGCAATGGCCAAATCGACCAAACGCTCCCACCACGAGTCAAGGTCACGGGCCGGGCTCCTGCGAATCGTTCTGAATGCGGTTGCGAGCATTGCAGGTCCGATTGCGATGATGATGACACCCATCAAGGTTCGAATCTGGCTGATATCCGGCAGTTGGCCGGCAGCAATAATCGAACCAACGACAAAGACCAAGGTTGCAGCGAATCCGGCAAAAGCATCCAACAGACCAAGAATTGCAATGGCAAGCATCAGATACCAGGTTGGGGCAATCAACATTTCACCGTTGTCGATGATTGCGGCAATCGCCAAACCAACACCCGCGATTGGTAGCAGCAACGTGGTTGAACCGAGAACCGCTCGTAGATAGGCGCCGTCGTTGACGATCTTGGACAATAGCGGTGAAATCGGCGCCAACATAATGGCCAGATCGTGAGTGAACTTATCGAGGAAGGTTAGCCACCTCGACTTGAACCAGCGGAGTTTGTCGCCCCAGTTCTCTTCGATTAGTTCAATTTGATCGTGCGCGACTTCCAACTCAGCAAGATCTTCGTCGCTTTGATCAGAATCAGACTTTGAAGATCCCGATCCCGAGGAGCTTGAACTCGAGGCAGCGCTGCTTGCTGCTGCGGCTGCCGCTGCTGCGGCTGCTGCGGCTGCCATCGCACCTACCAGCAGACCAATGGTTGCCAAAATGGCTTCCGGTGTTCCGAGCGGATTGTAAGGCTCGAGCACTGTGTCGTCACGACTCTCTCCGCCATCAGGACCTGGGATTGGTTCTGGCGAAGCGGTAGTTTCACTGCTGGTGCTTGGTTCTGGAACAACCTCTGAGTTGCTAGAAGACTCCTGAGGTGTGGGGGTTGGCTCAGCCGAAGCTTCCGAAGTTTGGGTTGGGCCCGGAGTTGGCGTGAGAGTCGGCGTCGGCTTCACAGTAGGTGTCGGGGTCGGTTTCACAGTCGGTGAAACGGTTGGCTTCGGGGTAGGCGAAACTGTTGGTGACACCGTTGGGGAGACGGTTGGAGAAACAGTCACAGGATCTGGTTGTACTGCCACGTAAACCGCTGGCGGAGCCGGGGTGGTGTGGCTGGCGACCGCTGCTTCACCGAGACCTAGGGCGTTTCTAGCCTGAACGCTGACGTTGTAGGTGACGGATGGGCTCAGGGTGCCGATCTCACACATGCGAACCTGGATGTTGGCACAGATGACTTGCCCGTTCACTCGAACGTCGTAATCCTCAATCGCAAATCCACCGTCGGAGTTTGGAGCACCCCAGCTGGCCACAATCTTGTTTGGATCCTGCGTGTCAAGCGAGAGCTGGGTAGGAGCTGCCGGGGCCCCAAGACCGATCTTCACACCGTTGGCCGTGTTAATGGTCTGCGAGGACGAGTAGGTGTCAGTGATTGTCACCACTCTCATGGTGTAACCAACCATCGCGCTAGCAGTTGCGGCTTGCTGCTGCACAGAGGCCAGCGAGACAAAGCCCATTGGTCTGTGCTGCATAGTGCCAAAGACGAACTGCTTGATGGTCGGACGGAAGTAGCTGGTCACCACATTCAGCTGAGGCTGAGTGAAGACAACCGGTGCAACCGTCGAACTGCTGGTAGCAATCTGGGAGATGTCGATCGAAATGGTCGATGAAGTCGAGTTGGTAACAGTCGCGGTAGGGGTCGAAGGCTGCTGCGAGCCGGTAACCCAGATGTAGACCTCGTAGCGCTGGAAGTTACCCTCAATAGCAACCGGGGTCTCCCAGTCAAGTGCCAGTCCAGAAGATGCAACAGTTGCGTTCAGCTGGGTCACGCTCATCTCAGCGCGAGATGGGGTTAGCGGGACGGTGACGTTCGAGTACTGACCGATTCCAGCGTTAGTGATGGCAGCAATCCTCGCGGTATAGGCAACGCCGTTTGGAATACCGGCGATGGTACAAACCAGCGGTGCGGCGGTCGTACATGCCGAGTTCACATAGCGGTTGTTGTTGACGTCGGTGACCTCAAGGCGGTAGCGCTGAACCGCGCTGC
>CAZLKR010000020.1:0-24864 GCA_964560155.1 uncultured Aquiluna sp.
GAGCTGCGATGTCGACCCGAATAAGGTCTCCATCGCGAACCAGAGAAATCGGACCGCCTTCGGTCGCCTCTGGAGCAATGTGTCCGATGCAAAGGCCGGTTGTGCCACCTGAGAATCGTCCGTCGGTCAATAGTAGGACATCTTTGCCCATTCCTGCACCTTTGATTGCCCCAGTAAGTGCAAGCATCTCGCGGAATCCAGGACCACCCTTAGGGCCTTCGTAGCGGATAACCACTACGTCGCCCTTTTGAATCTTGCCTGCTACCAGGGCGTCCATTGCAGGACCTTCCCTGTCAAAGACTCGAGCTGGACCCTCGAAAAAGTTCAAATCGAAACCGGCAGTCTTAACAACCGCACCATCCGGAGCCATCGATCCACGCAGGATCTGAATGCCGCCGGTGGTGTGGATTGGGTTGTTCATGGCACGGATGATCTTGCCGTCTGGGTCTGGCGGGTTGATGCCTGCAAGGTTCTCGGCCATGGTCTTACCGGTCACTGTCATTACATCGCCGTGCAGTAGGCCTGCATCTAGCAGGGCCTTCATCAAAACTGGAACACCGCCAACCTTGTCAACGTCGTTCATGACGAACTGGCCAAAGGGCTTTAGGTCGCCAAGGTGAGGCACCTTGTCGGAAATTCTGTTGAAGTCATCAAGATTTAGATCAACTTCTGCTTCACGAGCAATAGCCAAAAGGTGCAGAACTGCGTTGGTCGATCCACCAAATGCCATTAGGACCGCAATGGCATTTTCAAATGCCTTTTTGGTCATGATCTGTCTTGCTGTGATGCCCTTAGCAATCAGGTTCACAACCGCTTCGCCGCTGCGCTCAGCCCAGGTGTCGCGACGACGGTCGGCCGAAGGTGGCGCTGCTGAGCCCGGAAGGCTCATGCCCAGTGCTTCTCCGATTGAGGCCATGGTGTTAGCGGTATACATACCGCCGCAAGCGCCTTCGCCAGGACAGACAGCCTTTTCAATACGAGTGAGGTCTTCCTCGCTCATCTTTCCAACCTTGCAAGCACCGACTGCCTCAAAGGCGTCGATGATCGTTACAGCCTTTTCTGTTCCGTCAGTCAGCTTGACCCAACCAGGGGCAATCGAACCTGCGTATAGGAATACCGAGGCTAGATCTAGGCGGGCTGCTGCCATCAACATGCCCGGAAGTGATTTATCGCAGCCTGCAAGCAGCACGCTACCGTCTAGAGCTTCAGCGCCCATAACAGTTTCAACAGAGTCGGCAATTACCTCACGACTCACTAGTGAAAAGTGCATGCCCTCGTGTCCCATGGAGATTCCATCGGACATCGAGATTGTTCCAAACTGCATTGGGAAGCCGCCGGCGCGCGAGACACCAACTTTTACTGCTTTAGCTAGTCGGTCAAGAGAAAGATTGCAGGGCGTTAGCTCGTTCCAGCTAGATCCGACTCCGATTTGAGGCTTGTCCCAGTCGTCATCGCCCATACCCACTGCCCGAAGCATGCCACGTTGAGGAGCCTTCTCGATTCCGTCGGTGACGGCGTGACTACGGGGTTTCATTGGGTTCGTCATGGTTCGATTATAACTGCAAGAGCTAGTAGCCTAGAAGGGTGGAAAGCCAAGATACGACCAAGGTCCCAACTGGGCTTGCCCTCTATTCGCTGGCCGCGCATCGCGCCAGTAAAGAGGTCATCTACAGCTACTCGACATCCTTTGGCATGGCCACTCGCCTGCTATCAAAGGATGTCAGACACCACGTCGAGAACATCTACGCCTTGGTGCGCGTGGCAGATGAGATTGTGGACGGCTCAGCCGCCGAAGCCCAAGCCAAGGGAGCGGAACTTGACCCTGAGGCAGAACTCAATGCATTTGAGCAGGAAACCTACCGCGCTATGCAGCTGGGATTCAGCACCAATTTGATAATCCACGCCTTCGCCATAACCGCCCGCGAGGTTGGAATCAGCAAAGACATCGTTGAGCCTTTCTTCTACTCAATGCGTCAGGACTTGACCGAGAAAGAGCACGACCAGGCTTCGTTTGATACTTACGTTTACGGCTCTGCCGAGGTAGTAGGGCTTATGTGCCTAGCTGCCTTTGTGCACGGCGGAAGCTACAGCAAGGAAGAAAAGGTTGCCCTAGTGAAGGGTGCAAGAGCACTGGGCAGCGCCTTCCAAAAGGTGAACTTCCTGCGTGATCTGAGTGCCGACTTCAAGCGCCTTGGCCGCAGCTATTTCCCAAACGTGAACGTCTCAAACTTCGACGAGCAAACCAAGGCTCGCCTGGTTGCAGATATCAACGAGGACCTGAAGGTAAGCGCTCAATCGCTGCCGCTACTTCCTAGGTCAGCAAGGGCTGCCGTGACAGCCGCACAGCTTTTATTTACCGAGCTAAACCAGACAATTGGAAATACCGAAGCCAAGAAGTTGATTGAAACTCGCATCAGTGTTGGTAATGCCAAGAAGTTATGGCTACTAGCTAAATCTTTCTTAGGAGCAAAACCATGAGCCAAAAAACCGCAATCGTAATTGGCGGTGGCATCGCTGGTTTGTCCACGGCAGCCCTCTTAGCCAAGGCTGGCATGCAGGTAAAGCTATTTGAGGCCAGAGAAGGTCTGGGTGGGCGCGCCTACCTCTGGGAAAAAGATGGTTTCCGCTTTGACATGGGTCCGAGCTGGTACCTGATGCCGGATGCCTTCGAGCAGTTCTACAACCTGATGGGCACCACCGCGGCTAACGAGCTGGATTTGGTTCGCCTGACCCCTGCCTACCAAACCCGCAATGAGGGTCTGGGTGACCGACTGGTCATGAGCGAGAAGCTTCCAGAGATCAAGGCGATGTTTGAGTCGATTGAACCTGGCAGTGGTGAGCAGCTGCAGAAGTATCTTGACAGCGCTCAAGAGGCATACGAGCTATCAATCAAGCACTTCCTCTACACCAATTTCAAAGACCTAAGGTCATTCCTGCACCCAGAGGTGCTGGCAAAGCTAGGCAAGTTCCTAAAGCTGCTAACCACCTCGCTCTATGACTTCTCCGGTCAGTTCGTCAAAGATGATCGCCTAAAGAAAATGCTGAACTTCCCTGCGGTTTTCCTTGGAGCATCGCCATACAACACCCCGGCGATGTATCACCTGATGACCCACGTGGATATGAACCAGGGAGTCTTTTACCCGCAGGGCGGTTTCTACACCCTGATCGAATCCGTTGCAGGCCTGGCCAAGGCCCACGGTGCCGAGATTCACACTTCTTCCCCAGTTACCAAGATTCTGACCAGAGACGGCAAGGCCGTTGGTGTTCAGGTTGGAGCTGCCGAGTATCACGCAGATGTGGTGGTGGCGAGCGCCGACCTTCACTTCGTGGAGACCAAGCTGCTTGAGCGCAAGGACCAGTCCTTCCCGCAGTCTTGGTGGGACAAGCGCGTTCCTGGTCCATCGGCACTACTGATGTATCTGGGAGTCAAGGGCAAGATCGATCAGCTTGATCACCACACGCTTTTGTATACCAAGGACTGGGGCAAAAACTTTGCCAAGGTGTTCCGCAAGGCGGACGGTCGCTCCGAGGTTCCAGACCCAGCGAGCTTGTACATCTGTAACCCATCTAAGACCGACTCAAGCGTTGCTCCTGAGGGCATGGAGAACATCTTCGTGCTTGTTCCTGCCGCCGCCGATGTTGGTATCGGTGGATCTGGAGATGCCAGCTTTGAGGCAGCCGCTGACAAGGTGATTGATCAGATTGCCACCTGGTGCGAGATTCCAGATCTCAAAGAGCGCATTGTGGTTCGCAAGACCATGGGACCACGCGATTTCCAGACCGAGCTAAACGCTTGGAACGGCACCGCCCTTGGTATGGCTCACACTCTTCGCCAGAGTGCATTCTTTAGACCAAAGAACTACTCCAAGAAACTAAAGAACCTGTTCTACGTAGGTCACAACACCATTCCTGGAATCGGTCTACCGATGTGCCTGATTGGTGCCGAGCTGGTCTACAAGCACCTAACCGATGACAGAAGTGCTGGTCCAATCAGCGGAGAGCTAAAGCCAGTCAAGAACTGGAAAGGCTTGGCTTGATTCTTTATCTTTTGGCTCTAACCATTTCCATATTGGGAATGGGGCTAATCGATTACAAGCACAAGCTCGCGCTATTTGTTCAGCCACTTAGAACCGTGATCACTTTGGGAGTTGCGGTAGTGGTATTTCTGATCTGGGATCTGGTTGGCATAGCCCTAGGAATCTTCTTTAGGGGCGAGGGGCCATATCTCACCGGCATCACCATTGCACCGGAACTGCCAATTGAAGAAGTGTTTTTCCTCACCCTTTTGAGCTACACAATCTTGATTGCCTACCTAGGGTTTGCTAAATGGCGCAAGAACTGAGCTATCTGAGTATCGCCCTGCCTCCGGTTTTGGTGGCGGGGTTGATCGCATACCTTTTTCGGCGCCGCTTCAACCTCAGAGCGCTGGGGCTAGCAACAGCATTGACGCTATTGATGACTCTGGTTTTTGACAATCTGATCATCTTGGCTGGCATTGTCGGCTACGACGAGAGCTTGATCTCCGGCATCAAGCTAGGCATCGCCCCGATTGAGGACTTCTCCTACACGCTGGTTGGCTTGGTTCTAATTCCCCTCACCTGGGAACTATTGGGGAAGAAAAAGTGAGTGCGGCTGTCAAGCTCTTTGTAGCTTCCAGGCCAATCTCTTGGATTAACACCGCTTTCCCTTTTGGTGCGGCCTACTTCTTCACAACCGGGCAAATGGACTGGGTCTTTTGGCTTGGGAGCTTTTTCTTCCTAATCCCATACAACCTTTTGATGTATGGCGTAAACGATGTCTTTGACTACGAGAGTGACCTAAGGAACCCGCGCAAGGGCGGCATCGAAGGTGCCCTGCTGGACCCGAAGTATCACCGGCTGACGCTCATCCTTGCCTTTGGGATCGCAGCTCCGTTTGCAGTGGTGCTTTCGACAGTGAACCTCAACGCCACGATCTGGCTTTGGGTGACTTTGTTCACGGTTGTGGCATACAGCCTCAAGGGCCTTAGGTTCAAAGAGATTCCCTTCCTTGACTCACTAACCAGCGCTTCCCACTTTGTCGGGCCAATGCTGGTTGGGCTTGCGATGGCTGGTTCGGAGCTCACCTCCTTCCACCTATTAGGCATTGCCGCCTTCATGCTCTGGGGCATGGCATCGCATGCCTTTGGTGCGGTGCAGGATGTTAGGGCTGACCGAGAAGCCAAGATCGCATCGATTGCAACTGCCCTGGGTGCTCGACTGACAACCAGGATCGCCTTCGGGTTCTATGTTGTGGCTGCCATCTTGACCTTGCTACTCCCAGATCGTTTTGCCTTTGCCGCTCTTGCTGCAATCCCCTATCTGTTTGTGGTTGGTAGGGAGCTGGACATCACCGATGAGAATTGCGAACGTGCAAATCGAGGTTGGAAAGTCTTTATCTGGCTGAATTTCTTCGCAGGAGCGGTTTTCTGCTCGCTGCTAATTGGCCCAAGCGCTTAGTTCTCGCGCCAGGTAATCAAATAACGCCTGGAGAAACTCGGCGCGCAAAGTTTGCAACTGAGCATCCTGGATGGTCTGCGGGATCGGAAGTGCTCGTGACCCTGCGGGCAGATGCCCTTGTATTTGGCAACTTGCTTGGCTAACGGAGTGCCATCAATGCGCTGGTGTAGGTAACCGAGTTCGGTTGCTTTTTGCTTCCATATCCTGCCGTGGCCAGCCTCCTGGCCGCATAGTGCGTGAGCGATCTCATGCAGTAAGACCTGCTCCACGACCTGCATATCCCCGGCCTCAACTAGGTGCCTTGAGATGGTGATGCGCTTTTGGGAATAGTTGCAAAGACCCGCTCTGCGGATGGCTCTGTCGAACCCGAAGGAGTAATTGACCAGCCCGTGCCGTTGGAATAGCTCCTGGGCTAACTGACTTACTTGGTCAAACACGTGCCAAGAGTAGCCCTAAAGCGGTATGTTTTTGCCTTATGACAAAGCGTTCTCGGCCATGGGGTCACAACGACCCGATTAATGAGCCAACCAAGCGCACCCTGCACCCCGACACCATCAGTGTCCGTGGGGCTCTGATCCGCTCTGGCTTTTCCGAGACCTCGGAGGCTTTGTTTCTAACCAGCGGCTTTAGCTACGACAGTGCAGAGCAGGCCGAGCAGGCGTTTATGGAGACCGAGGAGCACTACCTCTACTCCAGATTCTCCAACCCAACCGTTGCCATGTTTGAAGATCGCCTGGCCCTGATTGAGGGTGCTGAGGCAGCGCTGGCAACCGGCACCGGCATGGCAGCGATGTTTGCCTCGCTGGCATCTTTTGTCTCTGCCGGTGACCGAGTTGTGGCATCTCCTGCGATGTTCTCGTCTTGCTATGTGGTGCTAACCGAGATTTTGCCTAAGTGGGGCGTGCAGGTTGAGATTGTTTCCTCAAACACCGAGGAAGGTTGGAAGAAAGCTCTAGCCACCCCGGTCAAGGCTGTCTTTATTGAGACCCCAAGCAACCCGCTAATGGAGATTGTTGACATTGCGCTGGTTGCAGAGCTCACCCACAAAGCCGGCGGCATCTTGATTGTCGACAACGTGATGGCCTCTCCGGTTTTACAGAAGCCGCTTGAGCTAGGTGCCGATGTTGTGATGTATTCGGCCACCAAGCACATGGACGGTCAGGGTCGCGTGCTCGGTGGAGCGGTACTTGGAAGTAAGCAATACATCCACGAGGTGCTAAAGCCATTCACCCGTCACACTGGACCTTCACTCTCGCCTTTCAACGCTTGGGTGCTTACCAAATCTCTTGAGACCATGTCGATGCGCGTCAACAAGATGGCAGACAGCGCATTCGAGGTGGCAAAGGCTCTCGAAGGCTCCAAGGGTGTTGCACGAATCGTGCATCCGTTCCTGGACTCTCACCCAGATTCTGCACTAGCCAAGAAGCAGATGGTCAAGGGTGGCACCACGCTTGCGATCCAACTGGACGCGGATAAAGCAAAGACCTTTGCATTTATGAACGCTCTTGAGGTGATTGACATCTCAAACAACCTTGGAGATTCCAGGTCCCTGATTACTCACCCGGCTTCCTCAACTCACCGCAGACTTGGTACTGAGACTCAGCTCAAGATGGGTATTACCGAGTCAACGCTGCGACTATCGGTTGGGCTAGAGCACCCAGGCGATCTAATCACCGACTTGAAACTAGCCCTCGAGAACCTTTGACATTCGAGAAACTGCCTCGCTAATTCTTGGCTGTGAGGCGGCGATGTTGAATCTAACAAAGTTCGAATACTCATCCTGCGGGGCGTGATCCTCACCCGGCACAACCGCAACCTTGGCCTGCTGCAAGAGCACCTGCTGCACTTTGTCTACGCCGTATGGAGATAGATCGACCCAGACCAAATAGGTGCTCTCCATGTTGAAAAGCTTGGCCTTAGGAAGCTTCTTAGCAACCTCGTGCTGGAAGAAGGCTAGGTTCTGCTGAATCTCAACAACTGCATCATCAAGCCAGTCAACCGAGTGCGAGAAAGCGCTCTCCATTGCAAAGGCACCGACCAATGAGGTTCGCCAGTGCATAGCCTCTGGGATGCCCTTGAGTCTGGCCTGGACCTCTGACCCCTGAGTCAGCAAGAACGCTGCCTTAAGCCCTGCAACATTCCAAGCTTTGGAGCTTGAGGTGATGACGACTCCGGTGCGCTCGGCAGCTGGCCCTAGTGCGAGATACGGAGTGAATGGCACCCAAGAAAGCGGTGCGTGAATCTCATCGCTAACAACGGTCACGCCATATTTGTCGGCAAGCTCTGCGACTTCAGTGAGCTCCTTGGCGGTGTGAACCCGGCCAACTGGGTTCTGCGGTGAGCACAGCATGTAAACCTTGACGCCGTCTTTGAATGCGTCCTCGATGGCGGCTAAGTCCAACACCCAGTCATCGTCCTTTAGCACCAGTGGTGCGTCGGCGACCTCGGCGTGCACCTCTTCGATCCAGTGATAGAAGCTGGAGTAGACCGGGCTGTTCACCAGCACCCTGTCTCCGGGCTTAGTCAGTACTCTCAGGATCTCAACGGCAGCAACACCGACATCGGTTGCTAGCTTTAGCTGCTCCGGTGCGATCTGCCAGCCCCAGCGATCAAGGGCAAAACCTTCGAAAGACTTTGCAACCTCAGGAATTGGCCCGGTGTAACCAAGATCAGATCGATCCGCCAAATCTTTGATTCGGTCGCGAATCGCAGGAGCGACATCAAAATCCATCTCCGCAACGTGCATTGGAAGCACATCGGCAGGATACCTGCGCCACTTGGAGCTGGAGCGATTGGCAAAGTTGCCAAAACTATCTTTGTTGTTCACGGTCATGATTATTGCCTAATCCCTAGAGGGCAAACAACAGGCTCAGTGCGATTGCGAACATCACAACCGCGATAAAGCCATCCAACCAACGCCAAAACACCGGGTTGGACACAAAGCGTGAGAGCAGCTTGGCTCCAAAACCGAGCGAGAAAAACCAGACAAAGCTAGCGGTAGCGGCACCGATAGTGAACCACCACTGGTTGGGTTCAAACTGATTAGCGATAGAGCCGAGCAAGATAACAGTGTCCAGGTAAACATGTGGATTTAGCCAGGTAAGTGCCGCCATGGTTAACAGGGTTTTCGAAAGACTCTTGGCTTCTCCCTGGGCTTCAAGGGCCTGAGGCTTAGCGGCCCTTCGCAAGGCTGAAATACCAAACCAAATCAGGTAGGCAGCTCCCGCATACTTGAAAAACTCCAGCACCAGCGGGAACTGCTGAATGATTGCACCCAGGCCGGCGACGCCGGCGATGATCAAAAGTGCATCCGATACTGCACAGAACAAGACTGCTGCGAAGACGTGGTGACGCTGCAGTCCGAGTTTTAGGACGTAAGCATTCTGAGCACCAATGGCGATAATCAGGGACAGACCGGTGAAGAAGCCGGCAACGGATGCAAACATCTGGGAATTCTATCGGCGAGAGAAAAGTTATTTCAGGTATGACTCCAAAGCTAGAAACTGGAAACAAGGCCCCTGACTTCACCCTTAGGAACCAAGATGGTGAAAGCGTCTCACTGAGCGCTCACCTTGGTCAGAAATTGGTGGTCTACTTCTACCCGGCTGCATCCACCCCGGGCTGCACCACCCAGGCCTGCGAGATCAGAGACAACATCAACTCCCTAAAGTCTGCCGGTTACACCGTGCTGGGCATCTCCCCCGACGAGCCAGGAAAGCTTAGGAAGTTCAAGGACAAAGAAGGTTTGAACTTTGAGCTACTAAGTGATCCAGACAACGCAGTGCAGCTGGCCTACGGTGCATACGGCGAGAAGAGCATGTATGGCAAGACCTACATGGGAACCATTCGCTCGACCTTTGTGGTTGATGAGAAGGGTGCCCTGAGCGACGTCTTTTACAACGTCAAGGCCAAGGGTCACATCGAGATGCTTAGAAAGCAGCTTGGCTTCTAACGAAGCGGTAGCAGCACTCCAATAGCCATAAACACCGAGCCAAACACTCGATTGAAATTTTTGCCTACCTTTTTCAGCCATGGCTGAATTCGATCCGCCAGAGTTGCAACAGTTAGCTCATACCAAAATTCGACGAACACAAATGTCGCTGCCATGATCACAACCTGCAGGAACAGCGATGAGTTTGGATCAATGAATTGTGGCAGGAATGCCACGAAGAACAAGATTCCCTTGGGATTCGTCACTGCCGACAGGAAGCCCTGGCTAAACAGCTTCGATGATCCAAGTTTGGTCCTGGTTGCAGTGTCAGCAATCCCTATCGGATCAGATCTCCAGACTTGGATACCAAGAAAAACCAGGTAGGCACCGCCAACCCATTTCAGCACCGTTAGCAGTTCCGCCGAGGCTTGAAGCAGTGCGCCAATACCAAACATGCTCATTCCAATAACAACTGCGAAACCGAGCAGTCCTCCAAAGATGGTGGCCAAGGTTTTCTTGGTTCCGTAGAGCGCTCCGTGGGTGAGAGCAAGTAAGCCATTAGGACCTGGTGTTAGTGACAGCCCGACCGCAGCGGCTGCGTAGAGGGCCCAGGTTCCAAAATCCACTAGTAACCCAAGTCCTTATCGACTTCTCCGGTCAGTGGCTTACCGGCAAGCCATGCGGTCACATTCACCCGCAAACGCTCGGAGAAGAGTCTGGTCACCTGGGGCAAAGTGTCGGCAGTGTGAGGAGTGATGATGAGTTTTGGTTCCTTCCACATCGGGTGACCCTCGGGCAGTGGCTCGGGGTAGGTAACATCCGTTGCCGCACCTGCAATCTGCCCAGAGGACAAAGCCTCAAGCAATGCTTCTTGGTCTACTACCTCTCCTCTGGCGATGTTCACAAGGTATGAGTCACTTCGCATTAAACCAAAACGCTCGCGGTTGAAAAGGAATCTCGTCTCATCCGTCAGCGCACAAGCCAAAACCACAAACTGGGCTTTGGGTAGCTCTGCATCGAGACTGTCAAAACCCACAACCTTGCCGGCAAATCCAGAGCTGAAAGGCTGCTCCGGACGCTTTCTGACGACCGTGACTTTAGATCTAAACGGGATCAGAAACTCGACCAATTGCTCGGAAATTCCGCCGCCACCGATAAGCAAAACCTCGGCATCAAAGAGCGAGTCAGCGTGCTTTTTGCCCCAGCTCTGCGCCCTGATTCGCTCGGGCAAGATTCGGCCCAGTGCCATGCAAAGCATCAAAGCATGTTCGGCAACCGGCTCAGAGTATGAGCGCTTAGCGGAGGTGAAAACCGGATTCGACTGAATGATTTCGCTGAAAGCATCGACGCCGGCAAACGGAAGCTGCACCCATTCCAATTGCGGGTATGCCTTCAAAAGATCTGCTAGCCCCTGAGGATTTGCATAGTCGGTCCAGACCAACGCTTTGACCTCGGGGCCAACCGGCACAACCTTTGCCCCAGCGCTTTCAATAGCCTCCAGGTATGCCGGAAACTGCTTGGGTTCTAGGGCGACGTAGTTGTTCATTTCAGTGCTTCAAGCTCCCGTTGGATTCGATCGGAAATCTCGCTTGCGGGAGTCGGGTCCTCAGAACCAGGGTAACCACCGTCATAGGTGGCGTGCATGGCACGGTCCACCGAAATCTTGAACCCGAGGTCGTGGGCAGCTTTGGCGGAGGCACCGAGGCACATGTCCGATTGCACTCCAACAAACTCAAGCTCGGTTATGCCCTTGGCTCTGAGTTCAGCGGCTAGGGCTGGGTTTGACTCAAAGACATTTTGGTGAGTTTTGCGAACCACCAGCTCGTTGTCTTTGGCGTGCAGCACAAGCTCCCACCAAGGCTCTCCTGGGGCATCCATCTCGTCTTCAGGGCCATCGTTCTGCACGTGAATGACCTGCTCGCCATCGAGGCGGGCTTTTAGTAACCGATCACCGATTCGCTGCAATAGCTCTGGAGCTCCTGGGACTGGCCAGGGGCCCAAAAACAGGCTGACCTGAACATCAACGATCATCAGAGCTTTGGACATGAATTGCCTTTCGAACCTCTCCAGCCTATTGCTCAATGGTGCAAGAATGGCGAGGTGCCAGTAGAGCTATTAATTGCCGTTGCAACCTTTGGGTTTGTGACCGCCATCACCCCAGGGCCCAACAACACCTACCTGTTAGCATCCGGCGCTAACCATGGCACACGTAAGTCCTTGGTATTTGTGAATGGCATCATGCTTGGTCTTGGCAGCATGCTGGTTGCAATTGGCTTGGGTCTGGGTGCAGTCTTCTTGGCAGTGCCCCTGATTTACGAGATTCTCAAATACATCGGCTTTGGCTACATCGTCTATCTGGCATACAAAGTCATTCGCTCGGGATACAAAACCGGACCCGATCAGGTCGAAGAACCTAGGTTCTTCAAGTCGTTCCTATTGCAGTTTGTAAACCCAAAAGCCTGGATTGTTTGCACCTCGTTTATGGCCACCTATGCCCCGGTGGAAATGGGTGTAGCTGCGGTAGCGATCTGCATCGCAATCTTCCTAATCACCACATACCCGGGTGCTGTGGCATGGGCTGTTATGGGTCAGGGGATCTCAAAAGTTCTCACCAACCCAACCAGACTTAGGGTCTTCAACTGGACAGCAGGAATCTTGCTGGTGCTAACCATGGTTCCGGCGCTCGTTATCTAATGCTCAGCTTTGAGATCACCGGGACCGTCATCGAGTGGCGAGGTCCAGCACCGTTCTATTTTCTTCCAACGCCGCAAGGGGTTACTGAAGAAATAGAACTCTACAAACGCGAGCTCAGCTACGGCTGGGGTGTAATTCCAGCAAAGGTGACCATCGGGCAGGTCACAATCACAACTTCCTTGATTCCAAGAGCTGGCAGCTTTTTTATTCCGCTAAAGGATGCGATTAGGAAACCCAACCAAATCCAACCGGGCGATGAAGTTAGTTTGCTACTGGAGCTTTAGCTACTAGCGTGTAGACCTTGCCATAGGCATCCCGTTGAAGGTACCCCATGTCCACAAGCGTTCTGCGAACCAACGCAAAGTCATCGAGGTAGGCCTTGAGCATTTCGTTTAGTTCGGGCTCGGAGTATTCGACACCAGGTTGAAAAATCTCCAGTAGCTGCAATGAGAGTTTGTTCTTGCGAGAAAGCTTTGCGGGTAAGCGAGTTATGCGACCATAGGAATCCTTGTAGGCAGCAAAATCATTGAGTTCCAAAGGCTTGATTTGCATGGCTAGCTACCTAGGAAATCTCTGACCCGTCTGAGGGTCTCCTCCTGATACTTTGGCAGTAACTCCCTGTGCTCGGGGTTATCGGTCTCGTAGAGATAGTTCAGAAGGTGAATTCGACGTTGCAATAGCAAGGCCCTCATCTGATAAGGAGTGAAGTCCGGTAGCGGTCGAATTGATGCATATCCCTGCTTTAGCGCTACATCCTGCTCATCGGTGTCGAGGTAGTAAATTGTGGTTGCCAAATCCTGGATTGGGAGCCCGATGCCGCAGTCGTCAAAGTCAAAAACCGAAAGGCTGTTTTCGTGCCACTTAAGATTCCAGCCGTGAAGATCTGCATGGATCAGCTGCTTATTGGTGCTGGCAAAGAGGTCAGAAACAACCTTCTCAATTGCTGCCCTGCCGGCCGCAATCGTTTCTTGCTCCTGAACTGAAAGCTGGGAAGAGCTTCCCATCAGGAGGTCCTCCACGTGCCACATGAAGTCGTCAAAAACCGGCAGTTCAGCGTTTGCTGGCAGTTCCATTCCTGCCGTCGCGTTGTGGAGCTTGGCCATTAGCTTGCCAACTTCAAAGACTTGCTCAATTGTCGGTTCGTCCCCTAGGTCCTCGCCCTCTAGCCAGCTAAACAAAACGCAGTAGAGGTCGCGCTCACTAGCCTGGTGATAAAGGGTGGTTACTAGCTCGCCAGAGGCATTTGCCATAGGTAGGGCAACCCGAAACCCTCCGGTTTTGGCCAAGTGCTTGATGAAAAAGGTCTCACCGGCAATGTTGGAAACAGTGCGTCCTGAGTTGATGTTGATTCGAAGTGCGTAGCGAGCACCGTGAGCGCTAGTGACCGCAAACGTTGAGTTGTACTCGTGGTTAATGTTCTCTAGCTCGGAAGGCTCAATTCCGTAATGACTTAGCGCTAAATGGGCTATCGGCGTGAGGCTGTCAATTTGTTCTTCAACTGAAAGTTCAGCAAATTTCATGGGCAAAGGTTACCAAAATTGATTGGTGCACCCCCTGGGACTTGAACCCAGAACCCACTGATTAAGAGTCAGTTGCTCTGCCGATTGAGCTAGAGGTGCCTGCGAAGCTCCAAAGAGCAACAGCTGAAAAGAATACCACTCTGACGAATCTCAGCCAAGCCCATGTACCCAGCACGTATATCTCTCGCTTTGCCCCTTGTGAGGGTTTCTAAACAAGAGTTGAATGATGATCGTGGAAGGTTGTCATGTACTCCCGCCCTTCAAAGACGAAGCGTCTGGGATGCCAGCCTAAAGATTGCAGAACCTGACAAGGTGACTGCTAAGGAGTAAAGATGGACATCAACCTGATTCACCCAGATCTTAGAAAAAGCACCACCTCAATGCCCAAGCTCCCAATTGAGAGCGGATTCGGCAGGGCTCTAACCAGACTTTTGCTAACCGCTTTGGTTCCTAAGGTGAAGATTCCGGTAGGCGTCCAGATTGAGCAGCTGACAACTGCAGGAGGCTTGAAGCTCAGGGTTTACTCTCCCGCCAAGCAAAAAACTGCCGCTGCCCTGCTTTACATCCACGGTGGTGGCATGATCATCGGCTCTCCCAAGATGGACGATGCGCGATTGGCGGGGATTGCCTCAGAGCTAGGCGTGGTGGTGGTCTCCCCTGACTACCGACTTGCCCCAGAACACCCATACCCTGCGCCGGTAGATGATTGTCACGCGGCTTGGACCTGGATGCTGCAGAGTGCCGCACAGCGAGGGTTCGATGTGAATCGCATTGCGATTGGGGGCGAGAGCGCCGGTGGTGGGCTGGCTGCTGGATTGGTCTTGAGACTTCTCGATGAGGCTGGAGTCCAGCCGGTGGCACAGTGGCTGTTCTGCCCAATGCTGGATGACCGCACAGCACAAAACAGAGCCTTGGATGGTGTTGAGCACTTCATTTGGAATAACAAGATGAACCTGGTTGGCTGGAGTTCTTACCTCGGGGCAAACTTTGGCACCGACAACGTTGCGGATTACGCAGCTCCAGCTAGACGCAAGGATCTCAGCGGGTTGCCCAAGGCTTGGGTGGGTGTTGGCGATGTAGAGCTCTTCTTCGAAGAAGATAAGGCCTATGCAGAGCGTTTGATGGCTGCTGGGGTTGACTGCGAGTTGGACATTGTCTCCGGAGCTCCACACGCGTTTGAAGGTTTAGCGCCGGAATCTCAGCTATCCAAGGACTACATGGCTAAGGCAAACAGCTGGTTAGCTAGAGCGCTTGGTGCATGACCCACAGGAGTTAGCCCTTGGTGATGGAAATCCTGTCAAGATTGGCGTTCTTTAGCACCTCAATCGTGTAACCATCGACAACTATTTTGTCCCCCTCCCTCAGCAGGAAGTCCGGGTTAGGCTCAACACGGCAAAAGCTCGAGAATTGCTTAGTCCTACCAGCTGGATATTGGGCGATGAGGAAGTTCTCACCGTGACCCAAAGTCGCATCGTAAACGTAAGCCAGCACTCCATTGCGAGCCGGTGTGAATGTGCAGGAGAACTTGGTCTCTCGTCTAGATTCGATAATCAGGGCCTTAGTCGGCGTAAGCGGAAAAATCGCTACTTTGAGTCCTGGCTTTTGATCACTCAATGGCACGAGAGTCAAGGTGACCTTATCCAATTGGATTGGGTTTGCGCAGTAGATCTGGTCATCATTGAGCCATCCTGCGAAAAAACGTAACCAGCCGCTTAGTTCACGGGAGGGGCCATCCTGACCACCCATTAGATCCCACGGGTTGAATGGTGGCAGCGACCCTCGAGAAGAGCCCACGTGTGGCAGACCAATTGCGTGACCGAATTCATGCGCCCAGTAAGACCAGTATTGACTCACCGGATCATCAAAGAATTTTCCTGGGATCGAATAAGAAAATATTCGGCCCTCATCGCTTCTGTAGTCCCTAACCACCTGATCCCAAGGGAATCCCTGCGAGGTCTCAATCAAGAACGATTGACCAACGGGGAGGATGAAGTTGACGGTTTGAATATCTGTGAAGTCAAAGTTTGGATCGGCCGCATCCATCGCGTCAGTGAATAGCTTGGGTCCGTTAGGTGCACGATCAACATTGTCTGATCGAGCAATCGAATAATCAGCCTGGTTGCCTGGTAGGGTCGACCATTTGTCGGCTACAACCCACTCCACCTTAAATTTTCCACCGCTAACGACGTCAAACCACTCGGATAGCAGTTTCATCTGAGCATCCACTCGAGACCGGTAATCGGGTTGACCCTTTAGGTCTTGAAAGTCAATTGGGATGAGCGCCCACTTCACGACGCCAGACCGTGAAGTCATTGAGTCCCACTCAGGGAATCCGGCACCGGTCATGCCTCTGGAATTACTTGCCTCCCGGATCTTGCACTTCTCTACCAGATCTCCCGGAATCGATGGTGCCTGGTAGGCAATGTCTCCTGTCATTGGCGAAGGCGAGCTGGTGGTTGGTGCAGGATTTTGCGATTTGGGCCTCACAACTTCACAGGCAATGCCATCTCGGTCTAAATCAAGCTTTTGATTGGCTTTGAAGGCCGTGGGGTTGACCGTGGGGGCAAAAACTGGGCCCTTACCTTTATTGAAGGACTGCTTGCTTAGGGAGACCCCGTGTTTGTATACATTTCGGAGCTCAGCACAAGTCTTGTAGCTCTTAGCCTCAGCCTGGGCAACGGGCACAAAGCCAATCAACATTGCCGCAAGAAGTGTCGCTAGAAGACGTCTCATGCTCCATCTTTTCCTCGTTCAGCCGAGCATACGGTCAAAAATTCAGTTACGGCAACAGGTTTGACTGAACAATCTCATTTAGGGCATCGCAGAGACAGTTTGGATAGAGAAAGTGCACCCCCTGGGACTTGAACCCAGAACCCACTGATTAAGAGTCAGTTGCTCTGCCGATTGAGCTAGAGGTGCGACAGCGAGAAAGCTTAGCACTTTGAGCTCGAAGGCCAAAGTGAATCTTGGCAAAGCGAGTTGACCTTGGGGTTCTAGTGCTCAAGTAAAGGGCTAACTATGCTCTCGCTACCCCTTTAGGACATCTATAAGGAAGCCACTGGTGTCCGTAGCCAAGACTTTGATAGTCCAGCCATCCAGGGTGATCTGCTGAGTAGCCATCAGAAGGTTCTTCTCAGCACGAATCGGACCGTCACCATGATTGATGCGTGAATCTATTTTGTAGACCAGCACGCCCTTGTTGGGCAGCATCCTGCCTTCAATCGCAAGCGTGACACCATCCGAGAGATTGATAAGGATTAGCTTTGGTTTGCCGCTTGCCTTGTCGATTGTTTCTATGAAGTGTGACGAAGAGACCTGGTTGCTGATGCAGCGAACGTGATGCGACTCGAGCCAACCCATAAGCAGTTTGTTCCAGCCAAAAAACTCTTTACCAATCGAGCTCATCATGTCCCATGGTCCCGCAGGCACTGGGTCTGGAACCGATGGTCGATTGGCATTTAGGAAGACGTAGAGATCTTCCAAACCAAACAAAGAATGCCCAAGTTCATGCGCCATTACCCCGTCATTACCGGCAGCGCTGCCAAGCTCTAGGGACACTCCCTTCGCAACTCCGTTTTTTGTCGCAAAGACAACTCCTGGAAAACCTTGCCCGCCATTAATCACTGTCGAATTGCCGGTGGTCAGTGCAACACCGTCGTAGAGGCTGAAGTTGATTGAGGGATCTGCGAGCCTAAAGACATCCTCAACCAAGAAAGTTTTGTTGTATTGCGGAATGTTCTCTGGCAGGCGATAGTCAGCTGCAGATTTGGCCATGGTTACCCAGTACTGCTTCGGGAGAAACTCGTAAGTCAACGAAACTTTGCCATAGGAAGTTTTCTTATAGAACTGCGCAACCTGATCTGTGGCGGTCTTCATCCTCAGGTTGTCAGCATCGGTGTATGGCAGATCGCTAAAGATGATGGGCAGTAAAAGAATCCGAGCAGAAACTGTTCCAGTCATAGCTGTTACGGGACGAGGGAAACCATTTGAGGTATCGGGGCGGAATGACACATCTGATGTTTTGCAAACCTCGACAGCAGTGAGCTGAGATTGGCCGGTGATTGAGGGGTGAGAACTTAGGTCGGTCGGAGTTGGGTTTGTTTCTGGGTCGGTGATTGGGATCGTTACCGTCCCAGACTTAACAGTGATTAGAACCTTGCCGGCAAAGCTGCGAACCTTGGTGGGCTTGTTCTGGAACCAGGTGGAAAGGTTTGGATTGAGCCGCTTCGCATAGTCACAAGCGGCCTTGGCGCGCTTTCTAGCCAAGATGTTCTCAGTCAGTGGTGCTGATTCAAATCGGATGCCGGTGCAGATGAACTTCTCTGACTCTGGATGGCTCTCCACGAGAGTCTGGATCTCTGATTTCTGCTTGGTGCTCAGCGGCACTGCGTTTGCAGAATAGGAGGTGAGAGTTTTTTGAATGACCGGTGCAGCACTGGTGATTTCGACAGGAACGATTTGACTTGCAACTACTAACGTTGCCGCCACCGTGGTGCAAACAAAGCACATGATTTCCCCAAGCCGTTTCTAAAACTCTAATCAGGAATAGCCGTGGAGTAGCTCAATTCCTTTTCCGACTTAGTTGGTCAGAGTTACCAGAACTTTGCCAATGGTGGACTTAGCGGTTGAAGTCTTGACCTGGAAAGAAGTCAGCAGACTTGGATTTTGCTTCTTGGCAAAATCACACGCCGCCTTAGCTCGCAATCTCGCAGTGGTCTTTTCGCTGCTAGTTGCCTTGGTTGAGATGATGCCGGAGCAAAGGAACTTGGTGGTCCAACCATTCAGAATCAGCAAACGATTGATTGAGTTCTGCTGACTGGAGGATAGCTTTGCTGAGTTGGCTGCAAATGGTGGCAGGGTTGCGGACTTGACCTGACCGGCTGCGGTGCCGCCGCCAGTCTGACTGCCAGGCTTGGCTGCAAGCTGGGTGGACCAGATTGGGTTGGCGTTGTCACACTTCACGATTGAGGTGCAGAGCAAAGTTGCGCTTCTGGCAAAGCCGAGCCCTTCTGACTCCAGCAACTTATAGGTGGCGATTCCCATAACTCGACCATCACGATCGAAGATAGGTCCGCCAGAGTTACCTGGGTTTAGCGATGCTGAGACACCAAATTCGCTACCGTCTGTGACCACCTTGGAGACCAGACCGGTGGTTAGGTATCCATCTAGACCTCGAGGCGATCCAAGCACACCAACCCACCAGCCCTGAGCGGGTCGCTCGCCGCGGAAGCTTAGGGTTGGCAAGGTCATCTTGGTGTAGATGCCAGCAAGGTCTTTAGTCTCGTCAGCCGACGCGATGTAGCCAACCGCTGAGTTGCCAGCGTTGTCGGTGAGTGTTACTTCACCCGCTGCGATGCAGTCCTCAACCACGTGGTGGTTTGTTATCAGGAAGGTTTTCATGCCCTGGCTAGCAACCGATGCCGGGATGGTGACATTGGCTGCCCAGCCGGTGCCCAATCCCTGATCGCAGAAAACGGTCACTACTGACTTGAGAACCTTCGGGCTAAGAGCTACTAGGTCCACTGGAGGAGATCCAGGGGTGTTGACGGTGTAAAGGGCTTCAGGGGCAACAGATGGAAGCTCAAGGCCCCTCACGGTGCCGGTGCCAGCAAGTTTGTGAGTGACTTTGAAGAAGCCGTTTTCTGGCACGTAGTCAAAAGCGAGGTTGTCATCCTCGAGGTAGTCGGCATAACCCTGAATCCCGAAGGTCTTTGGAAGCTTTAGGCAGTTGTATGGGAGCTTGAAACCAACCCACTCAACCTTTTCCTTTAGGTTACTGAAGAACACACCTGAGCAGCCGGAGACTTCACGGTCGCGAATCACATCGTGAATGTATGCCGGTGAACCGTAACTGCCCTCCAGGGTCTCGATGCCGGTTTCAATGCGGTAGTCCTCTTCACCGTCATTGTTCACATCGATCATCACCATCGCCCAAGAACCCCGACCATCGTCAAACTGACCAGCTTGAATCGGGCCTGCAAAGTCGATGTAGAAGTAGTGGAATTCAGGTGCTTCTGAGAACTCGGCGTAGGAGACGCTGACTGCGTCGAAGTTGGCTGGTGTTCCAGCTTTGGTGAAGGTGTCGGCTGGGGACTCCTGGTAGTTCTGGATAGCCGCAGCAGCCGGTGTTACCAACGTGACTACTGCAAGTAAAGCGGCAGCGGCAGCTGCCAACCAACGCTTGAACATGACTATCCCCGATTCCGAAATTTGCACCACTTGTAACCTACCGCCAGTGACGGACATCAACCATGATTGCCAAAAATCAATGCCAACAATTTGCCTATAACAACATCGCTTATGGCGAACTTGCAGAAATCCACCAGATTTGCCCCCTAGCCTTATCTCAGAGAGTGAGGGTTAGATGAGCGATCAAGAATTCCGCTTGGTTGAGGGCGCAAACGCACCTGCATTTAGCTTGCTAGATCAAAACTCCCAGGTTTTTTCCTCTGAAATGCTCAAAGGCCAAAAGGCAATTCTCTACTTCTACCCAGCCGCGGGCTCCCCAGGATGCTCTAAAGAGGCCGCAGACTTCCAAGACCGCATCGCTGAGTTCTCAGCTGCCGGCTACCAGGTGATTGGCATCTCCCCAGACCAGCCCAAGAAACTCAAGGACTTTGAGGATGCTCAGCAGCTAACTTTTCCGCTGCTTAGCGATCCAGACCATATCGCCCACAAGGCCTTTGGGGCCTACGGCTCCAAGAACCTCTACGGCAGGATCTATGAGGGTGTGCTGCGCTCGACAGTGATTGTGGACGAGAACTTCAAAGTCATTGAGGCGTATTACCAGGTGAAGACCACCGGTCACGTATCAAACCTGCTGAAGCGAATCAGCTAACGCTGAAACTGATCTCTGACGTCTTTGCTGAATAGCAAGATGAAGACCATCGTCGCCGGCAAAAGTAAAGCCAGACCGATGAGCACATCGCCAAATTCACCACCGAAACTCGCGACGCCTATTGAGGCAATGAGCAACTGAAAAACCATGCCAGGTGTGTGAGCCCAGCGCTTTAGTTTGATAAGTCCCAAGGCGATGTTGCTACTCCACAAGGCCGCCGCCAACATAAGGCCAACAAGGAACAGTGCGGATACGTAAAAGGTTGGCGCTTCGATAAACAAAAGCGCGATCGACCAAATGGTCAGGCCCCAGATAATCAAAGACTGCACAGCAATAACGCTCGCGGAAATAACCAACTTTGGACCTGGGTTAGACATTTTGGGTCTTGATTTCCTCTCCCATTTGTGAAACCATCTTGAGGTTGCATCATTGACTTTACCCGCTTGATTGGCGGGATTACGGTTCAAAAACTTAGGAATAACAGAACATTATGGATATGACTTGGCTAAACCAGGCCCGTTGCCTCAATGAAGACCCTGAGCTCTTCTTTCCTGTGGGCAACACCGGACCCGCTCTAGAGCAAATCGAGCAAGCTAAGTCCATCTGCCGCCAATGCAACGTTGCGGCCAACTGCCTTGAATACGCCATCAAAGAGAACCAGGACACTGGTGTCTGGGGCGGTCTATCAGAAGACGAGCGTCGCTCTCTCAAGCGTCGCTACGCCAGAGCTCGCAGGGCTAGCTAAAAAGACTTCAAAGAAAAAACCCGGAGGGCATTTCGCCCTCCGGGTTTTCTTTTGACCTAATTACTTGCGGCGCTTTGACCAAACGTCGAACGCAACAGCCAGTAGCAATACCAGACCCTTGATGGTCATCTGGACGTCGATACCAACCGAGTTAAGGTTCATACCGTTTGCCAGGACACCCTGGATCAAACCACCGATCATGGAGCCGGTTACGGTACCGACACCACCCTGAACCGCAGCACCACCGATGAATACCGATGAAATTGCGTCCAGCTCAAAGCCGTCTCCGGCCTTTGGCACAGCGGAGTTCATGCGAGCTGCAATGAGCACACCGGATAGTGCAGCAAGAGCTCCCATGTTCACGAACAACCAGAAGTTGACTCGTCGCACGTTGATACCGGAGAGCACAGCAGCATTGAGGTTTCCACCGATTGCGTATATGTAGCGTCCGAATGGGGTGCGGTTCATCACCACGGTGTAGGCGAGGATCAGAACTGCAAGCACAATCAGGGTGATTGGAATACCGTTGGCCTGAGATAGCTGGAAGCCAACGTAGAGAACCATCACGCTGAGGATTACGTTCTTGATGTAGAACCAGGTGCGAGGCTCAACGACCTGACCGTACTTAATCTTGCCGCTACGCTGGCGCAGCACCGCAATCCAAAGTGCGACAACTCCAAAGACGGTAACCACCAAAGCGGTGAGGTTGTAGTCGATTGGGAAACCAATCAAAGTGTTGAAGGTCTTTTCCTTGTCCAAGAAGCCGTTACCAATGGCACGGAACTCGTCTGGGAATGGGCCGATGTTTGAGTTCTGCAAGGTCAGTAGCGCCATTCCGCGGAACAGCAACATACCCGCCAATGTCACAATGAACGCGGGGATGCCAACGTAGGCAACCCAGAAGCCTTGCCAGACACCAACTATCGCGCCGACCAAAATGGCCCCGATGATGCCCGCCCACCAAGGCAGCGCTGGCAACCAGTCCCAGCCATCTTGCTCAAGCGGTCGAACCGTCAAGATACCTGCCACCGCACCAATGAAGGCGGCAACCGATCCAACCGATAGGTCGATGTGGCCGGCGATGATCACCATGACCATACCGATGGCTAGCACCAGAATGTATCCGTTCTGAACCACCAGGTTGGAGAAGTTGGTTGGGGTAATCGAAGCGGCATTAGGGGTGGTGGCTGCAAAGAACAGCACCAAACCAATCAGCGCTAGAAAAATACCGTTCTGCCTAAGGTTTACACCCTGCAGCCTGTTGCCGATCGAGTCAAAAAATCCTCGACTGCGCTCAATAAAAGCTGACATCAGCTCCTACCCTTCTCCATTGTCATGTACTTCATAAGTAGTTCTGGGGTCGCGTCCTTGCGTTCAACTTCCCCGGTGATTCGACCTTCTGCGATTGCATAAATGCGATCGCAGATGCCCAATAGTTCTGGCAGCTCGGAGGAAATCACGATGATTCCCTTGCCCTCAGCTGCAAGTCTTTGAATGATCAGATAGATCTCATACTTCGCACCAACGTCGATGCCTCGGGTTGGTTCATCCAGGATCAAAACGTCTGGGTTTACGTTGATCCACTTGGAAAGCACAACCTTCTGCTGGTTTCCACCAGAGAGCTGACCGGTAATCGAAAGTACGCTCGGTGCCTTGATGTTCATCGAGTCGCGGTATTCGCTGGCCTTCTTGAACTCCTCGTTATTGTTCACTAGACCCATTGAGACGAAGGACTTCAGCGATGCCAAAGAGATGTTGCGCTTGATGTCCTCAATCAGGTTTAGGCCATATCGCTTGCGGTCTTCGGTGGCATACGCCAAACCGTTGTCGATCGCCTCGGAGATGGTCTTCACCTTGATCTCTTTGCCGGATTTGAAAACCTTGCCTGTGATGTTGGTTCCGTAGGAGTGACCAAACAGGCTGCGTGCAAACTCAGTTCTACCGGCACCCATGATGCCGGCTAGTCCCACGATCTCACCGCGGCGAACGTTCATCGAGATGTTGTCAACCACGATGCGGTTGCGGTCAATTGGGTGGTAGGCGTTCCAATTCTCAACCCGCAGGATTTCCTCGCCGATCTCTGGGTGGCGAGCTGGGTAGCGATTCTCCATCTCACGGCCAACCATGCCCTTGATGATGCGCTCCTGGCTCACTGAATCCTGCTTCATGCGAAGCGACTCGATGGCGTGACCATCGCGAATGATGGTGGTGGTGTCGGCAATTGCCTCGATCTCATTGAGCTTGTGAGAGATGATGATCGAGGTGATGCCCTGGCCCTTTAGGTGACGAAGTAGGTCCAACAGGTGAGCGGAGTCTTCATCGTTCAAAGCTGCGGTTGGTTCGTCCAAGATAAGTAGCTTTACCTTCTTGGAGAGTGCCTTTGCAATCTCAACCAGCTGCTGCTTGCCAACACCGATGTCCTTGATGGCGGTGACAGGGTTCTCCTGCAGGCCAACCCGTGCCATTAGCTTGGCAGCCTCTTGGTTGGTCTTGTTCCAGTCGATCAGACCAAAGGTCTTGATTTCATTGCCTAGAAAAATGTTCTCTGCAATAGAGAGGTAGGGGCTGAGTGCTAGCTCCTGGTGGATGATTACGATGCCCTCGGCTTCGGAATCACGAATGTTGGAAAACTTCTTTACGTTGTTCTCAAAGACGATGTCGCCTGAGTAGGTACCAAATGGATAAACCCCGGAGAGAACCTTCATCAGGGTTGATTTGCCGGCACCGTTCTCGCCACAGATGGCGTGAATCTCGCCGCGCTCTACGGTCAGGGTGACCTTGTCCAATGCCACTACACCTGGGAAGGTTTTGGTGATGCTGCGCATCTCAAGAATTGAGTTGGACATTTGCGCTCCTTTGTTTCTATTTAGCTAGCTGGTGATTTGGAGGATTGGCCCCCGAGTTACCCCGGGGGCCAATCTTCGGATCAAGGGTTATTAGCCTAGGTCGGCTTCGGCAATGTAGCCGGAGTCGATTAGCAATTCCTTGTAGTTGTCTACGGTGACGATGTAAGGGGTTAGTAGGTAAGAAGGAACTACCTTTACACCGTTGTCGTAAGTGGTGGTGTCGTTAACCTCTGGCTCAGTGCCGTTGAGGATTGCGACTGCCATGCCTGCAGCAACCTTTGCAAGTTCACGAGTGTCCTTGAAGATGGTTGAGTACTGCTCGCCAGCAAGCATTGCCTTGACGGATAGAACCTCAGCGTCCTGACCAACGATGGTTGGTAGGTCGGTGTATCCAGCGTCAGTTAGAGCTGCGATGATACCGCGGCTTAGACCGTCGTATGGAGATAGCACACCGTGAACGATGGAGCCATCTGCGTAGTTACCTACCAAGATGTCTTCCATACGCTTCTGAGCTACAGCGCCGTCCCAACGAAGGGTTGCAACCTGCTCGATGGTGGTCTGACCAGACTTGACAACTAGAACGCCAGAGTCGATTAGTGGCTGTAGAACGCTCATCGCACCGTTGAAGAAGAAGAATGCGTTGTTGTCGTCTAGGGAACCAGCAAATAGCTCAACGTTCCATGGGCCAGCTGCGTTAGGGCCGTCTGCTGAGGTTGAGTCCTCAGATGCGTAAACACCCATACCAACTAGCATCGAAGTTGCCTGCTGAACGCCGACCTTGAAGTTGTCGAAGGTTGCGTAGTAGTCAACGTT
>CAZLKR010000021.1:0-17941 GCA_964560155.1 uncultured Aquiluna sp.
AGGCGATCAAACCACCAGTTGGTCATCGCGGTTAGGTTCTCGCCCTTGCCAGGGATCTCCGGGCTGAGCACGTGATCAAATGCACTGACTCGGTCGGAGGCAACAATCAGCACCAGGTGGGCAAAGTTTTCGTCTTTCGGAACATAGAGCTCGCGCACCTTGCCGGTGTAAACGTGCTCAAAGCCCTGCACTAGTTCACAACCTTGAGCGCGATGTCATGCCTAAAGTGCCCACCCTCAAGGTGAATGCGAGACATCCCCTCATAGGCCAGGGTCCTGGCCTCCTGGAAGTTCTTGCCCGATGCCACAACCGATAGCACGCGACCGGTTGGACTCGCCTTGCAAACCTCAACACCATCAACTGACTCGGCGCTGTCGATTCCGGTTACCTCGCGCACCGGTGCATTGCTAACCGGGTAGCCCTCAGAGGCCAACACCACGGTCACAGCGCACTCATCAGAGAAGCTCGCAACTGGACCAACATCCAGCTTTCCGGTTGCACTTCGCATCAGCAGGTCCGCCAAGTTGTTCTTCAAACGCTTGAGCACGACCTGAGTCTCTGGGTCTCCGAAGCGGGCGTTGAACTCAATTACTTTGACGCCTCGAGAGGTGACAATCAGGCCGCAGTAGAGCAGACCTACAAACTCGTTGCCACGACGGTAGAGCTCATCGATGGTTGGCTGCGCGACGCGGTGAGTGATCTCCTCTATAAAACCTTCAGGAAGCCAGGGCAGTGGTGAGTAAGCGCCCATGCCTCCGGTGTTTGGCCCCTCGTCATTATCGAATGCTCGCTTGTAATCCTGAGCTGGGCTAAGTGGCATGACGTGCTTGCCATCCGATAGGAAAAACAGCGAAACCTCTTGGCCATCCAAAAACTCTTCAACCAAAACCCCATCGGCGATGAACTTCTGCGCATGCTCTAAGGCTTCTTGGCGATCAGAGGTGACGATTACACCCTTGCCAGCGGCAAGGCCATCTGCCTTCACGACATATGGGGCTCCGAGTTGGGACATGGCCTGCTCAACCTCAGACATCGTCGAGCACTCGTAGGCCATGCCGGTTGGGACATCGGCTGCCGCCATGATTTCCTTGGCAAACTGCTTGCTGCCCTCGAGTGCGGCGGCATCTTGGTTTGGACCAAACACCGCAATCCCCTGCTCTCGAAGTGCATCGGCAACGCCTGCAACCAGCGGAGCCTCTGGGCCAATCACAACTAGGTCTGCGGCTTCTTCGTGGGCAAGCTTGACCACCGCCAGTTTGTCGGTGGCGACAATCTCAGGTCGGATCTCTACCTCGCGGGCAATGCCCTCATTGCCAGGAGCGCAGACAATGTCTTTGCGCTCGGTGCCGGTGCGCAGCAGGGCATTGACGATTGCATGCTCTCTAGCGCCAGAACCGATAACGAGGATCTTCACATGCGCGAGTTTACCCTGCAAACAATTGGGTACTTGGTCTAACAACTTAGACTTAGCCGGTGGATAAGAAACAGGTAAGGCCAAAAACCGAGGGCTGGACTCAGCGTAAAGATGCTGAGGGCAAGCCGCTGTTGCAATTTGCCGAGGTCAAGCGCGGTAAGCCCCCTGTTCACCTAGCAGATCTTTCCATCGCGGACCGTACTGAGCGAATCAAAGAACTAGGCATCGAAGGCTTTAGGGCCAAGCAGATTTCCACCCACTACTTCACCCACTACTCCTCAGACCCTGAGACCATGACCGATCTTCCAAAGGAAGGTCGAGCCGAGTTGGTCCAGAAGGTCTTGCCACCGCTTCTGACTCAGGTGAAGCGCTTGCAAACCGATAAGGGCGACACCGTCAAGTTCCTCTGGAAGCTATTTGATGGCGCATTGGTCGAGTCGGTTTTGATGCGCTACCCGAACCGCATCACGCTATGTATTTCGTCTCAGGCTGGCTGCGGCATGAACTGTCCGTTCTGCGCCACCGGGCAGGCAGGCCTCACCAGGAACATGTCTGCGGCTGAGATTGTGGATCAGATCGTGCAGGCCAACCGTGCCATTCGAGCCGGCGAGCTGGGTGCAAACCGTCACGAGGATGAGCGCGTAAACAACATTGTCTTTATGGGTATGGGTGAACCGCTTGCCAACTACGCCAAGATCATGGACGCGATTCGCACCATGGTGGAGCCGCAGCCAAATGGCCTAGGTATGAGCGCAAGGCAAATCACGGTCTCAACCGTTGGTTTGGTGCCTGGCATTGTGAAGTTGGCGGAAGAGGATCTGCCGCTGACCTTTGCACTCTCGCTGCACGCCCCAGATGACCAGCTCCGCGATGAGTTGATTCCGGTTAACTCCAAGTGGAAGGTTGATGAGGCGCTAGATGCCGCGAAGGCCTACTACGACAAGACTGGTCGTCGAGTTTCGATTGAGTACGCGCTGATTCACAATATGAATGACCACGACTGGCGAGCACAGCTATTGGCAGACAAGCTAAACGATCGTGGCAAGGGCTGGGTTCACGTCAACCCGATTCCACTAAACCCAACCCCTGGTTCCGTTTGGACCTCCTCCACCAAGGAGCAGATCAACTCGTTCATTGACATCCTGGACCGCAACGGCATTCCCACCACGCTGCGTGACACCCGCGGCAAGGAGATCGATGGGGCTTGCGGTCAGCTGGCTGCAGCCAACTAGCGGTTTTTGTCTAGACCCCCTAGACTGAAATCATGAACGTCTCGGAATTGCAATTTGGATTAGACACCTTTGGCGATATGTCGCTGGATGACCAAGGTCAGCCAGTATCTGCTGGACAGGTCATTCGCGATGTCGTTGAGCAAGCCAAGCTTGCCGAAGAGGTGGGGCTAAACAGTTTCAATATCGGCGAGCACCACCGCGATGACTATGCAGTATCTGCACCGGACACGATTTTGGCTGGAATTGCCACCGTTACCAGCAAGATCAAGCTCGGCACCGGCGTTACCGTGTTGTCTTCCGAGGACCCGGTTCGGGTTTTCCAGCGCTTTGCCACTATCGATGCGCTATCTAATGGTCGCGCCGAGATCACCGCGGGTCGCGGATCATTTATCGAGTCTTTCCCATTGTTTGGCTATGAGCTAGCAAACTACGGCGAGCTCTTCGAGGAGAAGCTTGAGCTTTTGGTGGAACTTCTAAAGGAGAAGCCAGTCACCTGGTCGGGCAGGATGCGCGCATCGCTTACCAACCAGGAGGTTTACCCAAAGACTGAGCGTGGTGCGATCCCGCTGCGAGTTGGTGTCGGTGGTTCGCCAGATTCGGTGGTTCGTGCTGCACGTTTGGGTATCCCGATGGCGCTCGCCATCATCGGGGGTGATCCTGCCCGTTTTGCTCCGTACTCCAACCTTTATAAGGAGCAGCTAGCGAAGTTTGGCCACCAGGAGCTTCCGGTATCAATCCACTCACCTGGCTTTATTGCAGACACCGACCACGATGCGGTTGAAGCGCAGTGGCCACACTATGAAACTGCATTTGGTCGAATCGGCAAAGAGCGAGGCTGGGGTCCAACCACCAAGATGCACTTCATCTCGGAGGTCAACGGCGGATCGATGTATGTCGGGTCTGCAGAGAAGGTCGCTAAGAAGATCGCTTATGCAATTGAAAGCCTTGGGGCGTCCCGATTCGACCTGAAGTACGCCAATGGGCCGATGCCGCACTCGAAACTCATGAAGGCAATCGAGCTCTACGGCACCAAGGTTGTGCCCCGCGTGAGAGAGCTTTTGAGCTAATTACCCCGTCCCCGAAATGGGTAGAAAATGTTCGACTTTGTTCGTTTCTGTCGATTTGTGACTATTTCGTTATGAGAATTGTCCGCTTTGTCTGAAACGGGCGATTATCCTGAACCAAAGTCCACTATTCAGGAGGTTCAATGTTGAACAAGATCGCCGGTCACGAAGTTGACCGCCGTTTGCTTCTTAAAGGCGCTGCAGCTGGTGGTTTAGGCATTGCAGGCGCCACTATGCTCGCCGGTTGCGCACCAGGATCCTCTGGGCCAATCTCCTTCGGTGCTCGCACCGTTGACGAGTCTCCAACCACCCAGCTAAAGGGTTTGGTTGACGCCTACATTGCCAAGACTGGCAACGAGGTTACCTACAACGCAACCGAGTCAAACGCATTCCAGAACAACTTGTCACAGTACCTACAGGGAACTCCTGACGACTGCTTCCAGTGGATGGCCGGTTACCGCATGCAGTTCTTCGCAGACCAGGGCCTACTTGTAGACCTATCTGGCGTGTGGAACGAAATTGGCGACCAGTACAACGAGAGCTACAAGATTGCTGCAACTGCCGCTGACGGCAAGCAGTACTTCGTGCCTCAGAGCTGGTACCCATGGGGTCTACACTTCCGCAAGTCCATGATGGCTGAGATCGGCATGGATGCTGACTCGGTTTACAACTGGGACGACTTCCTAGCAGCACTAGGTGAGATGAAGGCAAAGGGCCTAATCGGTCTGGCTTCAGCTGACAAGGGTGGCTGGGAAGCAATGGGAACCTTCGACATCCTGAACGCTCGTATCAACGGATACACCTTCCACGTAGACCTACTTGCAGGTCGCGAGAAGTGGACCGATGACCGTGTGAAGGAAGTATTCCGTCACTGGGAGCAGCTACTTCCATTCATGAACACCAACGTTTTGGACCTTGAGTGGGATGGCGCAATGCAGTTGCTACTGCAGAAGCAGGCTGGATTCTTCTTCAACGGTTCATGGTTCGGCGCAAACTTCCTAGAGCAGAGCCAGGAAGACTACGACGACCTATGGATCATCCCATTCCCAGAGATCAACCCTGACCACGCTCGCGACACCATCGATGCTCCTATCGACGGTTTCTGTGTAGCTAAGAACGGTGCAAACAACGCCGGTGGTGCAGACCTAGCTAAGTTCGCAGGTGACATTGAGGGTGTTCAGGCAATGCTTGACACCGGTATCCCAATGACCTCCGCAAACAACGGTCAGGACCGCTCGACCTATGACGCATTCCAGCTACAGCAGGTTGAGGTCATGAACGAGGCGAAGTACATCACCCAGTTCCTAGACCGCGACACCCGCCCTGACTTTGCCGGCCCAATCGTTGGACCTGCATTCCAGAGCTGGTTCAAGGACCCATCGTCAACCGATTCGATCCTTGAGTCACTTCAGTCTCAGTGGGACGCTCTTCCTGCCCTATAAGCAGTAAGCAGCAGAAATTCAATAATGAGTGCGGCGACGACGAAGGTAGAAAAGCCTCGTCGTCGTCGCACTTTTTCTGGCAAAGATAAAGTCACTCTCGGCTTCTTTGTCGGTGTTCCAACCTTCTTGCACGTGGCACTGGTCTGGTTCCCAGCAGTTGCCACCATCTATCTTTCTTTCACCTACTGGACTGGTATTCACCTGAGCGATATCCAGTGGGCTGGAACTGCAAACTACGAAAACATCATTTTCGAGACCCCACGTTTCTGGGAAGCAGTTCGCGTCAACGTTGTTTGGCTTTTCTGGTTCGGCCTAATCGCAACCCCGCTAGGTATCTTGCTTGCCTACCAGATTGATCGCGAGATCCGCGGCCACAAGTTTTACCAGTCCGCCTACTACCTACCGGTAGTGCTTTCCATGGCGGTTATCGGAATCATCTGGAACTTCCTATTGCGTCCAGACGGATTCGTAAACGGCCTCATGGGTCTTCCGATATCTGAGGCCATCTCATTCTTTGGCGATGATCGCTACAACCTCTGGGTGATTTTGATCATGGCTTCCTGGCGTCACATTGGCTACATCATGCTTTTGTACTTAGCCGGACTAAAGGCCATTGACGCATCGCTTCGCGAGGCAGCGGCTATTGATGGTGCAACCGAGTGGCAGACCTTCCGCAGGATCATTTTCCCTGCCATGCAGCCGGTAAACATCATCGTGATTGTGATCACCATTATCGAGTCGCTGAGGGCGTTCGATATGGTCTACATCATTTACGGTGGTCGCGGTGGTTTGCCCATTTTGGGAGTGCTGGTCTTCGAGAACATCGCCGGTGAGGGTGCATCGATGAAGGGTGCCGCTTACGCGGTAATCCTCTTCCTACTCTCCATCGTGCCGATCCTTGCCTACCTGCAGCAGCAGTTTAGGGAGGATGTGCGATGACCACCTTGGTAAAAGACCAGAAGACCAAGAACTCTCAGAAGGTCAAGGACCGCTTCATCTCGGCCTTCATTGGTCTGTTCGCAATTGTTTGGCTGTTTCCAATCGCCTGGACCTTGTTCTCATCGCTTCGCCCATACAAGGACATTCGTGCCAACGGCATTTTGTCTTGGCCAAGTGAGCTGAACTTCAACAACTACATCGAAGCCATCGAGCGCATGGAGTTGCCTCGCTACTTCTATAACACCGCAGTAATCACTCTGCCTGCGGTGTTCCTGACCCTGTTCTTTGGCTCGCTAATGGCCTTTGTGGTGACCAGGTATTCCTTCAAGTTCAACGTGGCAATGCTTTTGTTATTCACCGCCGGAAACATGCTTCCAGCCCAGCTGGTCTTCATCCCGGTCTTCAAGATGTACCTGGCAATTGGTGACCTAGTTGGCGACCGCAGAATTCTGTATGACAACCCATGGGGCATTGTGCTGATCCACGTGGCATTCCAAATGGGATTCGCGACCTTCGTGCTCAGCTCATACATGAAGACCATTCCAAAAGAGATTTCTGAGTCAGCTCAGGTTGATGGTGCCTCGGTGTTCACCCACTTCTTCAGGGTGATGCTGCCGCTACTTCGCCCACCGCTAGCTTCCCTTGCGGTTTTGATGACCACCTGGATCTACAACGACTTCTTCTGGGCATTGGTCTTGATGTCAACCGACAACAAGCGTCCGATTACCTCGGCGCTTGGTCGACTGCAGGGTGAATTCGTAACCGACTACAACCTCTTAGCGGCCGGTGCGATGATTGCGGCGATACCGACGCTTTTGGTGTTCTTTATTCTGAGGAAACAGTTCGTATCCGGTTTGACGCTTGGTGCAACCAAGGGTTAGTTAGTTACAAAAACCGATTCATAACCGCGCAACACGAATGTTGGTCTGCGCTTGGGCTGCTTGGCCAATTTGATATTCGGATGAGCCTTCATCAGCATCGGAAGTGATGTCGTCATTTCCATGCGAGCCAGCGGTGCACCGATGCAGAAGTGAATGCCAGCACCAAATCCGATGTGTGGGTTTGGGTCTCTGGACAGATCCAATTCATCTGCCTTCTCAAAGACCGCCTCATCGCGGTTTGCGCTACCTAGCAGGGCAGCAATCTTCTGACCACGCTTGATTTCAACGCCACCAACCTCGGTGTCCTGGGTCGCGGTTCTCTCGAACAGGTGCAGCGGGGCATCGAACCTTAGAAACTCATCGATGGCAGTTGCCGCATGCTGATCTGGGCTGGTGCGGATCAGGTTCATTTCATCCTCGCGCTCAAGAGCTGCCACAAAGCCATTACCAAAGCCATTGACGCTGGCCTCGTGGCCCGCATTGAGAAGCAGCACGCAGGTTGCTATCAACTCGTGCGCGTTTAGCTTTTCGCCATCCTCTTCAACCAAAGCAAGGTCGGTAATCAAGTCAGGTCCTGGGTTTTGCTTGCGCTCAAGCATTAGACCGTGGACATAGTCTGCGAACTCGGCCGAAGCCTGTTTGGCCTCAGCCTTCTCTTGCTCCGAGGGCGAGACCTCATACATCTTCACGATGGCCTGAGACCAGGGTCTGAGTAGATGCTCGTCCTCATCGGGGAACCCAAGCATCGAGGCGATTACCTTGACCGGCAGTGGCTCTGCGAAATCCGCTATGACATCAAATTGGCCGCTGTCTGCAAGCTTGATTTCAATTTCATCGAGCAGCTTTTGAGTGATGCGCTCAACATCGGGTCGCATGCTCTCAATCTTCTTCGGGTTGAAGGCCTTCATCACCAGTGAGCGCAGTCTGGTGTGCTTTGGTGGTTCGGAATCCAAAATCGAATCGGCGTGCAGCCAGTTGAAGGTGTCCCATTCATCGTTTGGTTCCTTGGCCTGGAAGATACGACCCAGTGAGCGATTTCGCAGTACGGCATTTGAATCGGCGTGGGTGGCGGCTAGAAAAACACCGAGCTCTTCATGCCAGATCGGCTTTCCAAATTTCCTTAGCTCCGCAAGCTGCGGGTATGGGTCAGCCAGAAAACCAGGGTCTTGAAAATTGATCATTTGGTTTTGAGTTTGATGTCGCTGATTGGCAATCGATCTGCCCCAAAGGTGTTTACCTTGTGATCGCTTGGATAGCCAAGGGCAATGCCACAGAGCAGCTTGTAGCCCTCAGGGACATCAAACTCTGCCCTTACGGCGTCTGCCCAAAGCGCGCTCGCTCCCTGGGCACAGCTGCCAAGCCCGTGGGCGTGAGCCGAGAGCATTAGGTTTTGCATAAATAGGCCAGCATCCGAAACCGAATACTCTCCCAGCCCGGAGTGAGTGAAGACGAAGAATGAAACCGGCGCACCAAAGAACTCGTAGTTTCTTGCCCACTGGGCCTGGCGAGCTTTTTGGTCCTTACGATCAATACCCAACAGTGCGTAAAGCTCTGCTCCTACTCGCGCGCTTCTAGGCTGCAGTTCCTTGGGGTAAACCCGGTTCACCTTGTAGTCGCTGGTTGGAAGGCCGTAGCGAGTGATGAAGAGCTTTGCCTTGGCTAGAAAGCCACCACCAAGCGCTTTGGAGGCTTGCTCCCAACGAGCTAGGAACTCCTTGGAGATTCGATCGCGCACTTCACCCTGGGCGGTGGCAATCAAATAGGGTCTGGTGTTGGACCAAGAGGGTGCGGTCATCGCATCGGTTAGCAGCTGATCAATCAGCTCCTGTGGCACCGGGGTAGGGAGAAAATCACGGGTGGTTCGCCTGGAGGCAACAAACTCTCGCCAGGATTCTGCACTGATGTTAGGCACCTAAGAAATCTACGCTAAAAACCCAAACTTATCTTGCTCTCACCGAGCTCTTTGGCGGTTCCAGTGAAGAAAAACTCTAGGTAGATAGGACCTTTGGCTTTGAGTTCCAGCCAGATCTTCATGCCCTCGCGCAACTTGCCCTCTGGGCTATAGACCTTTGCCCAGACCTCGCGCTTTCCGACCAGTTGTCCGTGATTCAGAACCTGAATCTTGACTGTGGTTCCAAACTCAGATTCTGTGACCTCAGAGATTCCCAGCACCTCAAGACCGGCAAGCTCGGAGACCGACTTCGCCTGATCCAGTGGGTAGAAGTTGACCTCACCAAATTGCAACTGTGAGACATTGCTGCGGGCAAGTTCGCTGGTCATTGTGAAGTAGAGCGGTAGCAGCGCAAGCAGCGATAGGAGTGTGCCCAGCACCATGGCGATGCGTTGACCTTTAGGGGTCGTGAAGAAGGGGCGCTTCAAACTATCTCCAGACAAATGCTTAGGTTATGAATCTACCCAAGCAATCCATCACACGGACAAGGTTCGCACAAACTAGGCCTTTATGTCGCGCTGCTGGTGGCAGGGCGTGGAATGGCGGGTAGCCTTATCTGGTGCTGAAAATACACCCAGAAGTCCTAAACGCCCTGCAAAACAATCTGCCGGTTGTGGCCCTTGAGTCCACCATCATCTCTCACGGTTTGCCACGGCCGCGCAACCACCAGGCAGCGCTGGATTTCGAGCAGATCCTTCGGGACAAGGGCGTTGTTCCAGCGACCATCGCAGTTATCGACGGCATTCCAAATATTGGTTTGGACGCAGCCGCTCTAGATGTGATTTCAAATCAAGATATCGCTAAGGCCTCGGTTCGCGACCTGCCGATTCTGGCAGCCAAGGGCATATCTGGCGCAACAACTGTGGCTGCGACCGCATACCTTGCCGCACAGGCAGGCATTCGAGTCTTCGCCACCGGAGGGCTGGGCGGTGTCCACCGTGGAGCTCAAGACACCTTCGATGAGTCGGCAGATTTGACTGTGGTTTCCCAGGTTCCAGTAACCGTGGTCAGCGCTGGTGTGAAGAGCGTGCTGGATATTGCTGCCACCCTGGAGCGACTTGAGACCTTGAGTGTTCCTGTGATTGGCTACGGCACCAAAATCTTCCCAAGCTTCTGGCTTCGAGAGTCCGACTTCACTTTGGAGTACCAAGCCGACAACGCTGACGAGATTGCACTCGTTATGGCAGCCAGGGGTGAGGCGGGTGGAATTGTGGTTGCTAACCCAGTCCCCGCCCATCAAGGCTGGGAGCGAGTAGAGCACGATCGAGTGTTAGCAATCGCCTTTGAAGCTGCCGAGAAGGCAGGTGTGACCGGCAAGGCTGTTACACCGTTCCTGTTGCAATACATCGTGCAGGCATCCGGCGGGGTATCGCTTGAGGTAAACCTCAACCTGGCAAAGAACAACGTCTCGGTAGCGGCAGACATCGCTACCGCTTGGTGCAGGCTTCAGGGCTAATGCCAAAGGTCTTGGTGGTCGGTGATGTCATTGATGACATCTTGGTTATCCCAAACTCAGAGATCCGCCTCGACACCGATACCAACAGCAAGATCCAACAGCAACCAGGTGGCTCAGCGGCAAACTTTGCCTGCTGGCTCGCCAGCCTAGGAGTTGAAACCCACTTTGTTGGTCGAGTTGCCAAGGAGGATTTCGATCGTCACTCCGAGATTCTCCGCAACTACAAAGTCATCCCACACCTGCAGGTCGATGAGCAACTGCAGACTGGTCGAATCGTGGTTTTGGTTCAGGGGCAGCAGCGCAGTTTCCTAACCGACCGCGGAGCGAATCGAAACCTGGACCTAAGCGCCATCCCAGAAGAACTATTTGGCGATGCTCTCTACATTTCCGGCTACACAGTTTTTGACCAGAGCGTCGAGACCCTGCAGCGGTTGATTAAAAGAGCGAAGCAGCACGGCTTGGTTGCCTGCGATCCCGGAAGCGCTGGCTACATCGCTGATCAATCAGTCCATGTCTTCTTAGCTGCGATTGCCGGAGTGGATTTGCTATTGCCATCACTCGAAGAAGGCCGCATCCTCTCCGCGGAGTCGAGACCGGAGATTATCGCAGCGCTGTTGGCTCAGTGGTTCCCTCAGGTTGCTTTGACGCTGGGGGCAGATGGCGTGCAGCTCAATTGGGAATCTGGCAGCGAGCACGTTCCTGCAATACCGGCAGACGTAGTCGATGTAACCGGTGCCGGAGATGCCTTTGCAGCAAAGCTGCTCGCGGAATTGCTATCCGGCAAGGCTTTGGTTCAGTCAGCCCAAGCCGCGGTGCGATTTGCCGCCAAGGCGATTACCAAAGTTGGTGGCAGACCTTAGTGACCCTTTGGGTGCCAAACGGTCTTGACTTCCATCAGGTTGGTGATGTGGTTCAAACTTCCCTTGGCTCCACTGCGTGCAAAGTCACCCTTGCGGATAACGCGCTTTAGATTCTGAGCAGCCTGAATCTCAAGTTCAACGAAGTCGCTGGTTCCCTCGAGGTCAATGGCATTCACATCTAGGTGTGAGGCTAGCCAAGGAGCAATCTCAGCCTCTTTGCCGGTGAGCACGTTTACCACGCCACCAGGTAGGTCGCTGGTTGCCAATACCTCAGTGAGCGTGATTGCCGGTAGCGGCAGATTCTCGCTTGCGATCACAACCACGGCATTACCCGAGACAATCGCTGGCGCGATGGTGTTTACCAATCCCAAAAGTGCACTGTCCTGAGGAGCAAAGGCAGCAACCACTCCGGTTGCCTGCAGCGTGGAAATGTTAAAGAAAGGTCCAGCAACCGGGTTCATGTTTCCCGCCACCGCATCGATCTTGTCGGTCCAGCCCGCATGCCAAACCCAAGAGTCAATTGCTGCATCAACCTCTTGGTTGGCTTGCTTTTCACTCTTGCCGGTCAGTGCCCTGATCTCGGCAACAAACTGCTCGCGACGACCCTCGAGCATTTCCGCGATGCGGTAGAGCACCTGTCCACGGTTGTAGGCGGTTGCACCTGCCCAGCCTGATTGAGCAGCACGGGCGGCAACAACTGCGTCACGGGCATCCTTGCGAGATGCCATTGCAACGTTGGCCAAGAAGTCGCCCCTGGAATCTGACACCGGGTAGACCCGACCGGACTCGGAACGTGGGAACTTGCCACCGATGTAGAGCTTGTAAGTCTTTCTAACGTCTAAACGCATCAGTAGCCTCCCTTCAGGTAAGCAGCAAGTCCTTGCTTGCCGCCCTCCCTGCCGTAGCCAGATTCCTTGAACCCACCAAATGGGCTGGTTGGGTCAAACTGGTTGAAGGTATTTGCCCACACCACGCCAGCGTTTAGCTGATCGGCAAGCTTGAGAATCCTCGAACCCTTCTCGGTCCAGATGCCAGCGCTTAGTCCAAACTCAGTGTTGTTTGCCTTGGTCACAGCTTCTTGCGGAGTGCGGAAAGTCATCACCGAAAGCACCGGTCCAAAGATCTCCTCGCGAGCAACAGTATTGGCAGGGCTCACACCAAGCATCAAAGTCGGGGCGAAGAAGAAGCCATTCTTTGGAATCGCACACGCCGGCGACCAGCGCTCAGCACCTTCTTTTTCACCCTGCTTCACAAGGGATTCGATCTTCTGAAGTTGTGCCTTCGAGTTGATGGCACCGATGTCAGTGTTCTTGTCCATCGGGTCGCCCAGGCGCAGGCTCTCCATGCGTCGCTGCAACTTCTTGAGTAGCTCGTCTTGGATTGACTCTTGAACCAAAAGCCTTGATCCTGCGCAGCAGACGTGTCCCTGATTGAAGAAGATTCCGTTGATGATTCCCTCAACCGCTTGGTCCAGTGGGGCATCGTCAAACACAATGTTGGCTGCCTTGCCACCAAGTTCTAGGGTGACCTTCTTGTTGGTCCCGGCAACCTGGCGGGCGATGATGCGACCCACCTCGGTGGAGCCGGTGAAGGCAACCTTGTTGACGTCTTTGTGTCCAACCAGTGCAGCACCAGTGTCACCAAAACCAGTCACGATGTTTACTACGCCATCTGGCAACTCAGCCTGCTGGCAAATCTCAGCAAAAAGCAACGCCGTCAGCGGCGTGGTCTCCGCAGGCTTTAGAACAACAGTGTTTCCAGCAGCTAGGGCCGGAGCAATCTTCCAGGCCAACATCATCAGTGGGAAGTTCCAAGGAATCACCTGGGCGGCAACACCGTGGGCCTTTGGATTAGGACCAAGACCTGCGTAGTCAAGCTTGTCTGCCCAACCTGCGTAGTAGAAGAACCAAGCCGCGACCAGCGGAATATCTACGTCGCGAGTTTCCTTGATTGGCTTACCGTTGTCCAAAGTCTCGGCAACCGCGAGCTCACGAGCACGCTCTTGAATAATGCGTGCGATGCGGTACAGGTACTTACCTCGCTCAGCCCCAGGCAGTTTTGACCAAACTTTTTCGTAAGCACTTCTGGCTGCCTTGACCGCTAGGTCAACATCCTTCTCGGTGCCGTAGGTGATCTCGGCAAGTACGTTCTCGTTGGCTGGGTTGATGGTCTGGAAGGTCTTGCCAGGCTTTAGGAACTTGCCGTCGATGAAGTGGCCGTAACTGTCCTTGAACTTCACCAAGGCTTGGGATTCTGGAGCTGCTGCGTATTCGAACATTATTTTCCTTAGTCCACGCTCACGTAATCGGGGCCGGAGTAGTTGCCGGTCTTTAGCTTCTGTCGCTGCATCAAAACATCGTTTAGCAAACTGGATGCACCAAATCTAAATAGCTGCGGGTTGAGCCATTCTTCGCCTGCAGTTTCTTTCACAACCACCAGGTACTTGATGGCGTCCTTGGCGGTGCGGATACCCCCGGCTGGCTTCACGCCGATGAAGACACCGTGCTGGTCATACCAATCTCTTACCGCCTGAAGCATCAGCAGGGTGATTGGAATGGTTGCGTTTACGGTCACCTTGCCGGTTGAAGTTTTAATGAAGTCGCCTCCGGCGAGCATTGCAAGGTAGCTGGCCCTGCGGATGTTGTCGTAGGTCTGCAGTTCGCCGGTTTCGAGGATGACCTTGAGGTGAGCGTAGGTGCCATCACTTCGTTTGCAGGCTTCTTTTACTGCCTGGATCTGCTTGAAAACCTCTAGGTAATTGCCGCTTAGGAATGCACCGCGATCGATAACCATGTCAATCTCGTCGGCACCGGCCTTGACGGCATCCTTGGTGTCGAGCAATTTAACCGGGACGCTTGCGCGTCCAGAAGGAAAAGCAGTGGCCACTGCGGCGACATAGATCCCGCTATTGCCCAGAGCTTTCTTGGCGTGCTTGACCATGTCACCGTAAACGCAAATTGCTGCAGGTCTTGGGCAATCCAAGTCGGTTGGGTCAGGGGTGAGTGCCTTGAGGCAAAGACTGCGGACTCGCTCCTCAGTGTCCATGCCTTCCAAAGTGGTGAGGTCCATCATCTTGATGGCGGCATCCAGGGCCCAAGCTTTTGAGCTGGTTTTGATTGATCTGGTTCCCAGCGCCGCAGCCCTGGCCTCGAGGCCGACCTTGTCAACACCCGGTAGCGAGTGAAGCCAACGCCTAAGGCTTTGGTTTGTGATCCGAGAACCGACGATGGCTTCCGGGTTTAGTGGCTGCAAGAGAACTCCTTGAAATCTCTAAGAAGCCTACCTCTAAGCCAAGAATTTAACCTCGGTGAGTTCTTCGCTGAGCTCCCAAAGCTTGCCTGCAACCTCAAGGTTTCGAGAGCGCTTAGAGCCGGCAATGACCTTTGGCTTTCCCCAAAGTTCGAATCTCGGACCCACAAAATCTCCTGACTTGATGTCATTTGAGAGTGAAGCCAGAATTTGGCTCTGCGCTCCCTGGGCGGCGGTCTGAGCAAATGGGTCCAGCACGTGAGGGAAGTTTTCCTGCAGTCCGGTGACGGCCCAGCCCGGGTGAGCGGCAATCGACTGCACTTTGCTGCCGGCAAGTTTTGCTCGGATGTCTAACTCCCTGGCGAAGTAGAGGCAGGCAAGTTTGGTGTCGGCATATCGCTGCCAGCGATTGTATTTGGCTTGATCTGCTCCACGAAGAGACTCAATATCGAATGCGTCGAGATTTCCCCTTCGGTGAACCACAGAACTGAGCGAGATCATCTTTGGTTTCTCGGCTTGGTTTAGTCGATCCCATAACTTGGCTGTGAGCACAAAGTGACCTAGATGATTGGTCGCCATTTGGGTTTCGACTCCCTGCTTCGAGAGTTTGAAATCTGGACCCATGAGACCTGCGTTATTCATCAGGAGGTCGATTGGGCCTTCAACACTGGCAGCGAATGCTGCCACCTCATCGAAGTCAGAGACGTCCAGGGTTTGCGATTTGATGTCTAGCTCAGGATGCGCAGTACGAAGTTCTTTAGCCGCCTTCTCGAGGCGATCAGCTCGCCTGGCAACCATGGTTAGGTTGTAGCCGGCTTTCGAGAGAGCTTTGGCTGATTCGAGTCCAAGACCTGAGCTTGCACCGGTGATTATCGCGTGTGGTTTCATGGCCAAAAACTACCACTAGTGCTTACTAAGCTTGGGTAGTAATCACATCGAGGTGTCCATGCAAACCAGCACAAAGCTGACTTTGAAGCTGGGCATACCGCAAATCATCGGCTGGGGTTCAGGTTTCTACCTACCGGCCATCCTCGCCGTTCCAATCTCAGAAGACTTAGGCATTCCAACCGAGCTATTCTTCTGGGCCTTCACCGTTTCGATTCTGGTTTCAGGTCTGATCGGACCCCGCATCGGCAAGGCAATCGACCGCCTGGGCGGAAGAAGAGTCCTGCCCTTTGGCAATCTAGCCTTCGCCCTGGGTCTAGGACTTTTGGCACTGAGCTCGGAACCAGTTCTGTTGTTTGTGGCGTGGGCAATCATCGGTATCGGTGCCGCCATGGGTAACTACGACTCGGCCTTTGCCACTGCGGTTTCGTTCTTGGGCGATAAGTCGAACAAGGTAATCGCGGGTATCACGGTTTACGCCGGATTCTCCTCAACCATCGCTTGGCCACTCACCTCTTACCTAAATGAGAGCTTCAGCTGGCAAACTGCGGTTTGGTTCTGGCTATCCCTGCATCTGCTGGTTGCCCTGCCTATTCACCTATCGCTTCCAAAAACCGAACCCAGGGTGTTGTCGGATGCGACCGGGCCAATTCGCAAGATCATCAAGAACCGTGGCCGACTAAACCCGCTCCTCGTGGTTTTTGCTTTGATGTTTGCGCTTGAAGGCTTTTTGGTTTCGGGCGTTAACACCACCTTGCCGTTCATGCTCGGTGAGCTTGGAGCAGACCAACAGCTGGCTATTTTGGCGGCAACCATTCTTGGCCCATCTCAGGTGGCAGCCAGAGTGCTTTTAGTGGCGCTTGATCGCTACCTGACTCCCATGCGAGTGGCGGCCATATCGATGTTGGTGCACCCGCTGGGTGTGATCTTGCTGCTGGTCTTTGGCACCAATGCGATTTTGCCGTTCGTGATCCTGCACGGCATTGGGGTAGGGCTAAACCCATTCATTAGAGGAGCACTGCCGCTACTGTTCTTCGGTCCAGAGAGCTACGGCCAACGCCAGGGCTACGTGATGATGCTGAGCAAGATTGTCTCGGCACTAAGCCCAACTTTGATGACGCTGATGGTTTTGGCAAACCCCACCATGGCCGTCACGGTGACGATGTCAATGGGCATTGTGGCCATGCTGCTTTTATTGGTGGTAGCAGGAATGCGCCGCAGCCGGGGCACAACTAACGTCTAAGTAGGTCCTCAGGGTTAGCAGTCTCAACCCACTGAGCTAAGCCTGCCCACTGACCCCAACCATCATCCAGCGAGAAGTGACCTGCGCCGACAACCTCAGTGGTCTCGATACCAAGCGGTTGATAGAAACCAGTTCCATTTGGTTGCCAGCGATCTGCATCACTGGCAACTGCTCTCGCTCTCCCAGCCCATTTGCGCATTTGAGATGCAAGCAGAGGGTTGGAAAAGTCCATCGGCTCACCCTCAATCCCTGTGGTCTCGTTGGTTTTTACAGGGTCTGGGATTGCAACCAGCAGCGCTCTGTCGAAGGGCTTGTTGAAGAGGTCATTCAGTGCTCCATAGAGCCAGTTGATCGTTCCCAGCGAGTGGGCGATGACAATCTTTTCGCCATCCTCAACCTCATCCATCATGTTGGACTCTTGGCGAAGCAGCTCTTGCCAGTCGGCCGGATTTGGGGTTTCTGGGTTGGGGAATTGCGGATACCAGACCTGGTGGCCGGCATTTCTCAGCCAGGCTGCGGTAAGCCGCATCCAGTGGCCTTCTGGGCGGCGATTTGTCCATCCGTGAAGTAGCAAAATCTTGCTCATGAATAAAGGTTAGGGAGTTTATGGGCTTCCCCGCTAATTCGGGCGGCTTTTTGAATACTTCGGCGGATGGGGATATCCGAATACTATTTTGGCCTCCTTGTTCCGCTAATGCTACATTTCACTGAGCTTAAGGTGGATAGTCAATGGCAACTCATGGCCGCGTTCGGGGAATCTCAAGATTTCTTGCGATAGCACTCCTGCTACCAGCGGTATTCACCAACGTCACATTCGATCCATTTGCACCCAGCGCCAGTGCTGCGGCTTGTTCCGCAGGTGTTGTAACCCCGCTTCACGGACCCAAGGCTTACTACGACATCAAGTTCTCACCGCGTGCAGAGGGCATGTACCTGGGCTACAAGGTAGCTCCAACGTCAAACGTTGCAAACCTGAATGTCCAGGTCGCCCTTACTGGCAACAGCCGAGCGGTCAGCCTCAACTCCGCGCAACCAGATACTCAAAATCACGGTTCCGTGAACTCCGGTCAGTCGATTTCCAGCTATTTCCTCACCGACGTGAGAACTCAACCAAACTCCAATCCAACAACGATCACTGTGTCGGTTAAGGATGGCAACACAGAGATTTGCACCTATACCGACAGCATCACCACCGCTAAGTCAACCCTGAAGGCAAATGCCAACAAGATTTACTCCGCAGCGGTCACCGCAGCTGGAACCACCGTTGGTCTTGGATCGACCGTCGTGGTAACTGTTACTGGTAACACCGGAACTATCGGTTCTGG
>CAZLKR010000021.1:17951-24323 GCA_964560155.1 uncultured Aquiluna sp.
TCGTATTGCGATGAATCTGCATCCGTTAAGTTCCAAAGATAAGTTCGATCCGAGCCGATTACAACCAGCCAGTCCCCATTGGCGCTAAAGGAGACGCGATTAACGCTTCCAGTTTGCGCGCTCAAGATCGCGGGATTTAGCGCTGCCGCCTGGCAGTTGAGAAAAGTAAATGTCTACAGCGACAAGAGCACCTGTGGTGCCAGCGGATATCTTTCCGACAGGCTCTACTTCAGCAACCAGACTTCGCCATCCTCGGCTAACTGTGGTGGTCTTTATTCGGCAAATTACACCTTTGTTGCAAGGGCGGCCTACAACGGTGCGAATGTGACCAGCCGAGTTCAGGGCTTCTCATACATCGCATCCGGAAACTTGATCAAGCACACCACTCCGTTCTCCGCGAACATCACCTTGCCGACTCTGGACAAGACCAGCACCAACATCGTCACCGGTGTTGAACCGAACCTGGCAAACGTTTTGGCCAGCGCCCCGATTTCCTTCACCGCCAACGACTCAACGATGGTCACCGGTTTGGATGTAAACGTCACCGGTTCCGCCCTCACTTTTGTCGGTGAGACCAATGGCATCAACTGGAGTCAGTTCTGCATGATTACTCCGGGGACCTCGAACTGTGGAACGTCCCCGGTAACGGTGAAGACCAATGGCGGACTCGGTTCCCAAAACGCCGGTGTCTTCTCGATCATCACCATGGCAGATGGCACCAAGCGCTTGTTCTTCGACCCGGTAAACACCTACCTAACCGCAGCGGATGAAGATCCGGCTCAGGTGGAGTTCAAGATCGTCGATGGTGCCGGCAATATTGCTTACGCGTTCGGCCAGGCAACTGTCACCAACGCCCTGATGGCAAACTCGGTTGACTTCACAGCCTTTGGCACCACTCAAACTGAGAGCCCTACCATCACCGCTCAAAACGGAACCCTAGATGCGACTCAAACCTGTATTTGGGATGGAGCCGCTTGTCGCTCGCTTCCTTACGCGGTCACTGGCGTGGGTACCTGGAACCTAAACGGCGGCAAGACCAAGGTGATTTTCCAAGCGGCAGCGGGATTCACTGGGCAAACCTCAGTTGATTTCAGAATTGCAACTTCGGGTCTAGCCAGCACTGCCATCGGCACTGCGACTGTGACCGTTATTGGCGCTCCGAGTGTAACTAATGCGTCTGCCAGCGTCTCCGCTGGCGCTAGCGTCACGCTTTCACCAACGGTTAGTGCTGTGACCAACCTGACTCGCTGCATCTACAGCGCCGAGCCCGTTTCACTTCCATGTACCTCTACATCGTCTTCGTCGAACGGCATCAGTTGGCTGTTGAACCCCAATGGCACCTTGTCCTTCAGCGCACCAATTACGTTCTCCGGGACAGTAACCATTTACTACGGAGTCACCGACACTTACGGGCAGTTTGCTTCCGCATCCATGACTGTCCAGGTTCTGGCTCCAACCCCACCAACTATCAACAGCTTGACCATAAGCCTCTCCAGCTCGCAGAGCGTGACATTCTCCCCAACCATCACCGCATCGACCAGCTTCACCATCTGTATCGTCTGGGGCGGTAACTGCGTGCAGGATGCCTCTGGCGCTTCAAACGATGGCCTCTGGAAGATTGTTGGCAATCAGATCAGCTATAGGTCTGCAAATTCTTACTACGGCACCGACGAGATTTCAGTTCGCGTCACTGACGCTGCCGGGCAGACTGCATTTGGAACCATGTCTGCAGTGGTCGCTAGGCCTGGCGCTCCAACCGTGGGCAATGCCAGTGGTGAGACCAACCCAACCACGCCGAAGGTGCTATCACCTTCGACCAGCAGCATCCTGCCTTTGGTTGGCTGCATCATCAACCCAGCAAATCCTGCCAGCTGTGTCGGGTCGCTAACTATCAGCGGCGTAGGAACCTGGTCAACCGGTTCGGGTACCGTGATTTTCACCCCAAACTCAAGCTTCAGCGGATCGGCCACGGTTTCTTACCGTGTGACGGACACCACCGGACAGTCGGCTTCGGCAGTGATGTCAGTGACCGTAAGTGCTTCGATTCAGTTCACATCAACCCTTGGAGCACAGACTCACCCGGCTACCGGCGTTGGTCAAACTTCGGCAACCATCAACGGAACTGCGTTTGCTGGACCCAACACCACCACTAACCGATTCTGCTGGGGCACCGCCACCACAATGATTGGTTGTGCGACGGTTGATGGCACAGCCCTGAACACCACCGGCGGAGCATCGGCCTCGATCTCGGCAAACTTGACTGGTCTAACCGCCGGCACCACCTACTACTACTGGATCGTGGTTACCGACGGCATCGGAACCCAAACTGGTGCATCTGTTAGCTTCACCACGACCGCCGCTCAGAGCGCAGCACCTTCTGCGCCAGCGCCAGAAGCTCTTACCTGCTCGCCGGAAGCCGATTACTTCAGCCCTTCAGTGAACTCAGTATCTGCATGGGGTTACTTCATGGAGACTCTGGGTTACCTATTCACGGGTATCTCAAGCATTTTCGAAACAGTTATGGGAGCGCTTTCCAACACCGTAGTCGGTGAGTACTTTGGTGCCCCGGCCAAGACTCAAGCATCTCCAACCCTTTCTCCAACCGATGTGAAGATCACCGCTGGTACCGAGAGTGGCACGGTTGTGATTTCCTCAACCAACGGCAACCCACTTGAGGTGCAGGGTCCAGTCCAGTCCGTGGACTTGAACCTTTACGTTGAGTACACCGGTGCTCAGCTGAACAATCCGTTGGTTTGGCAGAATGAGGGCTACGGCACCATGTGCTGGAAGCTAGAGCCTTTCTCGGAAACCTCATTCGTACTTCCAGACCCTATTCAGTGGCCTGGTGCTAAGCCCGCTGGCGAGTGGGTTTACTCAAACGTGATTGTGAAGGCTGGATCACTGACTGCTGACCCAACCACCTTCCAGGTAAATACCCTGTTCCCAGCACCGGGCAAGGGCTCGATGGTTTGGGCGGATGTCAATGGCAACGGTATTTACGATCCAGGTGGCCGCACCGGGGACAAGGCAATTTCTCACATTGTGATCTGCGTGAAGCTGGCGTCGAGCACACCAGCCCCATCGGTAACTCAAAGCCCACAGGCGACCAGCTCGCCTTCGGCGACTCCGAGTGCTAGCCCATCGCCAAGTACCACCCCTACTCCAACTCCGAGTGCTAGCCCATCGCCAAGTACCACCCCTACTCCAACTCCGAGTGCAACAACTAGCTCTGCCCCAGTAGTGACCCCGACTCCTTCACCTACTCCGTCATCTACCCTTCCGGCTTGCCCTAGGCCAAAGTTGGAGCCAAAGATTGCTCCTCCATCGCCTACTCCGACGGTTAGCGAGATCGTCATTCGCATTATGACCACTCCAACCCCGTCGCCAACGCCGAGTGGTCCAGGATCGTCAACTGTGTCTCCAACTCCATCTCCAACCCCGACTCCAGGCTCCACCACGAGTCCATCGGCTACACCGACCCCTACTCCTTCGGCCACGCCTGGCCCAACCCAGGGCCCAACCCCGGGTCAGACTCCAGGTGCAACACCTACTCCTACGGCCCCTCCAGCGCCAGAGGAACTAGGCCTGCCGCCGGTTGACCCTAATCCGCCAACCTCATGCACCACAGACGCTAACTACGGCGTTGCCTTCAAGGTGACGGATGGATTGAGCACAATCTGCTACCGCGTGACTTCGACTTACTTCTACCAAGTGGCATATGCGTCGGATCAGGCATCAGAGTTTGACTCTGGATCTTCCTCACCAGCTGCTGAATCGTCACCTCCCAGCCTTGCCGACACCGGTGCCAACCTCTCGCAATTGGGAATCTGGATGATGGTGCTAATTGGTGCAGCCGTTATGAGTCTTCTGTTTGCGAGGCGAAGAGATTCGTAAGCCTCTGGTTCTGTTCTCAGAGCTCTGCCTGACGGCAGCGGCGCTGATAGGGCTCTACATGGTTTACCAATCTTGGTTCACCAATGAGGTTGCGCAAGTTCAGGCAGTGTCAATTTCCAACGAGCTCGATGCAGCATTGCCGAAAACCAGCGCAACAAGCAGTTTGAGCGATAAACCTGAAGTTGTGAAACTGACTTCAGCTCCGCTTGAAAGCATCGGAAGAATTTACATTCCGCGCCTCAAGGATGATGTTTGGGCTACGCCCATCATCGTGGGGGTCGGGGAACGAGCACTTGCAAGTGGAGTGGGTTACTACCCAGGGGCAGCGCTTCCTGGAGGCTTTGGCAACTTCTCGCTAGCAGCCCACCGAGCCACCCATGGAGAGCCGTTTGCTCGCTTTGAAAAACTAAGGTCGGGCGACCTGGTTTACGTGGAAACTACATCGGGCTGGTTCACATATGAACTTCGTGAAAACAAAAAGATAAGCGATTCAGCAACTTGGGTTCTAGATGCAAAACCAAAAGGCATCGACCTGCAAAGTGATCAGATCATTACCCTCACCACCTGCGATCCGAGGTGGAACTCCGTGAGACGTTGGGCCTGGTGGGGAGTTCTAGTCGATAGCTCTGCCGAAGCGCCTGAGGCAATAGGAGGTTCTAATGATTTATAGCTGGATTTGGTCAAAGCTGCCCGGCGGAAAGGTTGCTAAGTCAGTCGCTTCGGCGCTTCTAATTGCCGCGACAATTGCCATCCTTTTTAACTGGGGCTTCCCAGCACTGGATCTGTGGTTCGGGCAGAATCCGGTTATTAGCGACTAGTTAGACCGTCGGGTCGGCGATACCGACGTATACCGTCTCCAGGTATTCTTCGATTCCCTCGAGTGAGCCTTCGCGACCCAGACCTGACTGCTTGACACCGCCAAATGGTCCTGCTGGGTTAGAAACCAAGCCGGTGTTGAGTCCGAACATTCCGGTTTCTAGCTTCTCTGCTAGACGCAGCCCGCGGTTAAGGTCCTTGGTGAAGGCGTAAGCGACAAGACCGTATTCGGTGTTGTTTGCCATTTCGACGGCTTCGTCTTCGGTTTTGAAGGTCACAATCGGTGCAACTGGCCCAAAGATCTCGTTGCGAAGTATCTCGCTGTTTGCAGCTACGCCCTGAAGGACTGTCGGAGGGTAGAAGTAGCCCTCACCCGCGGGGATGACACCGCCTGTGAGAATCTTTGCTCCCTTTGAGGTTGCGTCAGTGACAAGTGCGTGAATCGCGTTGCGCGATTTCTCGTCAATCACAGGTCCGATGTTGGTGCCTTCCTCGACACCTCTAGCGACCTTGAGAGCTGCAAACCTTGCGGTTAGCTTCTGGGCAAATTCATCGGCGACTGACTCGTGGACGATGAAGCGGTTAGCTGCGGTGCAGGCTTCGCCCATGTTGCGAAGCTTCGCCTGCATGGCGCCTTCGATGGCCTTATCAACATCTGCATCTTCGAAGACCAAGAAAGGTGCATTGCCACCGAGCTCCATTGAGGTGCGGAGTACCTGGTCTGCGGAGTCCTTGATCAGCATCTTGCCAATCGGGGTTGAACCCGTGAAGGAAAGCTTGCGAAGGCGAGCGTCTTTGATGATCGGTCCGGTGACCTCAGAGACTCGAGAAGTCTGGATCACGTTCACCACACCGGCTGGAACACCAACCTCCTGGAGAACCTTTGCGAATAGCAGTGAGGTCAATGGGGTGAGCGCGGCAGGCTTCAAGATTGAGGTGCAGCCGGCAGCAATAGCTGGGCCAATCTTTCTGGTTGCCATTGCTAGCGGGAAGTTCCAAGGGGTAATCAAAAGGGCTGGTCCAACCGGCTTCTTGAGAACCATCAGACGGTTTTTGCCATCTGGAGCAGTCTGGTAGCGACCGTTTACGCGCACTGCCTCTTCCGAGAACCAACGCAAAAACTCCGAGCCGTAGGCAACCTCACCCTTGGCTTCAAGAAATGGCTTGCCCATTTCCATCGACATCAAGATCGCAAAGTCATCCGCCATCTCATTCACTTTTTCAAAGGCAGCTCTTAAAAGCTCAGCTCGCACGCGAGGAGCGGTGGCAGCCCAGGACTTTTGGGTTTGGTGGGCGGCAGCCATCGCCTCTTGGCCATCCTCGTAGGAGGCATCGGCAATGGTCTTTAGTAACTTGCCGGTGGCAGGGTCAAAGACGTCGAAGGTCTTGCCATCTGAGGCTTCACGCCAGATGCCATTGATGTAGAGACCGGTTGGGACTAGATCGAGAACGCGTTTCTCGTCGGCAGAGGTAATCACTTCGCCACTCCTTTGTGTACTCGTATATCCTGCCACTTTAAGCGCTGAGAATTGACCACCACCGAGACAGAACTAAATGCCATGGCAGCACCAGCGAGCATTGGGTTTAGCAGACCCAGTGCTGCCACCGGAATCAAAACGATGTTGTAGCCAAATGCCCAGCCCAGGTTCTGCAGGATGTTTC
>CAZLKR010000022.1:0-23146 GCA_964560155.1 uncultured Aquiluna sp.
TGACGCATTTGCTCAGCTAGCAAGCGAGTTCGACACCATCGCAGAGCTAAAGGCCGATATCGAGAAGAAGCTAGAGCTGAACTTTGTTCGCAAGCAGATCCTTCAGGCTCGCGACCAGATCGTTGACCAGTTGGTCGAGAAGGCAAAGATTCCAGTATCGGATGAGGCCGTAAAGCGCGAAGTTGACCACCACCTCGAGAACGAGGGCAAGGCAATGGACGACCCACACCGCGTTGAGGTGTTGGAGGAGACCGAGAAGAACTTCCGCGTTCAGCTATTGCTAGATGCAGTTGTGGACGCCGAGGCCATCAAGGTTGAGGACCAGGAGCTGATCGATTACCTAGCGTTCCAGAGCCGCAACTACGGCATGGACCCTAACGATTTCATCAAGCAGGTCGCCAACGCTGGGCAGGTTCCGATGTTTGTGGACGAGCTATCACGCCGCAAGGCAGTGGATGCACTGGTTGCTCACGCTGAGATTACCGACGCCAAGGGAAACAAGGTCTCGCTCGAAGGCTAACGCCATCGGCGAACATGCCCAAGTTTTAGCAAAACCGCAGCTATCTTTGTGTCTTGTTAGCTAAGGAGTTGCAATGGCAGAGCCACAAAATTTAGGTTACGGCGTTTTTGACAGATTGCTCAAAGACCGCATCGTTTGGCTGGGTAGCGAAGTTCGCGATGACAACGCCAACGAAATTTGCGCCAAGATCCTCTTGCTAGCGGCCGAAGACTCCGAGAAGGACATCTTCCTCTACATCAACTCTCCAGGTGGTTCGATCACCGCGGGCATGGCAATCTACGACACCATGCAGTATGTGCCAAATGACATCGTCACTGTTGGCATCGGCATGTGTGCCTCGATGGGTCAGTTCCTGCTCTCCTCCGGTACCAAGGGCAAGCGATACGCCACCCCAAACACCAGAGTGCTATTGCACCAGCCACACGGTGGCTTCGGCGGAACCGCATCCGACATCCAGACTCAGGCCGAGCTAATCATGTCCATGAAACGTCAGTTGGCCTCGATCACCGCATCTCAGACCGGCAAGACGGTTGACCAGGTGATGCTTGATGGTGACCGCGACCGCTGGTTCACTGCTAAAGAAGCTTTGGAATACGGCTTTATCGACCACATTCAAGAATTTGCAAACCGCTCAACAGGCGTAGGAAAGGCATAAAGATGACCTATCTAGAATCAGCAGCGGGTCGCATCCCAATGCCGCAGTCTCGCTACATCCTGCCTGAGTTCGAAGAGCGCACCGCTTACGGCTTCAAGCGTCACAACCCTTACACCAAGCTGTTTGAGGACCGCATTGTGTTCCTAGGTGTTCAGGTCGATGACGCATCTGCCGATGACATCATGGCGCAGCTATTGGTGCTGGAGTCTCAGGACCCAGATCGCGATATCACCATGTACATCAACTCTCCTGGTGGATCCTTTACCGCACTGACCGCGATCTACGACACCATGCAGTACATCAAGCCTCAGATCCAGACCGTTTGCCTAGGCCAGGCAGCTTCTGCTGCTGCAGTGCTATTGGCTGCTGGTGCAAAGGGCAAGCGTTTGGCACTGCCTAACGCTCGAGTATTGATTCACCAGCCAGCTACCGGTGGTGGCGGTTCTGGTCAGGCATCGGACATCGAGATTCAGGCCAAAGAAATCATGCGCATGCGCGAGTGGCTAGAGCACACTTTGGCCAAGCACACCGGCCAGGACCTAGCCAAGGTGAACAAGGATATTGACCGCGACAAGATTCTTACCGCTTCCGAGGCTTTGGACTACGGTTTGATCGATCAGGTTCTGACTTCCCGCAAGGGCTAAAAAGGTCTTCCAACCTCCCTTAAAAAGTCACAAACCGGTAATAAGGTTTTTGCATGACATTGAGTGAGACCAGCGAACTGCTGAAGTGTACCTTCTGCGGTAAGAGCCAACGCCAGGTGCGAAAGCTGATTGCCGGCCCCGCTTCAGTTTACATTTGCGATGAGTGCGTAGAACTCTGCAACGAAATTGTTGAGGAAGAGCTCGGAGCTCAAGCTAAAGAGTCAACCGAGTCGCTAGATCTGCCAAACCCACGCGAAATCAAGGCCTTCCTGGATGAGTATGTCATCGGCCAGGACAATGCCAAGAAGCAGCTAGCGGTTGCGGTTTACAACCACTACAAGAGAATTCGTGCCACCGGCACGCTAACCCGCGGCGGCAAGAGCCACGATGACATCGAGATTGCCAAGTCAAACATCTTGCTTATGGGTCCAACCGGTTGCGGAAAGACCTATCTCGCCCAGACCTTGGCTAAGCGACTAAACGTCCCATTCGCGGTTGCTGATGCTACCGCACTTACCGAAGCCGGCTACGTTGGTGAAGACGTCGAGAACATCCTTCTAAAGCTGCTTCAAGCTGCCGACTACGACCCGAAGAAGGCCGAGACCGGCATCATTTACATCGATGAAATCGACAAGATTTCCCGCAAGGCCGAGAACCCATCGATCACCAGAGACGTATCCGGTGAGGGTGTCCAGCAAGCACTGCTAAAGATTCTTGAGGGAACCATTGCATCTGTCCCACCGCAGGGTGGTCGCAAGCACCCGCAGCAGGAGTTCATTCAGATCGACACCACCAATGTGCTGTTTATCGTCGCTGGTGCCTTCGCGGGTCTTGAGACCATCGTGGGGGAGCGAACCGGCAAAAAGGGAATCGGCTTTGGTTCACCGCTAAAAGAAAAGACCGACAACCAGGATGTCTTCAAGCAGGTTCAGCCTGAGGACTTGCGCAAATTCGGTCTAATCCCGGAGTTCATCGGCCGCCTACCCGTGATTGCCACCGTGGAGCAGCTGGACAAAGCGGCCCTAATTGCAATTTTGACCGAGCCTAAGAACGCCCTGATCAAGCAGTACCAGCGCATGTTCGAGATCGATGGCTTTGAGCTTGAGTTCCAGCCGGCGGCAATCGAGAAGATTGCCGACCTAGCGGTATCTCGCGACACCGGTGCAAGAGGTCTGCGTGCCATTCTCGAAGAGGTGCTTGGCCCAATCATGTTTGAGCTTCCTGGTTCAACCGAGCAGGGCAGGGTTGTGATCACCGAGGAAATCGTTGCCAACAAGTCTTTGCCGCAGGTTCAACCACTGCCACAGCGTCTAAAAGACAAGACCGCCTAGGTAGAAAAATCAACCTCAACTCCGAGCGCTTAGCCCCCTTCATAGCGGGCACAGTCGCCTCAATCACGGGTTCAGTTGCCACATTCGCAATTGCTATTGCTGGCCTTGCCGCAATGGGAGCCTCCGACTCTCAGATTTCCACCGCGCTAGCAGTCATGCTGGTCGGCTACGGCGTGATGTCCATAACCCTAAGTGTTTGGCTCAAGATGCCGATCAGCGTGGTGTGGAGCACTCCTGGCGCGGCCTTCCTAGCCGCCAGTGCCGGTCTTGGTTTGAAATTCGAATTGGCAGTTGGTGCCTTTATGGTTGCCAGCTTCTTGATTGTTCTTACCGGATTGTGGCCAGCACTTGGAGCTTTGGTTCGCAAGATTCCGCCGCAGATATCTGCTGCCATGCTGGCCGGAGTCATCTTCCCTTTTGTGGTCGCAACCGTGCATTCGGCAGTTGACTTCCCGGCCTTGATCCTGCCTGTCGTTGTGGTTTGGTTCTTGGTCAATCGCTTCTTGCCGCTGTGGGCGACCCCGATTGCCATTGCGCTTGGATTTGTGCTGATTGGAACCTCGCCGCAGGCAAGTGATGCCAGATTCGGCAGCTTCTGGCCAGAACTTGCCATTGTCATTCCGCAGTTTGAATTAGCAGCCATTGTGGCAATCGGAATCCCGCTTTATCTGATCACAATGGCTAGTCAAAATCTTCCTGGCCTAGCGATTATGTCTTCGCTTGGTTACCAAGTTCCTGCTGGCAAGGTCTTTGCCTCCACCGGAACCGCATCGGCCATCACTAGCTTCTTTGGTGGTTTTGGTCTCAACCTGGCGGCAATCACGGCAGCTCTAAACGCTGATGAAAATGCGGCTAAGGATCCGGCCAAGCGCTGGATTGCCTCAAGCTGGGGTGGGGTTGTTTACATTCTCTTCGCACTTTTCGCTGCACCATTTGCTGCCTTTGTGTTGGCTGTGCCGCGAGAGTTACTGCTCTCGCTGGCGGGCATAGCCCTACTAAACACTTTCGCCAATGCCATTAAGACCGCAGTGAGCGATGATGCAACCCGACTTGCTGGAGTTGTCACCTTTATCATCGGTGCGGCGAGCGTGACCATCCTTGGAATTGGCGGTGCCTTCTGGGCACTGCTCGCTGGTGTAATCGTTTGGCTGCTGGGCAGAAGGCTCTAGAGCAAACCACGTCGCTTTAGTAGTGGCGTGATCTCTGGGTCGCGACCCAAAAGCTCCCTAACCAAGTCCATCGGGTCTGTCTCTCCACCACGGGAAAGTAGTGACTCGGAGAACTTACGGCCATTCGCACGGCTCAGACCACCTTGCGCCTTATACCAATCCACGCTTTCGGCATCCAATACTTCAGACCAGATGTATCCGTAGTACCCGGCTGAGTAGCCACCGGCGAAGATGTGGGCGAAGTAGTTTGGACGGTAGCGGGTTGGAACCGCGTGGTAGTCAAGACCGTAGTCCTTGATCGCGTTTGCCTCAAAAGCAGCGATGTCAGCTGGGGTCTCTGCGGCCTCGTGCATGGCTAGGTCAAGAATTGCAGCCTGCAGGTAGTGAGTGGTCGCAAATCCCTGGTTGAAGGCTTCGGTGGCCTGAAGCTTGTCTATCCAGTCCAATGAAAGCTTCTCGCCGGTCTTGTGGTGAACTGCATAGTTCTGCAAGACCTCAGGCCAGAGCATCCACATCTCGTTCACCTGTGATGGGAATTCCACGAAGTCCCGCTCAACGCTGGTTCCCGAGAATCTTGGGTACTGAACATTTGATAGCAGACCGTGCAGGGTGTGCCCAAACTCGTGGAACAAGGTGTTTACCTCATCCAAAGTCATAAGGCATGGGTTTCCAGCTGCAGGCTTTGGAATGTTCATGTTGTTGACCACAACCGGTAGCTTGCCCAAGAGGTGAGACTGGTCAACCAGGTTGTTCATCCAGGCTCCGCCGCGCTTAGAAGGGCGAGCGTATGGGTCAAAGATGTATAGACCGCAACGTGAACCATCCTCGTAGTCAACCTGGTAGACGTTGGCATCTGGGTGGTAAGCAACTAGGTCTGGACGTCTGGTGAACTTCAGGCCGTAGAGCTGCCCGGCTGCGAAGAATACGCCGTCCTCTAGAACTCGGTTGAGTTCGAAGTAAGGCTTTAGTACTGAAGTGTCGATCGAGTACTTTTCCTTGCGCTGCTGCTCGGTGTAGCGATCCCAGTCCCAAGACTGCAGATCAGATGCTCCAACTTCACGCTGCATAAGCTCTGCCAGCACGGCACCCTCGGCTATGGCATTGCGCTTTGCCACCGGGGCAATCTTTCGCAAGACCTCGTGCACGCGGTCCGGGCTCTTGGCGGTCTGCTGGGTCAAGACGTACTGGGCGTAGTTGGCAAAGCCAAACAATGCAGCCTTTTCACGTCTTAGATCCAGCAATTCACGAATTACGCTGCTGGTGTCATTGGCATTGCCTCGAGATCCTCTAGACAATGTGCGCTGCATGAGCTCTTTGCGTAGTTCACGATCCTCTAGGGCTGCAATAAGTGGGTGGCCGGAGTAGTTCAGAAGTGGAATGACAAATCCACTCTTTCCTCTTGCCTTGGCAGCCTCTGCAAGGCTGTCAATCTCATCCTTGGTTAGACCACCAAGACGAGAGTCATCGGCTAGCTCAACCGCTAGATCATTGGTGTCAGCCAGCAGCCTCTTATCAAACTCGGCTTCAAGGGCACTCAATCGCTCGTTGATTTCTGCAACGCGCTTTCTTGATGCTTCGCTAAGGCCAGCACCTGCGAAGTCGAAGTCCTCCAGGTACTTGCTAAGTAGTCGATCACTCGCTGCATCCAGACCTAGCTCTGAGCGACGGGCGACAAGATCGGTGATGCGAGCGTAGAGGGCTGGGTTTAGACGAATGCTGTCCATGTGGGCGGCAAGACGTGGACCAATCTCCGCCTCAAGCGCCTGCAGAGTCTCATTGGTGTCGCTGGATGACTTGTTATAGAAAACCATCAGCATGGTGCTCAAAAGCCCACCAGAGCGCTCCATCGCGCCAAGGGTGTTCTCAAAGGTGACCTCAGCCTGGGCGAGGATCGCTGCAATCTCTTTGTTGTGCTCAGTAACCGCATGCTCAAAGGCAGGCAGATAGTGCTCGTCGCGAAGGTTCGCGAAATCTGGAAGTTCGTTATCTAGCGAAGAAGGCTGCAGTAAAGGATTAGTCATCCCAAAATGCTATTCCTCGGAAGCGAACTCCAAATCAGAAAGTACCAATTCGTTGCCAATTAGCAATCTCAGGTCAGCAATCTTTCCAACCGACTTTAGGTCCTCCGCGATCAGAGCGAGTTCTTTTGCGCCGGTGAGGGTTGCAGTTTTGATTTCCGCCTTCATCGAAAGCTTGGCGTCAGACTTGGACTTGCGGATCTGCACCAGGGCAGTGCTGGCAATTTGCATGATTGCTGCATCCTGAAACTCAATTTCCGATGCCTTTGGCCATGGGCTTAGGTGAACCGAGCCCTGCTGCCACCAGCTCCAGACCTCTTCGGCTGCAAATGGGATGAAAGGCGCAAACAATCTGACCAAAACAGCAAGAGCTTCACGCAGTGCGATAACGGCCGAGCCGATCTCCTGAGCGCTTTGGCCGGAATTGCCATAGGCACGTTCCTTTATCAGCTCAAGGTAGTCGTCGGTGAAGGTCCAGAAGAAGGTCTCGGTGGTCTCCAGGGCCTTGGTGTGATCGTAAGCCTCAAAAGCCTTGGTTGCGCCCTCTACGACCTCTCGCAGTGCAGCAAGCATGGCCTGGTCTACTGGCTCAGTGACTTCGGTCACGCCGGCAGGAAGCTCAAAGCTCAGGGCAAAGCGGCCAGCGTTTAGCAGCTTGTTAGCAAGCCTGCGACCAATCTTCATTTGACCTTCGTCGAAGGCGGCATCCGTGCCGAGTCTAGCGCTTGCAGCCCAGTAGCGAACCGCATCTGAGCCATGGGTTTCCAGCAGTTCGTTTGGAACTACCACGTTGCCCTTGGACTTGGACATCTTCTTGCGGTCTGGATCCAAGATCCAGCCCGAGATGGCTGCGTTCTTCCAAGGCAATACGCCGTGCTCCAACTCGCTTCTGAGCAAGGTAGAGAACAACCAGGTTCGAATGATGTCTTGACCCTGAGGGCGAACATCAAATGGGAACACTTTGGCGAACTTCTCTGGGTTACTCAACCAGCCACCTGCAAGCTGTGGGGTTAGCGACGAGGTTGCCCAGGTGTCCATGATGTCCATCTCACCGGTAAAGCCATTTGGCTTGCCGCGCTGGTCTTCAGTAAATCCGGCGGGCACATCCGAGCTTGGGTCAATTGGAAGCTGCTCAAGGGTTGGAATGATTCGCTCGTCGAAAAGCGGGTTTCCGGCTGAATCGAGCTTGTACCAAACTGGGATTGGCACACCAAAGAAGCGCTGACGAGAGATTAGCCAGTCACCATTTAGGCCGTTGATCCAGTCTTCCAGGCGGACTCGCATGAAGCTTGGGTGGAACTCGAGCTTCCGGCCATTTGCGATTAGCTTCTGGGAAAGCTCCTTGTCCTTGCCACCGTTAGTGATGTACCACTGGCGAGTGGAGACAATTTCCAATGGCTTGTCACCCTTTTCAAAGAACTTAACAGGGTGGCTGATTGGCTTGGCATCGCCGATCATGTCACCGGAGGCCTTTAGTGCCTCAACGAGAATCTCCTTGGCCGAGAAGACAGTCTTGCCAGCAATCTCCTCAAAAAGGTCAGCTCTTGGGCTCTGAGCAATCACGTCTGGAGCATCAGGAAGAATTCGGCCGTCAAAGCCAATAATTGGGCGGTTTGGCAGGTTGAGCTCACGCCACCAGATCACGTCGGTGACATCTCCGAAGGTGCAGATCATGGCAATGCCCGATCCCTTGTCCTTCTGGGCAAGTCGGTGAGCGACGATTGGAACCTCAACACCAAACAACGGGGTTTTGGCGGTTTTGCCAAAGAACGGCTGGTAGCGCTCATCATCTGGGTGAGCAACCAGGGCCACACAGGCTGGGATTAGCTCTGGACGAGTGGTTTCGATAAAGATCTTTCCGTCTGGACCATCAAAGCCGATCCGGTGATAAGCACCTGGCATATCACGGTCTTCAAGCTCGGCCTGGGCAACAGCGGTGCGGAAGGTGACATCCCAAAGGGTTGGGGCCATCGCCTGGTAGGCCTCGCCGCGAGCAAGGTTGTTTAGGAACGCAGCCTGAGAAACCTGCTGGGCTTCCTTCGAGATAGTTCGGTAGGTCTGGGCCCAGTCAACTGAGATGCCCAAGTCGCGCCAAAGGTTTTCGAAGGCCTTCTCATCTTCTTCGGTTAGACGCTCACAAAGCTCGATGAAGTTTCTTCTGGAGATTGGTAGCTGATCTGCGGCTTTGGAGCTCTTGTTGTCTCCACCTTCATATGGTGGAGTGAAGCCTTCGACATAAGGCAAAGTTGGGTCGCATCGTACGCCGTAGTAGTTCTGGACGCGTCGCTCGGTAGGCAAACCGTTGTCATCCCAGCCCATTGGGTAAAAGACGTCCTTACCAAGCATGCGCTGGTAGCGAGCAATTACATCGGTGTGGGTGTAGCTAAAAACGTGACCAACGTGCAGCGAACCGGAGGCAGTTGGCGGGGGAGTGTCCACGGAAAAGACGTTTTCCTTAGGTGCTTCGGCATTGAACGCAAAGGTTTGATTCTTTTCCCAAGCTGGAACCCACTTGGCTTCTAGGCCATCAACGGTAGCCTTATCCGGAATGTTGGCCGGTCTTAGTGGTTCTGGTTTTGAAGCGTTCACTTATTTAGTCTCCGAGTTAGCAGGCCTCTAGATTAACATTGTTATGTTCTAGAACTTCTTCGAAAGCCGTGATGTATCCAAAGCACTCAGACCGACCTGATGGTCCGCTCGCCTCTCCTTCGTTCCCTAAGGTCGAAGAGGAGGTCTTGGCGTACTGGGCTAAAGACGACACTTTTCAGGCTTCCATTGACAATCGCGTAGCCGAAGAGGCGCCGGAATTCGTCTTCTATGACGGCCCACCATTTGCAAACGGCCTGCCACACTACGGGCACCTACTCACCGGTTACACCAAGGACCTAATCCCTAGATACCAAACCATGCGTGGCAATCGCGTGGAGCGTCGCTTTGGTTGGGACACCCACGGACTTCCTGCTGAGGTTGAGGCGGAGCGTCTCTTGGGGATCTCTGGCAGACCTGAAATTGAAAAGTTTGGCGTTGCTAAGTTCAACGAGTTTTGCAAGACCTCGGTTCTCAAGTACACCGAAGACTGGCGCACCTATGTCACTCGTCAGGCTAGGTGGGTCGATTTCGACAACGACTACAAGACTTTGGACACCAACTACACCGAGAGCGTGCTCTGGGCATTCAAAGAGCTTTACAAAAAAGGCCTGGTCTACGAAGGCTTCAAGGTTCTTGCCTACTGCTGGAGATGTGAAACTCCGCTTTCTAACCACGAACTGCGTATGGATGATGAGGTCTACAAGAACCGCCAAGACCAGTCGGTCAGCGTCACCTTCCCAATCACCAGCCCAGGTCACGAGCTAGATGGCGTAAACCTGGTGGCTTGGACCACCACTCCTTGGACATTGCCAACCAACTTTGCGTTGGCAGTTGGACCAAAGATCGAATACGGGGTCGCGCCATCAAAGGACGGCAGCGCGAAGTATCTGATGGCAACCTCTTTGATCGGCGGCTACGCAAAGGAGCTTGGCTACGAGAGTGCGGATGAGGTCAAGGCTGCAATCACGAAGACTTACCTAGGCACCGAGCTAAATGGCTTGAAGTATGAGCGCATCTTTGATTTCTATGCCAACCCTGAGCTGTTCGATGTTGCGAATGCTTGGCAAGTATTGGTTGCGGACTACGTTGCCGACACCGATGGCACCGGTATCGTCCACCAGGCTCCGGCTTTCGGTGAGGATGACCAGAACGTTTGTCAGGCTGCAGGCATCCCAACCTACGTTTCTATCAACGAGCGCGGTCAGTTCAACTCGGTAATCGCCCCGTACCAAGGGCAGCACGTATTTGATGCCAATAAGCCAATCACCCAGGACCTGAAGTCCATGGGAAGACTTTTGCGACAGGCCTCCTACGAGCACAGCTACCCGCACTGCTACCGCTGCAAGAACCCGCTGATCTACAAGGCAGTTTCTTCGTGGTTTGTCGAGACCACCAAGTTGCGCGATCGCATGCTGGAACTGAACCAGGGGATCAACTGGGTGCCGGAGCACACCAAGAGCGGCAGCTTCGGTAAGTGGCTTGAGAATGTTCGCGACTGGGCGATTTCTCGCAATCGTTTCTGGGGTGCACCGATTCCAGTTTGGAAATCCGATGACCCAAACTACCCACGCGTTGATGTTTATGGCTCGATGGAAGAGTTGGAGGCAGACTTCGGCGTTCGCCCATCTGACTTCCACCGACCTGTAATCGATGAGTTGGTCAGACCTAACCCAGATGATCCAACCGGCAAGTCGATGATGCGTCGCGTGCCTGAGGTTCTGGACTGCTGGTTCGAATCAGGCTCAATGCCATTCGCGCAGGTGCACTACCCATTTGAGAACCAAGACTGGTTTGACTCACACTTCCCAGGTGACTTCATTGTTGAGTATGTAGGTCAAACCCGAGGCTGGTTCTACACCCTGCACGTGCTAGCGACCGCACTGTTTGATCGCCCAGCTTTCAAGAACGCCATCAGCCACGGCATTGTGCTCGGTAACGATGGTCAGAAGATGTCAAAGAGCTTGCGCAACTACCCGGATGTCAACGAGGTCTTCAACCGCGATGGCTCCGATGCGATGCGTTGGTTCCTAATGTCGAGCCCAATTCTTCGAGGTGGAAACCTCTCGGTTTCTGAGCAGGGTATTCGCGAAGGTGTGCGTCAGGCACTGTTGCCGCTGTGGAACACCTACTACTTCTTTGCGCTGTATGCCAATGCCGCAAACTACGAGGCATCTCCTTCGACCTCGTCATCGCAGTTGCTAGATCGCTACATCATGGCCAAGACCAGCAAGTTGATCTCGGATGTACAGGCTGACCTAGACGTCTTTGACAGCTACCAGGCCAGTGCCAAGGTCAGGGACTTCGCAGAGGTGCTAACCAACTGGTACATCCGCCGCTCTCGTGACCGATTCTGGGAGGGTGACAAGGATGCCTTCGACACCCTTTACACCGTGCTTGAAGCCGTGCTTCGAGTCTTGGCTCCGCTATTGCCACTGACCGCAGAGGAAATGTGGCGCGGGTTGACCGGTGGTCGTTCGGTTCATCTTGAGAGCTGGCCTGAAGCATCCGAGTTCCCAGCCGATGAGCAACTGGTGCTGGACATGGATGCAATTCGTGAGGCTGCTTCTGTGGCTCAGGCGCTTCGCAAGTCAGCTGGATTGCGAGTTCGACTACCGCTGAGTGAGCTGACGATCGCAGCTCCAAACGCCCAAACCCTAAGTGCCTACGCAGACCTAATCGCGGATGAACTAAACGTGAAGCAGGTTGCCGTTGTTCAATCCTCGGATGAGGTCGCAAGTCAGTTTGGTCTTCTAAAGTCCCTCACTGTCAACGCCAGAGCCCTCGGTCCTCGAGTTGGCGGCGATGTGCAGCGCATTATTAAGGAAGCCAAAGCCGGCAACTGGTCGCAAAAGGGCGACCTAGTTGTGGTGGATGGAACCGAGTTGTTCGAGGGCGAGTTTGAGATCGCAATGGTTGCAAACCAGGCGGATGCTGACCAAGCGGTTGGCATCACTTCAACCGGCTTTGTGTTGCTCACCACCGTGCTCACCCCTGAGCTTGAGGCAGAGGGTCTGGCGCGTGATGCTATTAGGCACATTCAGCAGGCTCGAAAGGATGCCGGTCTAGACGTCTCCGATCGCATTTCTCTAACCCTGCGCTGCGATGAGGGGTCCTTGGCGGCACTTCAGACTCACCATGAATTCGTAGCAAGTGAAACTCTCGCGACTGACTTTGTGGTCTCGGCTGCCGCGGTTTCTGGGGAGCTAACTATTGGTGACACCGGACTGATTGAGATTGAGCTAGCCAAGAAGTGAGCAAGCCAAACGAACTCGATGAGATTCTTGCCGAGCTTTACGCCAGGCAACCCGAGCAGCACATTCGCCCAAGACTTGAGCCAACCGCTCGACTAGTTGGGTTGATGGGCGATCCGCAGAAAAACTACGGCATCATCCACATCACCGGAACCAACGGTAAGACCTCCACCTCAAGAATCATTGAGCGAATCTTGCGCGAGCACGGCCTTCGAACCGGTAGGCTCACCAGCCCTCACCTGGTGAACTTCAATGAGCGAATTGCCTTGGATGGCGACCCGGTGACCGATGAGATTCTGGTTGATACCTACAGGGATAACAAACCGCTTCTGGATTTGGTTGACCAACAATTGATTGCAGAGGGGCACCAACCACTTACCTTCTTTGAGGCCTTTACCGCACTCGCGTTCCAGTTGTTCTCAGATGCACCGGTTGATGTTTTAGTTCTAGAAGTTGGCATGGGCGGGGAGTGGGACGCCACCAATGTCGCTGATGCAGACGTCGCAGTGTTCACCGCTATTGACCTTGATCACCAAAAATCACTCGGAAACACGGTGGAGGAGATTGCAACCACCAAGGCCGGAATCATCAAAGAGCAGTCTCTTGTGGTCTCTAGCCCGCAGTATGCCGGTGTGGTCGAGGTGCTGGAGAGTAGGGCTGCAAACCTCAAGCTCTCGGGCAGAGATTTCCAGTATGGCGATGTGATGGCCGATGGCTTTGGCACACGCTTCTCGGTTCGCGGCTTGGCGGGGGACTACCCGCAGGTTTGGATGCCAATAAATGGCTTCCACCAGGCCCAGAATGCCGCCACCGCGATTGCCGCCGTCGAGCTGTTCTTGGGCGAGGGTTCTCGCCCGATTGCCGATGAGGTTTTGCGAGCCGCGTTAGCCGATGCGGTTAGCCCAGGTCGATTGCAGGTGGTTTCCAAGGAGCCACTAGTGGTGCTGGATGGGGCTCACAACCCTGCTGGCATGGCATCGCTCAATGCCGCCATCAACGAAAGTTTCAATGCACCAAAGACTCTGGGTCTGGTGGCAATGCTGGCAGATAAAGATCTCAGCGGAACCATCTCGGAGTTGGCAAAGAGCTTTGACCAGGTCATCTGCACCCAGCCGTCATCGCCCCGAGGCCTTCCAGCTTCAGAACTGGCGGCGATTTGCGAGGATTACGGCATCGAAGTGCTGGCAGTTGAACCAAGTGTCAACGCTGCCTATCGGTTAGCCAATAGGCTTGCTGCAGAGGAAAAAGCAGCCCTGTTTGTAACCGGCTCGCTTTACCTAATTGGTGATGTTTTGAAATACATCCAAGAACAAAGAATGGATGAAGACGATGAGGAATAGATCTTCTAAGCAGACCCTTGCCTCCATTGTTTTGGCATTCGAGTCCTTTGTGGCTTTCTTTGCGACCCTGGCAGCTTTTGGCCTAAAGGTTGCCGATGCAGAGTTGGTTTGGGCAGTAGGTCTTACCTGCTCAATCTTGATGATTTTGACTCCGGCGGTGCTGCGCTTTAGCTGGGGCTATTGGATTGGCAGTTTTTGGCAGGTGCTACTGATTGCCTCGGGAGTGCTTTTGTGGGGGATGTTCCTGATCGGTGTAATGCTCGCCGGACTATGGATTTGGGCACTAATCGCGGGCTCCACAATCGACAGGGCCAAGAAGATCTATTTCGAAGTAGAAATTGAGGGAAAGTAATGTCTGAAGCAACTTTGGTACTAATCAAGCCAGACGGCGTTCGTAGAAATCTAATCGGGGAGATCATCTCTCGCTGCGAAGCCAAGGGCTATACAGTTGCAGCGCTGAAGAAGCTAACCCCATCCAGGGAGCTACTGGCTCAGCACTATGCCGAGCACGAGGGCAAGTCTTTCTATGAGCCGCTGATGGAATTCATGCTCTCCGGTGACATCGTTGCGATTCGCCTTGAGGGACACCGAGTCATTGAGGGATTCCGCGTTATTGCTGGAGTTACCGACCCAACCGTTGCAGCACCGGGAACTATTCGTGGCGATCTATCCAGAGACTGGGGCACCAAGGTGGTTCAGAACCTGGTTCACGGATCTGACTCGCCAGAGTCTGCCGCTAGGGAACTAGCGCTCTGGTTCTAGAACAGCGTCGGCCAGAAGTTCCAGAACTGAATCAAAATCAGTAGGCAGAACACTAGGTAGTTCAGTAGCACAATCACCCAGGCCCACTCGTAAACCACTGCGGTCTTGAGTCTTTCGCCCAGGTAACCCTCTTTGAGGTTGTGTCCAAGTAGTGTCCAGAACAGTGGGATTGTCGCGGTCCAAGCCACCATGCAATAGATGCAGAGAGATCCGATTACGTAAACACTCTGGCTCACAAGCCAAATTACAAAGAACATTGCAAACAGGGTTCCCAATAGGAATAGGTTCCAGAACCAACCCTTGAACTTGGCCCCTGCCAAAATCGCCATACCGACCACTACTGGAGCAAAGAAGGCAGCTATTCCAATCAGTGGGTTGGGGAAACCAAAAAGCGCCGCCTGCTCGCTGAGCATCACCGACTTGCAGCTAATGAAGGGGCTGATGTCGCACGAGGTGACCGCCGCCGGATTTGCCATCACGTGCAGGCGCTCTAGGGTCAAGCCAAAGCTAGCGATCCATCCGAGGATGCCTGTGAAGATAAGAGTTATTGGAAATACCACAGCCGAATTATCGCATTTGTTTGTGATTGCTGGCATAATCATCCATAGATGCGAACACACTCGCATCGAAGGTTTGGTCAGATTTTGATTCTGACGCTTTTAGAATTCGACTTCGGCTGCGGTCTAAGTCACGAGAAATAGCCCAACGGGTGTGTCCCACAGGCTTAGAGGCTAAAAAATTGGCTAAGAAAAAAGAAGAACCGGCAAAACCGGCAGCAATCCAACTCATCTTCCAGGCACCCGATCTGCCTACTCCGAAGGTAAATCCACGCAGCGGCAAGCTGGCCGAGGATGAAAAGCCGGTAGAGAAGCCGCAACCTAAGGCGAAGCAGCCTAAGGAAAAGCAGGCTCCGAAAGAGAAGAACAAGCCTGAAGAGGGCGAAAAAGAAACTGGTTCCACCAGGGTTGACGCCAAGCGTCAGCGCCGTCGCGACTCTCGCGATGGCGGCCGACGCCGCTCTTCTGTAACCGAGTCAGAATTCCTAGCTCGTCGCGAGTCGGTTGAACGCACCATGGTGGTCCGCGAGAAAGATTCCAGAATTCAGATCGGTGTTCTCGAGGACGGCATGCTGGTTGAGCACTATGTCGCTGAGAGCCAGGGCGGTTCGCTGATTGGCAATGTATACCTGGGCAAGGTTCAGAACGTTCTTCCATCCATGGAAGCCGCTTTCGTTGACATTGGTCGTGGCCGCAACGCAGTCCTCTACTCGGGCGAGGTTGACTGGGAAGCAGCCGAAACTGGCAACCAGCCACGTCGCATTGAGTTGGCCCTAAAGTCCGGTGACCAGGTTCTAGTCCAGGTCACCAAGGACCCAGTTGGTCAAAAGGGTGCTCGACTAACCTCTCAGGTCTCGCTGCCAGGTCGCTTCTTGGTTTATGTGCCGGGTGGAAACATGTCCGGCATCTCCCGCAAGCTACCTGAGGGTGAGCGCCAGCGTCTAAAGCAGATTCTGAAGCACGCCCTCCCTGAGGATGCAGGAGTGATTGTTCGCACCGCTGCCGAAGGTGCATCCGAAGAGCAATTGATTCACGATGTTGAGCGCCTAAAGGCCCAGTGGGAATCCATCAACGAGAAGGTAGCCAAGGGCAAGGCCCCAATGCCACTTCACTCAGAGCCTGACCTCTTGGTGAAGATCATCCGCGATGTATTCAACGAAGACTTCCAGAAGCTTGTTATCTCTGGTGAATCAGCATTCTCAACCATCAGCGAATACCTTGCATCGGTGGCGCCAGAGCTAGTTGAGCGCTTGAGTGCCTACACCTCGCAAGAGGACATTTTCGACTTCTACCGCATCGGCGATCAGATTGTGAAGGCGCTGGACCGCAAGGTTTACCTGCCATCTGGCGGTTCCTTGGTTATTGACCGCACTGAGGCCATGACCGTAGTCGATGTGAATACCGGTAAGTTCATCGGTTCGGGTGGAAACCTAGAAGAAACCGTTACCAAGAACAACCTCGAGGCCGCTGAGGAGCTGGTGCGTCAGCTGAGACTGCGTGACATCGGTGGAATCATCGTGGTCGACTTTATCGACATGATTCAGGAGTCCAACCAGGAGATGGTTCGCCGTCGCCTGCTTGAGTGCCTGAGCCGCGACCGGACAAAGAACCAGGTTGGTGAGGTTACCTCGCTAGGTCTGGTGCAGATGACTCGTAAGAAGATCGGCGTTGGTCTTTTGGAGACCTTTGGAGAGACCTGTGACTGCTGTGCGGGTCGCGGTGTTGTGATTCACAGCGAGCCTCGCTTCAAGATGCCTGAGCAGTCAAACTCCTCCAAACAGAAGAACAAGCAAAAGGGCAAAGAGAAGACTGAGGTAGTCAAGAAGGTAGTCACCGCCGAGCAGGCAGACGCCTTCAAGAACGTGGTTAATCAGATCGCTCAGGCAGCTCAGAGCGAAGACACCTCCAAAGAACCAGAGGGTAAGACCGAGATGCTAAACGCGGTGTTGGATTCGCTACCTGAGGCACAGCCAACCCAAAAGCCAAAGCGCCGCAGGGTTACCAGTGCAGCTCGTGCTCCGCAGAGTTCAGATTCGTCTGAAAATAGCGAGCAATAAGGTTGACCCCGTCTTAGTTTCTTGCTAGGCTGGGGCGCTGTTGCCCACGGGTTTTCCGTTGGGCCAGATTCAAATTCCAAGATAGATAGGTTTTGAAGTGGTTTACGCAGTTGTTCGCGCCGGTGGTCGCCAGGAGAAGGTTTCAGTTGGAACCATCGTTACCATGAACCGCATTGCCGCTACCTCAGGCACCATTGAGATGCCTGCACTTTTGCTTGTAGATGGCGACAAGGTCGTAACCGACCCTAAGGCGCTAGCCAAGGTAAAGGTTGTAGCAGAAGTTCTAGACCAGCTCCGCGGTCCAAAGATCATTATTCAGAAGTACAAGAACAAGACCGGTTACAAGAAGCGTCAGGGCCACCGCCAGGACCTAACCCGTGTCCAGGTCACCGAGATCAAGTAAGTAGGTAGAAATGGCATCCAAAAAGGGAGTTAGCTCCACCCGCAACGGTCGTGACTCGAACGCCCAGCGTCTAGGCGTAAAGCGCCACGACGGTCAGGCTGTAAACGCCGGTGAGATCTTGGTACGTCAGCGTGGAACTCACTTCCACCCGGGTGTAAACGTTGGTCGTGGCAAGGATGACACCTTGTTCGCACTTGCTGCAGGCTCTGTTGAGTTTGGCTCAAAAGCTGGCCGCCGCGTTGTAAACATCGTTACTCAGTAACTGATTTTCAAGGAGAGGCGGGCCATAAGGTCCGCCTTTTTCCTTATAAGGAGTAGTTCATGATTACGTTCGTAGATCAGGTAACGCTCCATCTGCGCGCTGGAAACGGCGGCGACGGTTGTACCTCTATCAAGCGCGAGAAGTTCAAGCCGCTTGCTGGCCCTGATGGTGCCGATGGTGGCGATGGTGGTTCAATCACACTTGTCACCGACAACAACGTCACAACTTTGCTGGATTACCACCACCGTCCTCACCGCGTGGCGACCTCCGGCGGCTCTGGAGCCGGTGATTACCGCAACGGCTCCAAGGGCGAAGACCTAAAGCTTCCGGTTCCGGTTGGAACCGTGGTTAAAGACGCCAACGGCAAGATTCTGGCTGACCTTTCGGAGCCGGGCATGGAGCTTTTGGTTGCTGAAGGTGGCCAGGGTGGCTTAGGAAACATGACGCTTGCTAACCGCATGCGCATTGCTCCAAATTTCCACCTGCTTGGTGTTCCTGGCTGGGCTGGAGATGTAATTCTTGAGCTCAAGACCGTTGCGGATGTCGCACTGGTTGGCTTCCCGTCTGCGGGCAAGTCGTCGCTGATTGCTGCCATGAGCGCGGCTAGACCAAAGATTGCGGACTACCCATTTACCACCCTGCACCCAAACCTTGGCGTTGTTCAAGCTGGAGAGATGCGCTACACCATCGCAGATGTTCCTGGATTGATCGAGGGTGCCAGCAAAGGTAAGGGCCTAGGACTTGAGTTCCTTCGCCACGTTGAGCGTTGCAGCGCACTTTTGCACGTAATTGACTGCGCGACCATGGAGCCAGGTCGCGATCCAATTAGCGACCTAGACGTGATTCTTGCCGAGCTGGCCGCCTACGAAGTTCCAGAAGGTCAGACTCCGCTTATTGAGCGACCTCAGCTGGTGGCACTGAACAAGATTGACATTCCTGACGCTCTTGAGCTTGCGGAGTTTGTGAAGGCTGAGTTTGAAGCCAGGGGATACCCGGTCTACCTAATCTCGAGTGCTACAAACCAAGGTCTTCGAGAGTTGAATTTCGCCCTTGGGCAATTGGTTACCGAAGAGCGCAAGAGTCAAACTGCTGCGGTTGCAAAGCGTATTTCGCTTCTGCCACCGAAGAAAGATGACTCTAAGTATGAGATTCGCACTGAGTCTCAGGGCGAGCAAGTTATCTACCGCATTGTTGGTCCAAAGCCAGAGCGCTGGGTGGCACAGACCGACTTCAGCAATCAAGACGCTGTGGGTTACCTCGGTGAGCGCCTGCAGAAGATTGGTATCGAGGACGAGCTCTACAAAAAGGGTGCGAAGCGCGGTTCAACCGTTATCATTGGTGAGCAAAATGGCGTGGTGTTCGACTGGGATCCACTGATTGATTCGGTAGCCGAACTCGTTAGTGACGAGCGCAGAACCAACCAGGAGCGTCGCCAAGAGTATTACGAAATGATGGACCAGCGTTCTCGCGGTCGCGCGGAGCGTGAGGCAGTTCGAGAAGCAAGCGTTTTCGTTGAGGATGAAGAGTGATGCAGACTTCTGAACGTCTAGGTGCTGCCCGAAGGGTAGTTGTCAAGGTTGGCTCAAGCTCGATAACCGGTGCCAATGAAGCGAATCTTGATCTGCTTGTGGAGTTTTTGGTGCGCTTGCAGCAATCTGGCAAAGAAGTGATTCTGGTGTCCTCCGGAGCTATTGCAACAGCGATGCCGCTTATCGGACTGACTGTCAGATCTGAAGACCTTGCAACCTCGCAGGCATTGGCAAGTATTGGTCAAGCCAAGCTAATGGGCCGCTACGAGCGAAGCCTTGCAAGATATGACCTTCTTCCTGGGCAGATGCTTTTGACGGTGGACAATCTTGATCAGGAGGCAACCACCGAGAACGCTATGCGCGCACTTGAGCGCCTACTAGAAATCGGTGTTTTGCCGATCATTAACGAGAACGACTCGGTTGCTACCCAGGAGATTCGTTTCGGTGACAACGACCAGCTGGCAGCGCGAGTCGCGCTTTTAGCCCGTGCTGATCTTTTGGTGCTTTTTAGCGACATCGATGCTCTCTACACCAAGCCACCTACCGAACCTGATGCGGAGCCAATCTCAGTGGTTGCCTTCGGTGAAGACCTAAGTGACCTTCAGGTATCTGGAACTTCGACCGGTTATGGAACCGGTGGAGCCTTGACCAAGCTGGCAGCGGCTCAGCTAGCAACGGCCGGGGGAGTCGGTGTTTTGCTCACCAGCACTGAGAACATCTCTAAAGTCGATGCATCAGACTGCAGAAACACCTGGTTCGAGCCTGCGGATAGGATTTCCTGATGAGTGTTGTTGAACTTTTTCATTCCGCAAAGGCAGTTAGTGCCGCTATCGCGCGTGCTAACTCCAACCTCAAAAACCTTGCTCTAGAGAACATTGCTCGTCAGCTGGAGACCCACATTCCTGAGATTTTGGCTGCCAACGCTCTCGATCTAGCGAACGCTCTGCAAAATGGCGTTTCTACCGGCTTGCAAGACCGCCTAAAGCTTGATGAAAAGCGGATCGCATCGCTTGCGGGTGCTGTACGACTTGTAATCTCCCTCCCAGATCCAATCGGACAGAACGTCGATGGAATGACGCTTCCTAACGGGCTAAAGCTTCAGCAGGTTCGAGTGCCTTTTGGTGTGGTTGGGGTTATTTACGAAGCACGGCCAAATGTCACTATCGACATTGCGGCCCTGGGACTCAAGAGCGGCAATGCCGTGTTGTTGCGTGGCGGTAGCGCGGCCGAGAACACCAATCGAGCATTGGTTGAGCTAATTCAGGCTGGTTGTGCTCAAGCTGGTTTGCCAGCGCTATCGGTTCAGACCATCGATCCATATGGTCGCGCAGGGTCTGTGGAGATGATGCAGGCCAAGGGATTGATCGACGTGCTAATCCCTCGCGGATCAGCGCAGTTGATCCACACGGTTGTCACCGAATCTAAGGTTCCTGTTATCGAGACCGGTGATGGCGTGGTTCACATGTTCATCGATGAGTCTGCGGACTTGGAAAAGACAGTCCCTATCGTTGTAAATGCCAAGGTGCAGCGACCTTCGGTTTGCAATGCCCTTGAGACCCTCTTGGTCCACCAAAATGTTGCTGCTGTCGCGTTGCCAAAGATTGCAGCAGCGCTTGAGGCAAACGGTGTGACCATTCACGGCTGCGAGCAGACTCTGAAGGTTGTTTCTGGAGTGCCAGCAACGGAAGTCGATTGGGAAACCGAGTACTACACCCTTGATTTGTCAGTGAAGGTAGTTGCCGGTTTGGATGAGGCTCTCGAGCACATCTCCCAGTATTCAACTCATCACACTGAGTCGATTATCACCGAAGATCAAACCAATGCCGAACGCTTCTTGCAAGAGGTCGACTCTGCCGTAGTGATAGTCAACGCCTCGACCAGGTTTACCGATGGTGGCGAGTTTGGTTTTGGTGCGGAGGTTGGAATTTCTACCCAGAAGCTGCACGCCAGAGGGCCAATGGGACTCAAGGAATTGACCAGTACAAAGTGGTTAGTTCGTGGCAACGGCCAGGTCCGAGACTAAACTTATTCAAAGCATAAGGAGATAACTTGCTTTCAATTCTTGCCAGCGAAGCCGTAGTGCACCACCACGAGCTTCCAATCCCTGCAGTCATGTACGGCGCCATTGCCATGTTGGTATTTCTAGCTCTGGCTGGAATCACCTGGTCATACCGCAACGTTGCGAACCGTCACGACCACAAGACCACTTCGCAGCAGGCACACCACTAGTAGCTCATGACCATCAAGCGGCCACGCATTGGGGTAATGGGCGGAACCTTCGACCCAATCCACAATGGCCACCTCGTCGCCGCAAGTGAAGTAGCGGATGCATTTTCACTTGACGAAGTAATCTTCGTTCCAACCGGCGAACCTTGGCACAAAAAGCCGGTCATGTCAGCCGAACACCGCTACCTAATGGCTGTCATCGCCACCGCTGCAAACCCTAGATTTACCGTTTCTCGAGTCGATATTGATCGCCCAGGAACCACCTACACTATTGACACGTTGACCCAGCTTGCTAATGACCGTCCGGATGCCGACCTGTTTTTTATCTCTGGAGCGGACGCAATTGCTCAGATTTTGGCCTGGAAAGACATTGAAAAGCTTTGGCCACTGGCAACCTTCATCGGTGTCACCCGACCAGGTCACAAACTCGCCCTTCCTGAGGCCCCTGAGGCTTCTATGTCGCTTTTGGAAGTTCCTGCTTTGGCCATCTCCTCTTCTGATGTCAGAGATCGAATCAGCGAGGGAAAGCCGGTTTGGTATCTGGTTCCAGACGGTGTAGTTCAATACATTGGTAAGCACAAGCTTTATCGAGGTGAGAATTGACCGAGCAACTAACCCGCAGGCAACTCAGGGAGTTGGAGCGTTCGGGTCAACTGCCGACTCCGACAGTTGAGGCTGCTCCAGCCCAGCAGGACATCTTTGAACCTCAGCCTTCAGTTTCCTTTGACGAGCCACAGACGAATTATGGTGCGAGTGAACCAGTTGCTGTCGAGACCGGAACCACTGGCCTTACTCGAAGAGAACTGCGTGAACTTGAGCGCAAGGGAAAGCTTCCTGAGGTTAGAACCACACCTGAAGCAGCAAGACCAGTTACAGATTCGGTTGAGATCACACTTCCGGATGTCCAGGTTGACGATGAGAAAGTTGCCTCTGCAGAACTAGAGCAGATCGTGGTGTCTGATTTCAGTGCGCTCGATCTTCCACCTGCAGATTTCACGGGCACCAACCTGCTGGCTGAACCAAGCACCCAGTCGATTGTGCTGGAGGTTGCCCCAGAAGCGATTGCCTTGCCAATCGAGACCGGCGAGATTGCTATCACCGGTTCGATTACAGTTCTAACCGACCCAAACACCGGTTCAATGACCGCGGGTCTAGATGGCATCGAGTTGGACAATGCCGATCGTCAAGATGCGGTTACCGGAGTTATTTCTATCGTTGAACCTGTTTCTGCCCTGGACATAATCAATCAGCGAGTAAACGTTGGCGTGGTGCCGAAGTCGGTGCTTCGCAAGGGTTGGTGGCGTCCGTGGGCTATGGGCATCGCTGGAGTTGTAATGGCCGTGGCAGCAATCCTTGCTACCATCACAATCTTGAACGCGCTAGGAGCGTAGTACTTGTCCGCAAGCAAAGAAACAATTGAACAGCTTCAAATCGCAGCAACCGCAGCATCCGACAAGCTCGGAGAGGAGCTGGTTGCTCTAGACGTATCAGAACCATTCGCTCTAGCCGAGATCTTCTTGATCGCATCTGCCAAGAACGAGCGCCAGGCACAAGCAATGTCTGACAACGTTGAAGATGAAATGCTAAAGGCTGGAGTCAAGACCAGGTTCCGCGAGGGTCGAGAGACCGGACGTTGGATTCTGTTGGATTTTGGTGACCTAGTGGTTCACATCATGCACGAGCAGGAGCGCGAGTATTACTCACTCGAGAGGCTCTGGCGAGACTGCCCAGTTGTGCCAATAAAGCAATAGTTGTGTAGACTATTGAGGTTCACGGGCCTGTGGCGCAGCTGGTAGCGCACCTGCATGGCATGCAGGGGGTCAGGGGTTCAAG